>DATLOH010000001.1:0-5612 GCA_035536375.1 Acidimicrobiales bacterium
GTCGCATCACATCGACAAGTGGGGCTTCACCGTGCCCTTCGTGTGCGGTGCCACCAACCTCGGTGAGGCGCTGCGCCGCATCAGCGAGGGCGCGGCGATGATCCGCTCGAAGGGCGAGGCCGGCACCGGCGACGTCGTGCATGCCGTGCGCCACCTGCGCGCCATCCTGAGCGACATCCGCGCCATCGGTACCGCGGACTCGACCGAGCGCTACCGCTGGGCCAAGGAACTCCAAGCGCCGGTCGACCTGGTCGAGGAAGTCGCCACCACCGGTCGCCTGCCCGTGCCGATGTTCTGCGCCGGCGGGCTGGCCACACCAGCGGATGCGTCGCTCGTCATGCAGCTCGGCGCCGAGGCGGTCTTCGTCGGCTCCGGCATCTTCAAGAGTGATGATCCCGCCCGGCGGGCGCGGGCGATCGTCGAGGCCACTACGCACTACTCCGACGCCGGGATTGTCGCCAAGGTCAGCCGCGGGTTGGGCGAGGCGATGCGCGGCGAAGAGGCGTCGAAGGTCGAGACCCGCCTCGCGGAGCGTGGCTGGTGAACCTCGCCGTCGGGATGCCTCCAGGTGCCAAAGGTCGGCGTCCTTGCTCTGCAGGGCGCGGTAGCCGAGCACGCTGACGCGCTGCGCAACCTCGACGCATCCGTCGTCGTGGTTCGCGCCCCAGAGCACTTAGGCGGTGTCGACGCCGTGGTCCTGCCGGGCGGGGAGACGACGACGATGTCGCTCCTGCTCGAGTCGTCCGGTCTCTTCGAGGCCCTGCAGGAACGGTTGCGTGACGGCTTGCCGGCCCTCGGGACGTGTGCCGGGATGATCCTGCTCGCGTCCGAGATCGTCGACGGGCGCGCCGATCAGCGCACATTCGGAGCCGTCGACATGACTGTGCGTCGTAACGCGTGGGGCCGCCAGGTCGACAGCTTCGAGCAGGACATCGACGTGGAGGGTCTCGCCGGTGATCGTTTTCCCGCCGTGTTCATCCGCGCTCCGCGCGTCGAGCGCGTGGGTGACGACGTCGAGGTTCTGGCATGGATCGACGGCGAGCCCGTGGTGTGCCGCTCCGGCCGCACGATTGTCACCGCGTTCCACCCTGAGCTTTCCGACGATCTCCGTATCCATCAACTCTTCCTGCAGGGAGTAACGCTGTGAGTGGGCATTCCAAATGGGCGACCATTAAGCACAAGAAGGGCGCCGCCGACCAGAAGCGCGCCAAGGTGTTCGCCAAGCTGATCCGCCAGGTCGAGGTGGCGGCGCGTGAAGGCGGCGGTGACCCGGTCACCAACCCGACGCTGCGCTCCATGTTCGCCAAAGCGCGTGAGAGTTCGGTGCCGTTGGACACCATCGAGCGCGCCATCAAGCGCGGCACGGGCGAGCTGGAAGGCGTGCGCTACGAGTCGATCATGTACGAGGGTTATGCGCCCGGCGGCGTGGCGATGCTCGTCGACTGCCTGAGCGACAACCGAAATCGCACGGGAGCGGAGGTTCGCAGCCTTTTCTCGAAGAACGGTGGGTCGATGGCGGAGCCAGGCGCAGTCGGCTGGCAGTTCGAGCGCAAGGGCGTGATCATCGTCACGAGCGAGATCTCCGAGGACGATCTGATGTCGATAGCGCTCGAAGCGGGCGCGGAGGACCTCACTCAGCAAGGCGACACGTGGCAGGTCACTTGTGCGCCGACCGACCTCACGCAGGTGAAGGAAGCGCTGGCGGCCGCCAACGTCGGGTTCGAGTCGGCCGAGACAACGATGCTCGCCCAGAACTCCGTCCCCGTCGAAAGCGAATCCACTGCGAAGTCGGTCCTGCGCCTGCTGGACGCCCTAGAGGATCACGACGACGTCCAGAACGTTTACGCCAACTTCGACATCCCGGACTCCGTCTTCGAAAGCGCGATGGCCTGAGGCGGGGCTCTTCTCGTTTGACCCGGTCTCCTTTCTCGGCACAGTTCGGCTCGTTATGCGAGGCAAACCCTTCCCAGAAGTAGGTTTCTGACCGTGTCGCGCGCTCTCTCGTCGCTGGGTGATGCGTTGCGGGCAATCTCCGGGCTCAATGTGCCCGGATCGCATCAATCTCAGCAGCGAAGGCTCGAGTCGGAGGCGCGCTCGTGATCGGAGTCGGGGATAAGGCGCCGGAATTCACCGCTCCTGGCACTGGTGGCGTCGACTATTCGCTCGGTGATTACTGCGGCCGGGCGGTGATCCTTGTCTTTTATCCGGGTGACAACACCCCGGTGTGTACGCGGCAGTTGAATGCGTACTCCGAGGGGGTCGACGACTTCTCTGAGTTCGACGCGCAGTTGCTGGCGATCAGCCCTCAGTCAGTCGCAAGCCACGAGGACTTCTCGTGTCGCCAGGGGGGTTTCGGTTTCCCGCTCTTGGCCGACGAGGACAAGGCCATCGCGCAGGCGTATGGCGTGCTCGGACCGCTCGGGTTCTATCGACGTTGCGTGTTCGTGATCGACCCGGAAGGCGTGGTGCGCTACTCACACCGTGCGCTCGCCGGCCTCACCTTCAAGCCGACCGCTGAACTCGTTGCCGCAGTTCGCTCCGCTTCCTGATGGCTAACGCCGCCGCGCAAACTGGGCGTACTAGACATTTCGCACCAACCCAAGGGAGCGACATGCGACGAATCGTGAAGACACTGGCCGCCGTTCTGGCGATGACGCTGATCACGTCCGCATGTGGGAGCGACGACGACGACTCGGCGGCGAAGCAGGAGACACCCGATCCGGCCAAGCCTGCGCTCGCCATTTCCACCCCGCGTGCGAACGAAGAGGTTGCCGGCAACGTCGTCGATCTGAACCTCACGGTCAGTGGCGTCGAGATCGTGAAGGCCGACAACGACACGTCGGGCAAGAGCGGGCACTTCCACGTGTTCATCGACCGTGAGCCAGTTGCCGTCGGCCAGTCAGTCCCCAAGGAGGCGGGCGTCGTGCACTCGGCCGACAATCCCGTCCGGATTTCCGGGCTGTCGATCGGCACCCACAAGCTCACCGTCGTCTTAGGAGACGGCGCTCACACCCGCATCACCGACGTCGTCGACTCCGTCACCGTCAAGGTAACTGGACCGACCGTTGACGCCACGGCTCCCGCCACGTCGGCCGCGGGTGCGAGTGCGCAGGTCACGTTGAAGGTCGAAGGCGTGACGCTTGTCGCTGCGGCCAGTGACATTCCCCCCAGCAAGACGACCGGCCACCTTCACGCCTTCATCGACATCGACCCCTCGAGCGTGGCGCCGGGAACGGCGATCCCGAAAGAGGAGGGCAAGATCATCCACTTCGCGGAGACCACCTTCACGACGCCTGCCCTCGCCGCCGGTGAGCACACCATCTGGTTCGTGTTGGGCGACGGTGGCCACGTCGCGTACGACCCGCCGGTCATGGACAAGGTCACCATCACCGTCGCCTGAGCGCATCCACCAGCCGATTCGGTCGGGCCACTACGCTGCGAACGCATGTTCGTCCTCGGCATCGACCCAGGGCTGTCGCGGTGCGGCTATGGCGCCGTTGACGTAGCACCAGGCGCCACGCCGGTGGCGCGGGCCTTTGGCGTCCTCAGGACCGACAAGGACGACCCGCTCCCTCAGCGGCTCGCCGCACTGGCCGCTGACATTCGGTCGCTGCTCGACGAACTCCGACCGGACGCGGTCGCAGTGGAGCGCGTGTTCTTCCAGACAAACGTACGCACGGCAATGTCGGTCGGTCAGGCCAGCGGTTTGGCGCTCGCGCTCGCGGCGGAGGCCGGCTGCACGGTGGCGGAGTACACCGCCAACGAGGTCAAGGCCACGATCACCGGGTACGGCGCGGCGTCGAAGGAACAGGTGCAGCGCATGGTGCAGGTGCAGCTTTCGCTCGCAGTCGTACCGAGCCCGCCCGACGCCGCCGACGCACTCGCACTGGCGCTCACGCACGCGACTCTCGCGCCTCGGCGGGCGAAGCTGGCGGCGGCTCGATGATCGGGTCGCTGCGCGGCGTACTGCTCGAGCGACGCGCCGCCGGGGAGCTGCTCGTGGAGGTCGGCGGTGTCGGCTACCGCGTGCAGGTCCCGACGCGCACCCTCGTTGCCGCCGGCGAAGCTGGCGACGCCGTGTTCCTCCATGTGCACACGCACGTCCGCGACGACGCAATCGTGCTGTTCGGATTTGGCACGGACGAGGAACGGGCCTGTTTCGAAGCACTGATTGGCGCCCACGGCGTCGGACCGTCGCTGGCGCTGACGATTTTGAGCCACCTCAGCCCGGCCAGCCTGCGCCGGGCAGTGGCGACCGACGATCTCGACGCGCTGTGCGCGGTACCAAACGTCGGCAAGAAGACGGCGGCGCGGATGGTGATCGAACTCAAAACCCGTCTCGACGTAGACGGCGACCCCGAGTTGACCCTCGCCGCCGCCGGTGACGCAACGGCCCCGGCGGGCGCACGCGCGGACGTTCGCGCCGCCCTGGCGGGCCTCGGATATGCGCCTGACGAAATCTCGTCCGCAGTGCGCGAGCTGCCAGAGGGCGAAGACGACCCTTCAGCGCTGTTGCGCGTCGCACTGCGGGCCCTGGCGGTAGCCCGATGAGCCCGCGTGAGGAGCTCCTCGGCGCCCGATCGGATCCGATCGAGCGGGCCGAAGAGGCCGGGCTGCGGCCGCGGAATCTCGACGAATTCGTCGGTCAAGGTGAGGTGCGCGAGCACCTGTCAGTGATGCTCGAAGCGGCGCGCCTGCGCAACCGGCCGGCCGACCATGTGCTGCTCGCGGGCCCGCCAGGGTTGGGAAAGACGTCGCTGGCCGGCATCGTTGCGGCAGAAATGGGCGTCAGCATCCGCGTGACGTCCGGGCCGGCGATCGTGCGAGCGGGCGACCTTGCGGCGCTGCTGACCGACCTACAGCAGGGTGACGTGCTGTTCATCGACGAGATCCACCGTCTGCCGCGCGCCGTCGAAGAAGTGCTGTACCCGGCGATGGAGGATTTCCAGCTCGACGTCGTCCTCGGCAAGGGGCCGGCGGCGCGCTCGTTGAGGCTCGAGCTGCCGTCGTTCACGCTCGTGGGCGCGACAACCCGCACCGGGCTCGTGTCCGCTCCGCTGCGCGACCGCTTCGGCATGGTGGTGCGCCTCGATCACTACCCGGCGAACGAGCTGCAGATCATTCTCGAACGCGCCGCGACCATCCTCGGCGTGTCGATCACTGCCGACGGAGCGGCGGAGATCGCCGGCCGTTCCCGCGGTACGCCGCGCATCGCAAATCGTCTGCTGAAACGCGTCCGCGACGTGGCCGAGGTGCGCGGTGACGGCCACATCGATCGCGACGCTGCCCGAACGGGTCTGGCGCTCTATGGCGTCGACGACCTCGGCCTCGACAAGGTCGACCGTGCCGTTCTCTCGGCACTGTGCAGTGGTTTCGGCGGTGGACCCGTCGGGTTGACGACTCTCGCCGTGGCGGTGGGCGAGGAGCCCGAGACGGTCGAGGACGTCCACGAGCCGTTCCTCCTGGTCAGCGGCCTGCTGGCCCGCACACCGAGGGGCCGTATCGCAACCGCCCGAGCCTGGGCCCACCTAGGCCTCGACCCCCCGGCCCCCGAAGCTCCCCAGGGCCCCACCCTCTTCACCGAATAGCCCGCGCAAGTCCGCGCAACCCGC
>DATLOH010000002.1:0-7392 GCA_035536375.1 Acidimicrobiales bacterium
GCGCTCCGCGAGGATCGACCGCATGACCGTGCCGACCTGGCCGGTCGCGCCGAGAAGTCCGAGCCGGACGCCCATCAGACGTTGGCCTCGAGCTTGAACGCGTCGTGCAGCGCTTGCACCGCTTCTTCGACCTGGTCCTGACGGACGACGCAGCTGATCCGGATAGCGGAGGTCGAGATCATGTCGATGTTGATACCGGCGTGCGCGAGCGTCTCGAACATCGTCGCAGCGACACCCGGGTGCGTCTTCATTCCCGCTCCGACCAGCGACACACGGCCGATGTCGGCATCCGGCGTCACGTCGCCCGCCCCGATCTCGGTGGCGAGGTCGCTGGCGACGTCGATCGCGGCGCGCAGATCTGAGTTCGGGACGGTGAAGGAGATGTCGGTCGTGCCGGAGTGGCTCACGTTCTGCACGATCATGTCGACGTTCACGGCGACGTCGGCGAGCGCGCGGAAGAGTCGGGCGGCGATGCCGGGCGCGTCGGGGACCTTGTTGACGGTGAGCTTTGCCTCGGACACGTCGTGCGTGACTGCGGTGATGATGGCCTGTTCCATGGTGGGATCCTCCTCGGTGACCCAGGTGCCCGGCTCCCACGTGAAGCTCGAACGGACGTGCAGCCGGACGCGGTGAGTTCGCGCGAACTCGACTGATCGCATCTCGGGCTTTGGGCAGCCCGTCGCCGACATCTCGAGCATCTCGTCGAAACTGAGGCAGCTGAGCCGACGCGCCGACGGGACCAGCCGCGGGTCGGCGGTGAAGACTCCCGAAACGTCGGTGTAGAGCTCGCAGGACTCGGCGCCGAGGGTGGCGGCGAGCGCAACGGCGGTCGTGTCAGATCCACCCCTGCCGAGAAACGTCACGTCACGGTCCGTCGACACACCCTGAGCCCCGCCGACCACCGGGACCTTGCCCGCGGCGACCGCCTCGCGAAGCCGTTCCGGGCGCACTTCGAGGATCTTCGCGTTGCGGTGCTGCGTATCGGTGATGAAACCGGCCTGGCTTCCGGTGAAGCTCACCGCCGCACAACCCATGTTCTCTAGCGCCATGACCAGTAGTGCAGTCGCCTTGCGCTCGCCTGCGGTCAGGAGCATGTCCATCTCGCGGCCCGGCTGCGACCCCGGCGACACCGATTCGGCCAGCCGGATGAGCTCGTCGGTCTCCTTGCCCATCGCCGAGACGACCACCACCACATCGCCGCGCCGGCGCGTTCGCTCGATGTTCTCGGCGACCGCACGGATGCGCTCGGGATCCGCGACGGAGGTACCTCCGTACTTCTGGACAACCAAGCTCACGACCGAACAGGCTACCGGCGCACCCGCTAACCCAAAAGACGAGGCAAGTGGCGGTGCCAGATCGCGCTTTTGCGACGTGGCGGTGTCAGATGGCGCAATCCGCTACGTGAGACCGACACGTCCAGCAAGGGTGCGTTCACGCCATACCTTTTCTTGCGGTCCCATGCTCTCTTATCGCATGAGACGCGATATTGACCAGGTCATGGCCGGGCTCGCCCAACGACAAAATGGCGTGTTCAGTCGCGCGCAATTCTTGGCCGCGGGCGGCGACGCAAGTTTGCTGCGCCGTCGAATCGACGCAGGGCTCTGGACTCGCGTGGGAGCTGCTGCGTTTCGATCCACCCTCGCTCCGTTGCAGTGGGAGGGGTTGCTGCGGGCCTCCGTGTGGGACGCGGGCGCGCGGGCGCTCGTTTCGCACGACGCTGCGGCGCAGATGCACGGTTTCCCGGGCTTCCACGACCACCAGGTGCACGTGCTCGTCCCGCGAGCCGTGGATCACGTTTGCCAGATCGCCACCGTCCACGAGACGCGACGGTTCGAGCGGGTACGGTCCCGGCTGCTTCGGGAAATTCCGGTCGTCGCACCCGCTGACACGGTTGTCCACCTGGCAATGGGCATGCGGCGTGGGCGTGTCGCTTGGCTCACAGAGGAACTCCTCTTCTCGAAACGACTTTCTTTGGAGGCGATCACTGAGTCGCTGACGCGCCTCGGGCCAGGCTGCCGCGGACTGCGACCGCTCCGGTCCGTGTTGACGGACTACGAACCAGGCGAGCCGATACCCGAGAGCGAGCTTGAGCGAATGTTCCTGCAGGTCGCCGGGCGCTTCGAGCTCCCACCATTCGAGCGGCAGGCGGCGCTCCCCGGCCGAGACCAGTTGCCGGCGCGAGTCGACTTCGTGTGGCGCGACAAGCGAATCATCGTCGAGGTCGACGGCCGTCGCTGGCACGCCCGCTTCGCCGACTTTGATCGCGATCACCGGCGCGACCTGTACTGGCTTTCCCTCGGATATCGCACCGCACGCGTCACTTGGTCGATGCTCGTTCAAGACCCCGGCGAAGTCTGTTCCGATTTGCTCGCCGCCCGCTTGGCTGGGTGAGCCACGCCGCCCGTGGCGGGTCCGGCCGGTGTCGGTGTGAGATGGCGCCTTCCGATATCTGACACCGCCACGTCCGCAGAACGCCATCTCACACCGCCACATCAAAGCTGCCGCTGCTGCCGGTTAGATCGACGTCCACTAACTTGCGCGGCCGTGCCTACGGACAAGCGACAACGACAGCGGGAGAACAGTCGGGCCCGCCAGGAAGCGATACGCGCTGCGCAGAAGCAGTCGGCGCGTCGGCGTCAGATCTTCAGAACGGTGCTCGCGATCGCCGCGATCGTCGGCGTGCTGTTCCTCGGTGGGCTCATCGGCGGCGGCGACGACGAGCCGGTCGCGTCGAAGGATGCGACCACGACGACGACTGTCGCTGTCCCCTCGGTGAAGCCGGGCACGACGCCGTGCCCTCCGGACGAAGGCACTCCGGAACGCAAGGTCGAATTCGACGGTCCGCCCAAAAATTGCCTCGAGAAGGACAAGACCTACACAGCCACGGTCGAGACGGATGCCGGCACCTTCAAGGTTGAGCTCGACTCGAAGAACGCGCCGAAGACGGTCAACAACTTCGTGTTCCTCGCCCGCCACCACTTCTACGACGGCGTCGTTTACCACCGCGTCATCCCCGGCTTCATGATTCAAGGGGGTGACCCGGAGGGCACGGGGAGCGGCGGTCCCGGTTACAAGTTCAACGACGAGATCCCCGAAGGCCACAAGTACGAGGTCGGCCAGATCGTCATGGCCAACTCGGGACCCAACACCCAGGGGAGCCAGTTCTTCGTTGTCACGGGTCCACAGGGTGAAGGACTTCCGCCGAGTTACAGCCCGTTCGGCAAGGTCGTCGATGGCCTCGACGTCGTCAAGAAGATCGAGGCGGACGGAAACGCCGATCCGCAGAGCAACGGTGTACCGCCCAAGGTGCTCCACAAGATGCTCAAAGTCACCATTACCGAAAGCTGAGCCGATGACCGATTTCCCGACCGAACACCAGAGCGAGCGCACTACTCGTTTCGCCAGCAAGCCCCCGATGGGCATCGACCCGTCGAAGCGCTACACCGCGCTGATGAAGACGTCGAAGGGCGACCTCACGATTGCGCTCGCACCTGAGCGTGCGCCCGAGACCGTGAACAGCTTCGTGTTCCTCGCCCGCCACGGCTACTACGACGGCTTGAACTTCCACCGGATCATCCCGGGGTTCGTGCTGCAAGGCGGGTGCCCGGAGGGAAGCGGCCGCGGCGGTCCTGGCTATCAGTTCGCCGACGAGTTGCCACCCGCCGGTCGCTACGAGGTCGGGTCGCTGGCAATGGCCAACGCCGGTCCGAACACGAACGGCAGCCAGTTCTTCGTCATCAGCGGGAACGACGGGGTGCGGCTTCCACCGTCGTACTCGCTGTTCGGTCAGGTCACGAGCGGCCTCGACGTAGTGGCCGCCATCGACGCAGTGGGGTCGCCGGGCGCGGGAACGCCGAAGGAAGAAGTGCGGATCGAGTCAGTGACCATCACGGAAGCTGACTGAGCGAACACTCCACCCCGTCGCAGGAGACTGAGACGGCACCTGCGCCGGCGCTCGACCATGTTCCGTCGGGTGACCGCAGCGCGGCAGTCGACTCGTCGATCGACACCAAGGGCACACCCTTCGGCGCCAGCTGCGCCGTGCGATGGCGCGTCTCGGCGCTCCATGAATTCGCGTGAGCGATCACGGCCACCGAGGTGACGAGGCCGAGCCCGAGCGTGAACGCACCGCCGCGCGGGTCGACCATCGGCTCGCCGAGCACCATCGCTCCCGCTGAAGAACCGGCGATGACGGTGCCGCCGTCCCATGCTTCGGTCAACGCCCTCCACACTGCGCTGTCCTTGAGCACCGACCGCAGATGCAACGGTGAGCCGCCGGCCAGATAGACAAAGCTCGCCGAGCGCACGGCGTGGGCGTTGTCGGCCTGCTCGGCGTCGGGACGACGCAGAACGTCGAGGCCGCTGACGCGCCCGCCGAGCGGCTCGAAGTATTCGGCGGCGTGGGCGACCGCTCGCTCAGGATGTTCGTAGGCGGCGGCCGTCGGCAACACGAGCACGTCGGTCCCGCCTGATGCCTCGAGAAGTTGAGCGTCGAACTCGCGGCAGGCATCGGACCATTCCGCGCCGCCGACCAACGCAAGCCATCCACTCACGACGCGGCCTCGAAATCCTCGGTCTCGGGCCGGATGCGCCGAATGGCGACGCCCGACACGCCTACGGCCACGAGCGGGAACACTTTGCGGATTCGGAAGCGGTCACAGTCGGTGATGGCGAAACCGGCCTTTCTGAGAGCGTCGAGTGTGTCGCGGTTCGGACGACAGCCGCCGGCGACGCGCTGCCACAGAGGGCTGGCGAGATCCTGCATGCGCGCCGCGGTACCGACGCCCCGTACGTGTTCCAGGAAGAGAAGCTTGCCGCCCGGAGCGAGGAGCTCGAGCAGTCGGGCCAGCGTCGTCGCCTGGTCGTCGACGCTGCACAGCACAAGGCTGCACACGACGACGTCGAAGTGGGCGGCCGGCAGGCGCGCCTCGAGCAACGGCCGCTCGTGCACAATTGCATCTATCGGTGAGAGCGCCAGCCGCTTGGCGAGACGGCGCGCCATTGCCTTGTCGGGTTCGACGAGGTGGAGCTCGTCGATGGCGTCAGCTGGTAGGTGAGCCAAGTTGAGGCCGGTTCCCGCACCGACGTCGATCACGCGACCCCGCGCGGCGGTGAGGAGTCGTCTCCGCTGTTCGCCCAGACCGGCCTGGTCCGCCGCGTTCATCGTGCGGTCGTAGAGCGCGGCGAACAACGGGTGCCCCATGCCAGCGACGGTAGTGGGCGCTCAGACGTCCACGGCCAGGCGCGCGGTCCACTAGGGACGTCGATAGCGTCGAGGTTGTTACCGCTGAGTAAGTTGCGGCGATGACCATCAAGCGTGTGGGTGTCGTCGGTTCGGGGATCATGGGCTCAGGCGTCGCCGAGGTCGCAGCAAAGGCGGGCTACGAAGTCGTCGTTCGAAGCCGGCAACAGGAGACCGCGGACGGAATGGTCGCCGCGCTCGAGAAGTCTCTCGCAAGGCAGGTCGAGAAGGGCCGTCTGAGCGAGGAAGATCGCGACGCCACCGTCGGTCGCGTACGGGCAACGGCACAGATCTCGGATCTCGCTGACTGCGACCTCGTGCTCGAGTCGATCGTCGAGGACCTCGCCACGAAGAAAGCGTTGTTCAACGAACTCGACCGCGTCGTGCAAGACAGCGCGATCCTCGCAACGAACACGTCGACGCTTTCCGTTATCGATCTGGCGATGGAGACCGGTCGCCCTGAGCGTGTGTGCGGCGTGCACTTCTTCAACCCCGCACCGTTGATGAAGCTCGTCGAGATTGTCCGGCCTCTCACAGCAAGTGACGAGACGATCGCCGAAGCCACCGCGTTCGCAGAAGCGTGCGGCAAGAGCGCTGTCCTCGTACGCGACGAGGCCGGCTTCATCGTCAACGCGTTGCTGTTCCCGTATCTCAACAACGCCGTGCGGATGCTCGAGCGCGGCGTCGCTACCAAAGAGGACATCGACGCGGCCATGCAGGGGGGCTGCAATTTCCCGATGGGCCCGTTGGCGCTGCTTGACCTCGTAGGCCTCGACACGAGCGTTTCGATCCTCGACGCGCTGTACGAAGAGTTCAAGGATCAGAACTACGCCGCAGCGCCGCTCCTGCGGCGGATGCTGAGCGCCGAGATGCTCGGCCGCAAGAGTGGCTGCGGGTTCTACACCTACTAGCCGCGCCGCGCTCTGGCCGACCGGTCAGACTGAGAACGTGATCCGCGTCGTCCTAGCCGAAGACAACGCGCTTCTGCGCGAGGGGTTGGTGACCCTCATCTCTTTGCAAAAGGACCTCGAGGTTGTCGGTGCCGCCGCTGATTTCGACGCACTGCTGGCGCTCGTCGACGAAGCAAAGCCCGATGTCGTCGTAACCGATATCCGCATGCCACCGACCGGGACCGACGAAGGGATCCGCGCGGCGACGCAATTGAGCGAGACGAAGCCCGACATCGGGGTCGTCGTGCTCAGCCAGTTCGCCAGCCCCGCCTACGCGGTCGCGTTGCTGGAACGCGGATCCGCGGGCCGCGCCTACCTTCTCAAGGAGCGGGTGTCCGACGTGGGGCAGCTGGTGAACGCCATCCGAGAGGTCGCCGACGGCGGGTCGGTCATCGACCCGAAGGTCGTTGAAGCCCTTGTCGACGGACGATCGCAACGCGACGAATCCGGCATCGGACGCCTCACCCCGCGCGAGCGCGAGGTCATCGCCGAGATGGCTCAGGGCAAGAGCAACGGGGCGATCGCAACGGCGCTGGTGCTGTCGGAACGAGCCGTCGAAAAGCACATCAACTCGATCTTCTCAAAGCTCGGATTGGTCGAGGAACCGCAGCTGAATCGACGGGTCAAGGCGGTCCTGCTCCATCTGTCCGAGGGTCGTGGTAGCACCACCCCCTAAACGCCTGCCTTCACCGTGGCGCAGTGAGCCCTGCGAGGGCAGCATGAACGCAAATGGCTGCAACGCCGGTCCGTGTCCTCGTCGTCGACGATCAGGCGCCCTTTCGCGATGCGGCGAGGGCGGTGCTGGCGCGCGGTGACGTATTCGAGCTCGTCGGCGAGGCGGAATCCGGTGAGGACGCCCTGCACGTCGTCGACTCGCTGCAACCCGATCTCGTGCTCATGGACATCAACATGGGCGGCATCGACGGGATCGAAACAACTCGCCGGCTCACCGCCGCGCATCCCGAGACGACCGTCGTGCTGGTCTCGACGTACGCAGCGGCCGACCTTCCGCTCGACGTTCACGAATGCGGTGCTTCGGCCTACCTCCACAAGGAGGAACTGACGGGCCGTGCCCTGCGCAAGCTCTGGGAGGCTGGCGGTCAGCCCGGCTGGCGTCTGCGCTCGGCCTAGCGACTCCGGAGACGCAGCTCGCTAGAGCACTGCGAGCTTGTAGGCCCGCACCGGGGCGGCCCGCCCCTT
>DATLOH010000003.1:0-38695 GCA_035536375.1 Acidimicrobiales bacterium
CAACGCAGACGATGCGGCCGATCCAGGACTCGTCATCGCCGGCGTCAACCTGCGAGCGGGGAGCGGGCATGCCCGCCTCAGGGATTATGTGGATGAACCGGGCCGCGAGCGCGCTCGCGGGCGGGCCATAGTTCGGCCCCCGCGTAGCGAGAAACTCGTGAATGAACGCGCTTCCCCGCCGCCCGCGCTCGCACCATTCGTCCTCCATGCGCAATAGCCGGGCCCGGCTTGTGAGCCGTGCTGCCCACGCGGAGTCGATGGCGCGTTCGACGCGTTTCGGATGCATCCCCGGATCGTTGGCGAGATCGAACAGCGTGCGCGTCGGCGACGTAACCGGAAGGCCGTCGACCCGCAGCAAGTGGTGCGGCGGCAGGTAGACGGGCTGATGGACGACCGCAATCGCCGAGGGGTTCCTTCGCCGTGAATGCAAGCGGCTGACATGGATCGGATATCGCGAGAACCCGGCCATGCGGTAACAGGCGGCCGCGGTCAGGAAAGACAGCGTCGATCCCTTGCCCGCATCCAGCAGCCCGACCATCGCATCGCGTTTGAACGTTTTGGGCGAGCCGGCGCGCACGAGCACGTGACTCGTTTCGCGACACCATTCACCGTGACGAACCGCTCGATCCTCGTCACGCCACGCCCACCCCAACGCTCGCGCCTGCGATCGACCGAGCGCGCCGAATTGTCGCTCGGCAAGCGCCAAAACCTCGGGTGGAGTCGCCTTCATGGCGCGCAGTCTGCCGAGGGGGTGTGGCGCGTAAGCGAGCTCCTCCGAACCTGCGACCGAATCACGCGCCTCGGCGCGCGATTCGGTCGCCGATTCGGTAGGCCGGACGAACCTGCGACCAGATCACGCGCCTGGGCGCGCGATTCGGTCGCCGGTTCGGGGCCGGCCTGCCTAGCGGGTGACGGCGCCGGTTTCGGCGCCTTGGACGAGCTTGGCGTACTTGGCCAGCACGCCCGACGTGTACCGGGGGGCGGGCGGCGTCCACGCCGCTCGCCGGCGCTCGATCTCCTCGTCGGAGACGAGGAGATCGATGCGCAACTCGTCGACGTCGATCACGATGCGGTCGCCATCGGCCACGAACGCGATGGGGCCGCCGTCGACCGCCTCGGGCGCGACGTGGCCAATGCAGAACCCGTGCGTGCCACCGGAGAAGCGTCCGTCCGTGAGTAGCGCGCAGTCGCCGCCACGCCCTGCTCCCTTCAGCGCGCTCGTGGTCGCCAGCATCTCTCGCATTCCCGGGCCGCCCTTGGGACCCTCGTAGCGGATGACTATCGCGGTTCCCGGCTCGATCAAACCGGCGAGCACGGCGGCCAGCGCAGCCTCCTCCTTATCGAAGACGCGGGCGACGCCCTCGAAGCGCGAAGTCTGAATGCCGGCCACCTTGACGACCGCGCCGTTGGGCGCCAGCGACCCGCGCAGGATCACGGTCCCGCCCGCGGCGTGCACGGGGTTGTCGAACGAGTGGATGACGGTGCCGTCCGGCGCCGGCACCGGCGGCTCGATGGCCGCGAGGTTCTCGGCGACCGTCTTGCCGGTGACCGTCATGCAGTCGCCGTGGAGAACGCCGGCATCCAAGAGCATCTTCATGACGACAGGAACCCCGCCGACCCGGTCGAGATCCGGCATGTGGAACTTGCCCGCCGGACGCATGTTGGCGACGTGCGGCACGCGCGCCGCAACACGATTGAAGTCCTCGAGCGATAGCTCGACCCCGGCCTCGAACGCGATCGCCAAGAGATGCAGCACGAGGTTTGTCGAACCACCTAATGCGCTGCCCACCGCTATTGCGTTCTCGAACGCCTCTTTGGTCAGGATCTGTCGCGCCGTGATGCCCGCCTGGTGCAGCGCGACCACCGCCGCTCCACTCCGGAAAGCGAACTCGTCACGCCGTGGATCGATCGACGCGGGCGACGCCGATCCGGGAAACGACAGGCCCAGCGCCTCGGCGGCTGACGCCATGGTGTTGGCCGTGTACATCCCCGCGCACGACCCCTCGCCCGGGCATGCAAATTTCTCGATGCTTGCGAGGCCCTCGTCGTCGATGCCGCCCGCAGAACGCGCGCCCACACCCTCGAACACGCTCACGATGTCGAGCGGCGCGCCGGTGACGGGGTGCGTGCCCGGCAGACTCGACCCGCCGTACAGGAACACCGCGGGCAGATCGAGACGCGCTGCGGCCATCATCATCCCCGGGAGGCTCTTGTCGCACCCGGCAAAGGTGACGAGGCCGTCGAAGCGCTCGGCGTGCACCATCGTCTCCACCGAATCGGCGATCACCTCGCGGGAGACGAGCGACGCGTGCATCCCTTCGTGCCCGTTGGATATGCCGTCGCTCACCGCGATGGTGACGAATTCGAGCGGTACCGCACCTGCTTCTCGCACACCGAGCTTGGCCTGCTTCGCGAGTCGGTCGAGTGGCAGGTTGCACGGCGTCACCTCGTTCCAGCTCGAGGCAACCGCGATCTGCGGCTTGGTCCAGTCGTCCTCGCCGAAACCGACGGCGCGCAGCATCGCCCGCGCCGGAGCTCTCTCGTAGCCTTCGGTTACCTCGGCGCTGCGACGCTTTGACGGTGTAGTCACGCGTGCGAGGCTACAAGTGACATGACCTCACACGACCCGGCTGCGTACGGCGACGCGTGGGCCGACATCTACGACGACTGGCATCCGGCTCCGCCCGCGGGATTCGTCGACTTCATCACCGCCGAGATCTCCGCCACGAACGCAGGCCCCGGCGCCGTGCTGGAACTTGCGGCGGGAACCGGCCGCCTCGCCCTGCCGCTGGCGACGCGCGGAATTGAGACCTGGGCGCTCGACGCGTCGACGAAGATGCTCGACCGACTCCGCGCGAAGCCCGGCGCAGAAACAATCCGCGTCGTCGAGGCGGACATGGCGGACTTCACGCTCGAGCGTGACGACTTCGCGCTCGTGTTCGTCGCCGCAACGAGCCTCTTCACGCTCCTCAGCCAGGAGCTGCAACTCGGCTGCTTCGCATCGAGCGCGCGCCATTTGAGATCCGGCGGCCGGTTCGTCATTGACTGCTTTGTACCGGACCTCTCGCGCTTCACCGACGACACGAATCTGTCGACGCGCGATGTCGGGGATGGCGTGCTCCGGCTCGACGCGTCCGCACATGACCCCGTTACACAGATCGTGCGCAGCCATCACGTGTTCGTACGGCCAGGCGGCACGGAGTTGCTGCCGGTCGACGTCCGCTACGCATGGCCCGCGGAGCTCGATCTGATGGCACGCCTCGCCGGCCTCGAACTCATCGCCAGGTATGCCAGCTGGCATCGCGAGCCTTTCACTCGCTACAGCCCAGGCCACGTGTCGGTGTACGCACGCAACTCGCGCGGCTAGGAAGTAGCGGTGCCGCCTGTCATCGTCGCCGAGTCGCTCCAGAAGAACTGGGGCGCGACCCGCGCGCTCGACGGCGCGACCTTCACCGTCGGCAGCGGTGTCACAGGCCTCCTCGGCGCCAACGGATCGGGAAAGACGACGACGCTCGGGCTGCTGCTCGGAATGCACAATCCCGACGGCGGAAACCTGAGCGTGCTGGGCATGGATCCGCGCACCCAAGGGTCCGCGATCCGCGGCCTGGTCGGTTACGCGCCTGAGCACGACGCGCTGCCGCCCGACGTGCGCGCCTACGAAGTCGTCGCCCACCTCGCCGAGGTGCGCGGTCTGCCGCGCCGCGAGGCGGCGGGTCGCGCGAGCGACGTCCTCTTCGAGCTCGGCCTCGGCGAAGAGCGTCTCCGCCCGGTCGGGACCATGTCGACCGGACAGCGCCAGCGCGTGAAGCTCGCGCAGGCCATCGCGCACGATCCCGAGCTCGTGCTGCTCGACGAGCCCACCAACGGACTCGACCCGGTGCAACGCGAGGAGATGTTGCGACTGGTCCGCCGCGTCGCGCACGAGATGGGCATCAACGTCCTGCTGTCGTCACATCTGCTCGAAGAGGTCGAGCGAATCGCCGACGACGTCGTGATCCTCGATCAGGGCCGCACGGTGGCGTCCGGCTCGGTAATCGACTTGCAGCGGGGAGAAGGCCCAGCGGAACTGCTGGTCGAAGTCGACGACGGTGCCCGCCGACTGGCCAAAGCGCTCACGGCCGACGGCCACGACGTCACGGTTGTCGACGCCAGCCGCCTCGTCGTTGCTTTCGCGGGCGACGCCACCTACGACGCAGTGCGCGACGCACTTGCGGAAGAGGAGATCCCGGTACGGCGTATTGCTCGTCGCCGGGAGACGCTCGAAGACGTGTTCCTCGCCGCCGGCGACGCGGAGCCGGGGGCCGTTGCGGGGTGAGCGAAGCACGTATTTTCGAAGGCGGCTACCGCCGCTACGAAGGCCAGCGGCTCGGCGCCGCTCATGCGACGCGGGCGGTGTGGAGTCACACGCTGCGGCGCATCCTCGGCCTCGGGCGTCCGGCGCGGTCGAAAGTCCTGCCGGTCCTTTCGATCGCCATTGCGTACGTGCCGATGGTCGTGTTCATCGGGCTGGCCGCGTTCCTCCCCGAGAACATCCGCGATCCCCTGCTCCCGCCGTACGCGCTCACGTACACGTTCATCACCGCGGCGATCCTGCTTTTCGTGATCTTCGTGGCGCCCGAGGCCCTGTGCCCTGACCGGCGATCGGGGGTCCTCAGCCTGTATCTCGCAACGCCACTCACGCGCACCCGCTACCTCGCGGCGAAAGCGGCGGCCGTTGCGACAGCACTGCTGCTGGTCACCCTCGGGCCGCCGCTGCTGTACCTGATCGGCTTGGCGCTGCAAGGCGCGGGGCCCGACGGGTTCACCAACTTCATGGCGACACTCGGGCGCATCGTTCTCGCCGGCGTTGTCCTGAGCGGTTTCTATACGGGACTTTCTGTCGGGATCGCCAGCTGCACCGACCGTCGCGCTGTCGCCGGTGCTGCGGTGTTCTTCGTACCGCAAGCCGTCAACATCGCACTGGGGATCGCCGTATTCGCCTTGAGCGCCCCCGAATGGCTAATCGGCTTCTCGATGAACCAGGGCGCCATTGCGTTCGTGCTCGGGCTGTTCGGTGAGGACTTTGGCGAAAACGACGGCGGGAATGGCTACGTGATACCGATGGCCGCGCTCGCCTGCGGGGTCCTCCTGTGGACCGTCAGCGGCGGCGCGCTCGCCTGGTGGCGTTACCGGCGACTCCAGGTGACCCGATGAGCCAGACCCCGGGAGCCGTCATCCAGCTCGACGGCGTTTCGAAGTTCTTCGGCGGCGTCGTCGCGGTCTCGGATGTCTCGTTCACGATCGGTCCTGGCCTAACTGCGCTGCTCGGTCCGAACGGCGCCGGCAAGTCCACCGTCATGCGGATGCTGTGCGGACTAGCCAAGCCGTCACGCGGCACCGTGCGCCTGCTCGGGCGCGACCCGCGCGGTGACCCGAGCGTGCTGCGCGACATCGGCCTGGTGCCGCAGCAGGAGGCTGTTCCCGAGGTCATCAGCGGCTTGTCGTTCGTTTCTCTTGGCGCGCGTCTGTCAAAGGTCGCACAGCCCGATGTCGCCGCCCGGCGCGCGATAGAGACCGTCGATCTCGATCCCGACGACCCCCGGCCGCTGCGCGCGTACAGCAAGGGAATGCGCCAGCGCATCAAAGTTGCGGCCGCTCTCGTGCACGATCCCCGCGTGATGGTGCTCGACGAGCCGCTCGAAGGACTCGACCCACGTCAGCGCCGTCACATGATCGACGTGTTCACGTCGCTTGCGAAGGACGGCCGCACGGTGGTTGTCTCCAGTCACGTGCTCGACGAAGTCGAGCGCTTCGGGAGTCGCGTGCTCGTGATGGCCAAGGGACGTCTGGCCGCCGAAGGAGATTTCCGGCTGATCCGAGACCTGATGGACGACCGGCCCCACCGGCTGCGCATCGGCAGCAACGATCCCAGAGCGCTGGCGGCCGGGCTCGTTTCCGTCGGTGCCGTCGTCGGCGTCACCATCGGCGCGCAGTCGATGGTGGTCGACACGGTGGACGTCGCCGCCTTCCGGCGATCGGTCACCCGCGTCGCCAAGTCCGCAGGCGTGCACCTCACCGAGGTGGTTCCTCTCGACGACGACCTCGAGAGCGTCTTCCGGTATCTGGTCGGTGGTCGATGAAGGCGGTCACCGCGCTGATCGCGCGGACACAGCTGACTCGGGGCCGTGTCCTCACCCTGCTGGCGGTAAGCGGCTTGTCCCTCCTGTTCGCCGTCGGGATCGCTGCGGGTGATGCGGGCGGCAGCAAGTTCCTCGACACGATCTCGATGATCGACGGGTTCGCGCTAACAGTCGCTGCGCCCGTGGTAGCGCTCGTGCTGGCGTCGGCCGCGTTCGGTGACCTCGTCGACGACGGGACGCTCGTCTATCTGTGGCTGCGCCCTGTCCCCCGCTGGCAGCTGGCAGCTGGAGCGGCCGCCGCGAGTGTCGGAACGGCCCTGCCGATCGTCGTCATCCCCGTTACCGCCGCAGCCGCAATCGGCAGCGGCTTCGACTCCACTGCGATTGTGGCCACCGCGGCTGCGACCACCGTCGCGGTGATCGGGTATGCCGGCCTGTTCCTCGCGCTCGGGTTGAAGATCCGCCGCGCACTGATCTGGGGGCTGGCGTACATCCTCATTTGGGAGGGCTTCGTTTCCCGTGGCGTGGCCGGCGCGGCGAAGCTCAGCATCCAGGTGCACGCTCGGACCATCCTCGCCCGCCTCGCCGAGACCGAACTGCCGAGAAACCCCTCGGCCGAGCTCACTGCGTTCGCCGTGCCGATCGTGGTCGGCGTCGTTGCGGCCGCACTCACCGCCCGCTGGCTCCGCACAACCGAGGTCGCCTAGCTCATCCAACGAGGCGAAGAAAAGCGCCTGCGGCGACCTCACGCCATTGTGAGATCGCCCGCAGGCGCGATTTCGCTGGGGGCGGGTACGTCAGTTTGAGCGCTTGACCATGCCGATGACTCGGTCGAGGTTGATGACGGAATGGCTGCCTTCTCCGTCGACCGCTACCTCGTCATCGCTGCACCAGGCGACTCGGCCGGCGACGACGCTGCCGTCGAGACACGCGACGCACACGGTGCGACCGATGAGCTTCCGGGCCGTCTTGCGTTGCAGTTCGATCATGGTGTTCCCCATTCGCGGTGTGCGGGCGTGCTCTATGTCCCAATCATCGACATAGAGCGCCTCGACCTCAATGGCCCTCAGGGGTGGTTGTGGCTGCGCGCGATGACTAGCCAGCCGCGGCGCGCCGCCCGGAGAGGCGGCGGCGCCGGAACGACTGGGCGATGGACGGCGGCGTCCAACCTGCGTCAGCGGCGTTGAGCGTCACGCCGGGCGCGACGACCTTGTCGAGCGCGTCAAGCGTGTCGTCGGAGAGCTCGACGCTTCCGCCCGCAAGAACATCGGTGAGTTGGTCCATCGTCCGCGGGCCGATAATCGCGGCGGTGACGGCGGGGTGCGCAACCACAAACGCCATCGCCATATGCGTCATGGACAATCCGGCATCGGCGGCAACCTTTGCCAGCTCGTCGACCAGTTCGAGCTTTCGTTGGTTCTCGGGCAGCGAGAAGTCGAACCGCTGCGGAATGCGCTGCGCGCGATGAGAGGTCGGTTGATCGTCGCCTTTGCGGTAACGCCCGGTTAGCCATCCTCCCGCGAGCGGGCTCCACGCGATCACGCCCATGCCGTAGCGCTCGCAGGTAGGAAGAACCGCCGTCTCGACGCCGCGGGCGAACAACGAGTACGGCGGCTGCTCGCACACGAACCGCTCGCGGTTGCGGCGCTCCGCTGTCCACTGCGCTTCGACGATTGCCTCGGCTGGGAACGTCGACGATCCGATGGCCCGCACCTTGCCAGCGTGTACAAGGTCACTCAAGGCGCCGAGCGTCTCGTCGATGTCAGTTCCGGGGTCGGGGCGATGCACCTGATACAGGTCGATGTAGTCGGTCTGCAGCCGTCGCAGACTGTTCTCGACCTCGGTCACGATCCACCGCCGGCTGTTTCCCCGCATGTTCGGGTCCTCGCCCATGGACCCGTGGAACTTGGTTGCGAGCACCACCGAGTCGCGCCGGCCTTTGAGCGCCTTCGCGACAATCTCCTCGCTCTCGCCGGCGGAGTACACGTCGGCGGTGTCGATGAAGTTGATGCCGCCGTCCAGCGCGGCGTGGATGATGCGCACGCACTCGTCGTGGTCGGTGTTGCCCCACGCGCCGAACATCATCGCCCCAAGGCAATACGGCGTGACCGAGATTCCCGTACGACCGATCGTCCGATGCTTCATCGCTGTCACAGCTTCACCATCACTGACTTGATTTGCGTGTACATGTCGATCGAATGGCGGCCGAGCTCGCGACCGAAGCCCGACTGTTTGTAGCCGCCGAAGCTCGTCGCGAAATCAAAGTCGCCGTATGTGTTGACCCACACGGTTCCCGCCTTGAGCGCGCGCGCTGCCCTGTGGGCTCGACTGACGTCGCGCGTCCACACCGCGGCCGCCAACCCGTACTCGGTGTCATTGCCGATCCGCAGGCCGTCCGGCTCGTCGGAGAACGGGATCACGCTGACCACCGGGCCGAAGATCTCCTCTCGCGCGATGCGCATGTCGTTGTCGACCCCGGTGAACACCGTCGGTTCGACGAACCAACCGGCATCCCCGAGTCGCTCACCTCCTAGGGCGACGGTCGCCTCAGCCTTCCCGACGTCGAGATAGCCCGTGACGCGATCGAACTGCTCCTGGCTCACCAAGGGGCCCATCTGGCTGGAGGCGTCGAGACCGGGGCCGACCTTCAAGTTCTTGGACGCACTGACAATCGTCTCGACCATCTCGTCGTGCACCTTGTCCTCGACCAACAGGCGGCTGCCGGCCACACACCATTGGCCGGCGTTGGTCCAGATGCCGCGCATCGCCGCCTGCGCGGCCTGCGCGAGGTCGGCGTCGGCGAACACGATGTTCGGGCTCTTGCCGCCCAGCTCCAAGCTGACCTTCTTCAACGTCCGGCTGGCCTTGCTCATGATGTGGCGACCGACGGTCGTCGACCCCGTGAACGCGATCTTGTCGACCTGGTCGTGGTCGACCAGAGCCTCTCCGGCGGTCTCGCCGTAGCCGGTGATGACGTTAAATACACCGGGCGGTATGCCGGCCTCGAGCGCGAGCTCGCCGAGTCGCAAAGCGGTGAGCGGCGTCTGCTCGGCCGGCTTGAGCACGATTGTGTTGCCGCACGCCAGCGCAGGGCCGATCTTGAACGCGGCCATGGCGATTGGGAAGTTCCACGGGATGATCTGGCCGCACACGCCAACCGGCTCGCGCAGGGAGTAGCTGAGCATCGAAGGACCGGCGGGGTTGACGTCGCCGTGGATCTTGGTCGTCCATCCTGCGTAGTAACGGATGAGCTCGGCACACCCGAACACCTCCATCATCGACTGACCCAGCGGTTTGCCGACATCGAGGGTCTCCAGCTGTGACAGTTGCTCGGAGTTCGCCTCGATCAGGTCGGCGAACTTCTGCATGCTCCGCGCCTGGAACATCGGCGGAATTTTCGACCACGCGCCTGTGTCGAACGCCTGGCGAGCGGCGGCGACAGCCTTGTCGACGTCGGCCTTGTCCGCCGAGGGGACGCGGGCAATTTCCGTCCCGGTGGCGGGGTCGTACACCGCGATGGTCTCGCCGGACGCGGCGGCAACCGAGGTGTCGCTGCCGATCACCATCCCCCGACTCGATGAAAGGAAGGCGCGGGTGGCGTCCGAGAGCTGGTCGTCCAGGGTGACGGTCATAGGTTGAGCGTATGCCCGCCGCCCCGGTTGAGCTGCTCGGCGACTCGTCGTCCGCGCTCTACTGGCCGAGGGCATTCTCGGCCGGCGACTCCGATCGGCTCTTGGATGCTCTGGAACGCGAGACAGAGTGGCGACACGAGGAGATAACCGTGGCCGGGCGCCGCGTGCTGCAGCCGCGACTGACCGCCTGGCAGGGTGATCCGGGCGCCGAGTACCGCTACTCGGGGCTTGCGCTGCAGCCGCGACCCTGGGGCCGGGCCGCTTGCGAGATACGGGCCGTTGCCGAGGCACTTGCGCAAACGACGTTCGACAGCGTGCTGCTCAACCTCTACCGCGATGGGCACGACTCCATGGGCTGGCACGCCGACGATGAGAAGGTGCTCGGAGTCGAGCCGGTGATCGCGTCGGTGTCCTTCGGCGGGCTTCGACGGTTCGTCCTGCGACGACGCGACGATCCCGCGGTGCGCGTCGAGGTCGAGCCCGCCCACGGCAGCGCCATCGTGATGGCGGGACGGACGCAGCACGAGTGGATGCACGCGGTGCCGAAAACTGCGCGAGCCGTCGAACCTCGCATCAACCTCACGTTCCGACGCATCCGAGGCTGAGCCGCTACGGTCCGCGGCGATGCACGACGTGATCGACGTTGACTACCTCATCATCGGCGCCGGCACCACCGGCATGGGCTTCGCAGACTCGCTGCTCACCGCCTCCGACGCGACGATGGCCATCGTCGATCGGCACGACCGGCCTGGCGGTCACTGGAATGACGCGTACCCGTTCGTGCGGCTGCATCAGCCCGCCGCGCTGTACGGCGTCAACTCTCATCCCCTCGGCTCGGGCGAGAAAGACGAGGTAGGCCTGAACAAGGGTCTCTACGAGCTTGCGTCGGGCCAGGAGGTGCTCAACCACTTCGACTTCGTGATGCAACACCGGTTCCTTCCGTCGGGTCGTGTCCAGTACTTCCCGATGTGTGAGGTCGACGATGCGGGAACGATCACCTCGCGCCTCTCCGGTCAGCGCGTCGAGGTGCGCGCCCGCAAGACCGTCGATGGCACCTATTCGCAGGTGTCGGTGCCCTCGACCCACCGACGTCAATTCGACGTCGCTGAAGGGGTTACGTGCGGGCCGCTCAACGAGCTCCCGCGCCTCGCACCTGCGCACTCACAGTTCGTCGTCATCGGAGCGGGGAAGACCGGGATGGACGCGTGCCTGTGGCTCCTCGCCAACGGCGCCGATCCCGACGCCATCCGGTGGGTAATGCCGCGCGACGCGTGGCTCCTCAACCGCGCCAACTTCCAACCCGGGATGGAGTTCCTGGCGCGCGGCGCGAACTCCATCGCCGACCAGGTCGAAGCCCTCGCGCTCGCCGAATCCGTAGACGACCTTTTCCAACGTCTCGAAGCAAAGGGAGAGGTTCTCCGTGTCGACCCGTCGATCACACCGACCGCCTACCACTGCGCGACCGTGAGCGATGACGAGCTGGAGGCACTGCGGCAGATCGGCGACGTGATCCGGCTCGGCCGTGTCGAGCGAATCGAGACCGATCGAATCGTGCTCGAAGGGGGCGAGGTGGTGAGCAGTCCCGATGCGCTCTACGTCGACTGCTCGGCGATCGGCATCCCCAACCGACAGGCGCGCCCGGTGTTCGAGGGTGATCGCATCACGTTGCAGTTCGTGCGGTTCTGCCAGCCGGCATTCAGCGCGTCGCTGATCGGTCACGTGGAGGCATCGTTCAGCGACGACGACTCGAAGAACGGGCTCTGCGCGCCGATTGCGCCCGCCAGCGTGCCCTTCGACTACGTGCGCATGGTGAGCGTCGAGCTCGCGAACCGCCACCGATGGTCGAAGGATCCCGTAGTAGCCACGTGGATCGCGCAGTCGCGTTTGGATGGCTTCACAAGTCGGCTCGGATCCCTGACCGGCTCCGAGACCGAAGTGTTCGCGCACTTGCAGCGATACGGCGAGCATGTCGTCGGCGCGGTTAAGAACGTCAAGCGGCTCCTCGCGACCCAGTGAAGCGGGGCGGTAGCGTCGGGTTCATGACGACCACCGCTCCCCTGCCCCACTGGGACCTGTCGGATGTGTTCTCGGGGCTCGACTCCCGCGAGTTCGCGGCCGCCCGCGAGCAGTACGGAGCCAACATCGCCCGTCTCGAAGCGATGTTCGACGAGCGCGACATTCGCGGCGGGGCGCCGTTGGACACCGACGAGAAGTCGGTGAGCGCGTTCGAGGACGCGTTGAGGGCCACGAACGAGCTTCTCAATCAGCTGCGACTGATCAACGCCTACCTCGCGAGCTTCGTGACGACGAACACACGCGACGACAGGGCGCAAGCAGAGCTGTCGGGGATGCAGCGCGAGAACGCACGGCTAAGCCGCCTGCGCACGCGCTTCGACGCGTACATGGCGCGCTTCGACCGCACGGCGCTCACGACGGCTTCACAAGACGCGGCCGACCACGACTTTCCGATCTCGCGCGCCGCTTTTCGCGCCGAGCACCAGATGAGCGAGGCAGAGGAAGGCCTGGCCAGCGAGCTCGCGATGACAGGATCGTCGGCCTGGTATCGCCTCTACGCGGATCTCACGGCCCGGATCAGCGTGCCGGTCCCGTTCCCCGACGGCAACGAACGAGCGCTTCCGATGTCACAGGTTCGGGCGCTCGCCAAGGACGCCGACCGCAATGTGCGTCGCTCGGCATTCGATGCCGAACTCGGCGCGTGGGAGCAGTGGTCGATCCCGATCGCAGCCGCGCTCAACTCCATCAAGGGCGAGGCCGACACCCTTAACCGCCGGCGGGGCTTCGGTAGCGCACTCGAGCCCGCCCTCGCCCTCAACAACGTCGAATCCGGGACGCTGGCAGCGATGCAACGCGCGGTCACGGCGAGCTTTCCCGACTTCCGCCGTTACATGGACGCGAAGGCCGCACTTATCGGCGCCGGCGAGCACCTGGCGTTCTACGACCTCTTTGCGCCCGTTGCGACGGGCGACAGCGCGACCGTCGACTGGGACGGGGCGATGGCCTCGGTGACCGACGCCTTCTCCGGGTACTCACCCGAGTTGGCAGCGCTCGCCAAGCGAGCGAGCGACGAGCGCTGGATCGACGCGGAGATCCGCGACGGCAAAGGCGGCGGTGCGTTCTGCATGAGCGTCGCCGACGACCGCAGCCTCGTCCTGCTCAACTTCGACGGCAGCTTCGACAGCGTCCAGACCCTCGCTCACGAGCTGGGCCACGCCTACCACAACACGCAATTGGCCAACCGCACGCCGTACCAACGGCAGACCCCGATGGCGCTGGCCGAGACCGCAAGCATCTTCTGCGAGACGGTGATGGTCGAGGAAGGCTTGGCGGGGGCCGACGACGCGCAGCGCCTCAACATCCTCGAAGTCGACCTTCAGGGCAGCTGCCAGGTCGTCGTCGACATCCACAGCCGCTTCCTCTTCGAGCAATCGCTGTGCGAGCGCCGACGGGATCGGGCGTTGTCGGTGTCGGAGCTATGTGAGCTGATGGACGACGCTCAGCAGCAGACGTACGGCGAAGCACTCACCATGCGCCACCCGTACATGTGGGCGGCGAAGCCCCACTACTACGGCAGCGCGTTCTACAACTGGCCCTATACGTTCGGCCTCTTGTTCGGCATCGGGCTTTACGCCCGGTACCGCGAGGATCCAGAGCGCTTCCGATCGGGCTACGACGACCTGCTCGGTTCGACGGGACTCGGCACCGCCGCGTCGCTCGCAAACCGTTTCGGTATCGACGTGGCCGATGAGGCCTTTTGGAACGCCAGCCTCGACGTCGTGCGCGCCCGCATCGACGAGTTCTGCCGCCTGGCCGCCTCCCGTTGAGCCGCGCCGCTCAGGCCGGCGTGAGCTTGACTATCGACATCGTCTGATCCGTGTGCACGTGGATCTTCGTGTTGTCGCCTTGGACGTCGGCGTCGGTGATCTCGCGTTCGCGCACGACCAGCTTCAACGACTCCGAGTAGTAGGTCGTGAACTGGTAGGTGCGCACCAACGGCTGATCGGACGTCATTGTTCCTGTGATCACGACGACGGGAACCGCCTGTCCGTCGATCATCAGGACGTCGTTGCGCGCCACGCGAAAGTTCCCCTTTCGCGTCGTTACCTTGCCGTTCTGCGGATGCGGCTTGGACTTCATGGTCCACGACCACGTGGCATCGATGGCCGCAGGTACAGGAACGAACCGCGCCGGGGGTTCGGGCGTGAAAGTCGTCGGGTTTGACCCGTCGTTCAATTTGAGGAGGGTCACGTCGGCGGCGCCTGCGCCGTGACTCAAGATCCGCTCAAGGAACGGTCCCTGCCCTGACGATGTGGCCCGCTGCTGGTTACCCGAGGGCTTCTGGTACGTGACCTCCCACGCCCTGTCGACCTTCTTGGAGCTGTTGATTGGCGCTCCGTTGGCCGTGCCCTTCGCGCTCGACGTACCCGTCGAAGTGAACTTGTACGTACCCGGTGAAACCGCGACGACGTCAGGTTCCGATGGGCTGCCGGTAGGCCCTCCGCCCTTGGCGGTCGTCGGCGGTCCGCTGGCACCGGGCGGTTTCTTCGTCGTCGCTCCAGGCGCCGTCGTCAGCGTTGAGCCTTCGCCCTCGGCGACTTCCGAGGTTTCGTCGGCCGAGGTCGTCGTGGAGCCGCGCACGTCGCCGCCGGCCTGGTCAGTTTTTTTGTCGTCGCCGCCGCCACATCCGGCGAGCAACAACGCCGATGCCAAACACGCCGCGAGCGTCCGGCGCGCGGTCATCGCCCGCCCCGCTCACGCAGCGCGGCGTTGACCGCTTTGCCATCAGCCTTGCCCTGTGTGGCCTTCATGACGAGGCCGACAAAGAACCCCTGCATCTTCGAATCCCCTTCGCAATAGCGCGCCCACTCGTCTGAGTTGGCGGCGATGATTTCGTCGATCGTGGCGTCCAACGCGCTCACGTCCATGGCTTCGAACCCGCGCGCTGCAGCGATCGTCGCGGGGTCGCCACCGCCCGCTTCGAGAAGCTCACCCAGCACGGTCTTCGCTTGCGTCGCAGTGAGCGCGCCACCGGCCTCGAGCTTGACGAGATCGGCGAAGGCACCCGCGTCGAGACGGCGTCCGGCGTCCGCGTTCGCAGCCACCTCGTTAGATGCCCGCGCCAGAGCGGTGCGGCCATCCGCGCCGGCGGCAACCGCAGCACATACCAGGTCGTCCAGCTCAAGATCGACCACGGTGACCACGGCCTGGCTGGCGGGCTCGGCACCCGCGGCCGACGCAACACGCTGTCGCCGCGCCGCGGGAAGCGCCGGAAGCGCGCTGCGCACGCGCTCGACCCAGCCCGCGTCGGGCGCGAGCGGCACGAGGTCGGGCTCGAGGAAGTACCGGTAGTCCTCGGCCTCCTCCTTGGTCCGCCCCGTGATCGTGCGGCCGTTGGCGTCGTCCCAGTGCCGCGTCTGCTGCTGCACCTTCTCGCCGGCGTCGATGAGGTCGACCTGCCGGGCGGCCTCGTACTCGATCGCCCGGCCGAGGCTGCGAAGGCTGTTCACGTTCTTGATCTCACAGCGCGTGCCCAGAGGCTCACCTGGGCGGCGCACCGAAACGTTGGCGTCTGCGCGGAGCGACCCCTCTTCCATGCGACCGTCCGACGCGCCGATGGCCACGAGGATGGCACGCAACTCCGCGACGTAGGCCCGCGCCTGCTCGGAGGTGCGCATGTCGGGCGCGGACACGATCTCGACCAGCGGCACGCCCGAACGGTTGTAGTCGACGAGCGAATGGCTCGACCCGTGGATCCGACCCTGGCCGCCGAGGTGCACGGTCTTGCCGGTGTCCTCTTCCATGTGCGCGCGCTCGATGCCCACGCGAAATCCGTCGGGCAACTCCAGGTAGCCGCCGACGTTGATCGGCTCGTCGTACTGACTGACCTGATAGTCCTTGGGCATGTCCGGGTAGAAGTAATTCTTCCGGTGGAACGTCGACGGCTCAATCGAGCAGTTGAGGGCGGCACCGATCCGCATCGCGAGCTCGACCGCCTGCCGATTGATGACCGGCAACGAACCGGGGAGCCCCAGGCACACGGGACACACGTTGGTGTTCGGCACGTCGCCGAACATGTTCGGGCATCCGCAGAACAGCTTCGTGGCCGTGCGCAGCTCGCAGTGCACTTCGAGGCCGACGACGAGCTCCCACCCGTCGAGCTTGCTCACGACGCACTCCGAGGTGCGGCTGCCTCAATGGCCGCGGCCACCCGGAACATCACGGGCTCGCCGAGCGCTGGTGCGAGCACCTGCACCCCAACAGGCAAACCGTCGTCGCCGGTGCCGAACGGACCGCTGATCGCCGGGTGCCCGGCGAGGTTCGAGGGGATCGTGCAGACGTCGCTCAGGTACATCGAGAGCGGATTTTCGGTCTTCGCTCCGAACGCGAATGCGGTTGTCGGCGCCGTCGGCGAGATCAGGACGTCGAACTGCTCGTACGCGGCGGCGAAATCGCGCGCGATCAGCGTTCGGACCTTCAACGCCTTTCCGTAGTACGCGTCGTAGTAACCCGCCGAAAGCGCATACGTCCCGAGCATGATGCGGCGCTTGACCTCTGCGCCGAACCCGGCGGTGCGGGTGCGGTTGTACATCTCGGTGATGTCCTCGCCGTCGACCCGCAAGCCGTAGCGAACACCGTCGAAGCGCGCCAGGTTCGAGCTCGCCTCGGCGGGCGCGATCAAGTAGTACGCGGACAGCCCGAATGTGCAGGCCGGAACGGACGCATCTTCGACTTTTGCACCCGCGGCCGTGAGCGCATCGCTCGCTTCGCCGACGCGGGCGGCGACGTCTGGGTCGATGCCCTCGCCTGAGAGCTCCTGAACCACACCGACGCGCAGGCCCTCGACGCCGCGACCGAGTTCGGCGGTAACCGCCGGAGCTGGTCCGGCGATCGACGTCGTGTCCAGCGGGTCGTGGCCACCGATCACCTCGAGCAGCGCAGCGGCGTCGGCGACCGTGGTTGCGAACGGGCCGATCTGATCGAGGCTCGACGCGAAGGCGATGAGCCCGTACCGCGACACTGCGCCGTACGTCGGCTTCATGCCGACGACACCGCACAGTGCAGCGGGCTGGCGGATCGAGCCGCCGGTGTCCGAGCCAAGCGCGAGCGGCGCGTAGCCGGCGGCCACTGCGGCGGCGCTGCCGCCGCTCGATCCGCCAGGAACCCGACTCGGATCGTGGGGGTTGCGGGTCGGGCCAAAGGCGGAGTTCTCAGTTGACGAGCCCATGGCGAACTCGTCGAGATTGGTCTTGGCGATCACGATGGCGCCCGCAGCCCGCAACCGGTCGACCACGGTGGCGTTGTACGGAGGAGTCCATCCCTCGAGGATCTTCGAGCTGCACGTCGTGGGCACGCCACGCGTGCACATGTTGTCCTTGAGCGCGATGGGCACACCAGCGAGTGGTCCCGGGTCGTCGCCGCGGGCGACGGCCTCGTCAACGGCGTCGGCAGCCGCCAAGGCGTCGTCGGTCATAAGCAGGTTGCACGCGTGCAGTTCGCCCTCGCGGGCAGACGCGACGGCAAGGTGCTCCTCGACCACCTTGCGGGCGGTCGTGGTCCCAGCGCGCACGGCCGCGGCGATTTCGAGGGCAGTGCTCATGGCGCCTCGCCGAGAATCCGAGGAACGACGAAGCGGCCATCCTCGACGTGCGGCGCCGCGGCCAGCACCTCGACGCGGTCGAGCGACGGCATGACGACGTCCTCACGCAACACGTTCACGAGCGGCAACGGGTGCGCAGTGGGCGGCACGTCGTCGATCTCGAGGGCTTCCACATCGGCTGCGTGGTCGAGCACGTCCGCCAACTGCCCCGTGAACGTGTCGAGCTCATCCTCGGACAGCTCCAGGCGCGCCAAACGCGCCACATGAGCCACTTCCTCCCGGGTCAGCTGTGCCACGGCCACAGAGGTTAGGCGGCTGCTACTTCCGGTATGGATCGTCCCGCTCGGGCTCCTGCCACCAGTCGGCGGGCGCCGGCTCCCAGTCGGGGTTGGGGTGGATGCAGTTGACCGGGCACGGGTCGAGGCACTTGTCGCAGCCCGAACACAACTCCGGGATGATCACGACGTCGATGCCGTGGTTGAAGATCGCCCCGAACTGCGGCGGGCAGTGGCGCAGGCAGGCGTCGCAGTTGATGCAGATCGACATGTCGATGAAGAACGGAGAGTTCTTCCACTTGGGATTGCGCTCGCGGTTCGCGATCCGTTCCGCTCGGTTGGTCGCGACCATGGCGAAAAACGCTACCGGGCCATCGCGAGGGCGGATCCGCGGCCGGCCCAGTTGACGAGCGCGGACGCTGCGATCGTGACGAGCACGCCGACGCCGAGCGCGATGAACCACAGCGACGCGGACGCCGATGACGGCGGCGGACCGCCCTCGGACGGGAGCTTCGGCAGGACGTCGTAGCCCTGTTTGCCGAGCTCCCGATCGCCGATTTTCGTCGGGAACGCGCTTAGAACCTGCCAGTCGCCGCCGACGCGCTTCAGGACGATCGCCCCTTCGATCTCAATGAGATCGTCGCCCCGCCGAGAGTTGACTCGGAACCGCGCGGCGGCGTCGTTGGTGTTCGCGCCGACGGCCTTGCCGACTTCTAGGTCGGCAAAGGCCGACTTCCCCTTGGTATCGCGCGCGACAAACACATCCGAGGCGATCGCCTCTTCGGTGGCCGTCGGACCGATCTCCTCCGCCCGCCGTGTCGCGTCACCCTCGACGCCCTTCCTCACCGAGTCCCCGACTGCTGCGAGCCAGTCCTCGGCTACTCCCTCCGGGCGGCTGTGGCCGCGGTTGAGCGCGTTCAATCCGAAGCCGAGGGCGATCATGAGCGCGAGGCACACGGCGATGCCCACGGCGAAGGTCTTGTTGCTCACGGCAGCATCAGTCGCGGTTCCTCGGCCATGACTTCCTCGAGCTCGAGGCCCTTGGTTTCGGGCATGTAGCGCCACACCAGCCACAGCGTCGGCAGCTGGAGGACCATGAGCAGCGTGACCGTGTCGCCGATGTTTCCTATGGCGCCGGTCGAGTGGTCGCCGAGCACACCCACGAGCGCAGGCCCGAACACGTAGCCGGCGATCTCGAACCAGTTGCGGATCCATGCCGCCGCCTGGCCGCGGATCTCGGTCGGGAACAGCTCGGTCGCGAAGCTGCCCATCACCGGTCCCATGCCCAAACCGAAGAACACGGCGAGCAACAGCGCGAAGAAGCTGATGACCGCACCGCTCACCTGGAACAGCACGATCGAGAAGATGATGCCGCCGGCGAAGTACACCATCGCTGTCGGGCGGCGACCGAAGCGCTCCATGGCGCGGCCGCACACGTAGTACCCGATGCACCCGAGTCCGTAAGCCGAGATGATGTAGATCGAGACCTGCAACGACGTGAAACCGCGCTCGCGCTCGGCGTAGAACGCCCACCATGCGGTCGAGCCGAACAGCGGGATCGAGCGCAGCATGTGGATCAGGCCGACGAGAACCAGGTTGCGCCGGTATTGCGCCTTCCATGGTTCGAGGAATGGGACCTCCTTGATCGCGTGGCCGGCGTCGCGCGCCGCCTTGAGCTGGAGGAACCGCTGCGTCTCGCGGAGCCGACGCCGGTAGAACGACAACAGCAGCAGCGGGAGAAGGCCGACGAGATAGAAGGCGCGCCAACCGAGGTCGGTCTCGTCGAGGCCAGCGGCGATGAGTAGGCCGACGGCGATAGTGCCGAGCGCGGCGAAGGTGAGCAACGTGCCGAGAGCGCGCCCACGCCGGCCGGCCGGGAACTCTTCGACGATCATCGTCACGCCGATCGCGTACTCGGCGCCCAAGAACACTCGTGACCCGAACTGGAAGAACGCGAAGCTCCAGATGTCCCACGAGAACGCAGTCGCCGCCGTGAAGACCGTGTAACCGACCACCGACCACAGCAGCACCGGACGCCGTCCGAGGCGATCCGACAGTCGGGTGACGAAGAACGCCACAAACAGCCCGAGCTCGATCGGTATGCGGGTGATCCCGAGCACGGCCTCGCTGACCCGGAACGTGCTCTGGATGTCCGGCAGGAGCAGGGCGAGGATCGATCCGTCGTAGCCCTCGAAGAACGCGGCTGAAACGAGCAGCACCAGCAGCAGCTTGAGGTAGCTCTCGTCGACGGGGCCCGGCGGTCCGCCCTCGGTTGTCGCGTCGACTGCGATGTCGGCCACGGCGAGACGGTAGCGTTCCGCGCACCAACGCAACTCGAACAAGGAGCACCGACGAACGTGTCAAAGCACCAGTTTCTGTCCGACGATTGGATGGCTGCGGCCAAGACCATTCGCGAGGAGTATGCGGGCAAGGGCGCTCCGATGGCCCACAGCGTGAAGATGAACCAGGTCATCACCGACGTCCCGTTCGGCGAGGGCACGATCAACGCCCACATGGATACGAGCTCGGGCGAGATGCAGATGGACACTGGCCACATCGACGCCCCTGACGTCACGGTCACGCTCGACTACGAAACCGCCAAGGCGATTTTCGTCGAGCAGAACCCACAAGCCGGGATGCAGGCGTTCATGGCCGGCAAGATCAAAGTCGCTGGCGACATGACGAAGCTGATGGCCATGCAGTCGGGCACCCCCGATCCCATCGCCGCCGAGGTCGCATCGAAGATCGCCGAAATCACCGAGTAACGCGCAGCACCTCTCGCATATACCCGAACCTGCGACGCGTTAGGTCATGGGTCGGCGGTGTGCTTGGTGTTGACGGTGCCGGCGGCGAGAACAATCCCGACCGCACACACGGCCGCGCCGAGCAGGTAGGCGGCGCGGTAGCCGCCGAGTGCGGCCGCGCCAGTGGCAGAGCCGGTCACCGAGCTCTGCACCGTCTTCATGAGCTGAATGCCGGCGACGAGGCCGACCTGGGTCATCAGCTGTTGCGCAGCGCTGGCGATGCCGAGGTCGGCGTCGGCAACCGAGTTGGCGACGCTCGCCGCGATTGACGGCGACGAAACGCCGAGACCGATCCCCGACAGCGAAAGGGCGGCGATGATGATCCAGTCCGCGCTCTCCGCCCCGAGCGATGCGAACACGAACATCGAAGCGGCAACGAACGCAGTTCCCGTCACCGCCGAGGTCCGGTCGCCGATGCGGACCGCCAGGTACCCGGCGATCGGCGACAACAGCGAGAACGAGAGCGGCCGAGCGATCACGGTGAGGCCGACGCGACTGTCGCCGTAGCCGTAGACGTTCTGTAGCAGCGAGGGCGCCAGGATAAAGCCGCCCATGTAGGCGAAGTTCGCCAACGCTTGGCTGGCGACCGGCGCAACGAACGCCCGCCGCCGCAGGTATTCGAGCGAGATCAGCGGGGCGTCCGTCCGCAGCTCGACCCAGACGAAGATCGCAAGGAAGATTGGACTGAGCGCGAACGCCACGGTCACAGTCCAGTGCGACCACCCGAGCTCGGGCCCGCGATTGATGGCGAAGAGAAGCGACGTGATCCCGAGCGCCAGCGTTGCTGCTCCCGGAATGTCGAAGCGTTCCGCTTGGCTGCGCGACGTTTCGGGCAGCACCAACACGCCCAGGAGCAACGCTGCGGCCACGAGCGGAACCTGGCACAGGAACAGCACCCGCCAGGTCACGATCTCCAGGAGGAACCCGCCGATCACGACGCCGAGCACCGGACCGCCGGCGCCGACGAGCGACCACCACCCCATCGCCTTGACCCGCTCGCCGCGATCGAAAACGCGCATCACAAGCGCCATCGACGCCGCACCGGTCGCTGCGCCTTCGAGGCCACCGAGGGTGCGGATGGCGATGAGTGGCAACGGCCCCCACGCGAGCGCCGATCCAACCGCGCACAGGAGCGCACCAGCCATCCCGAGCAGGTAGACGCGCTTGTGCCCGAACATGTCGCCGGCCTTGCCGAGCGCCGGTGCTGCCACCCCGAACGCCAGCAGCGGCCCGGTGATGACCCAGGTGAGCGTGTTCTCGGTCGTGCCGAGGTCCGACGCGATGTTGTCGAGCGCGACGGCAAGGATCGTGAACGTGACGTTCACGGAGAACAGGCCGGCAAGGACCGTCCACAACACCACCCAGCGGTAGCGGTCGTGGCGTACTAGGCGGCGACGGAACATCAGCGCCCACGGGACCACCGTGACCTCGTTCGACCCCGCCCCGCCTCCGAAGTCGACGATCCGATCGTGCTCGTGCGGCTCGCCTGGCGCGCCGCGCTCGGAGGTACGACGGCCCATCAAGCGAATCTACGCGGGCGCTGGACGCGTCAGAGCCCAGGTGGGCGACGGCACCGGCAATGGCTGGGGAACACTGCCTCGGCACGTCGCCCACCTGGGCTCTGTCCGCTTGTCAACGATCGTAGGGTGTAACTCTCGCGCTTCCCAGCACTATTCCGTAAATGACCCTGCGGGACTAGTTACCCGCAGCGCAGGTCGGTATACGCCGGGTTGCCCGCATTTTGTGCGAGCTTTTTCAGACTGCTGTCAGGCGAGCTTGGACAACTCCGCCGAGAGGCCGTCGACCGTCCAGCGCTCCGCGCGGTCGAACGTGTCGGCCATGCCCCAGCCCGTCATCAAACTGACCTTTCCGCCCTGGACGAAGAACACCTTGCCGGTCAGCGGGCACGACTCCGTAGCGAGATAGCCGACGAGCGGGCTGATGTTCGCAGGATCCCAGATGTCGAACTTCGCTGCGTCTTCGGGGGCCTTCACGATGTCACCGAGACCGGGCGTCGCCTCGGTCATCCGGGTGCGCGCCGCGGGCGCAATGGCGTTGGAGCGCACGCCGTAGCGGGCGAGCTCCTGGGCGCAGATGTTCGAGAACGCGGCGATACCGGCCTTGGCGGCGCCGTAGTTGGTCTGCCCAGGGTTGCCGAGCAGCCCCGACGTCGACGACGTGTTGATGACCGACGCCTTGATCTCCTTGCCCGCCTTGGTCTGCTCCCGCCAGTACGCGGCCGCCCAACGGGTGGGCACGAAGTGGCCCTTGAGGTGGACGTGGATCACGGCGTCCCACTCTTCCTCGGTCATGTTGACGAGCACGCGGTCACGAAGGATCCCGGCGTTGTTGACGAGCACGTGGAGATCACCAAAGGTCTCGATCGCCGTGTTGATGAGGCGCTGGCCGCCCTCCCAGTCGGCGACGTTGTCGGCGTTCGCCACCGCTTCGCCGCCCATCGCCTTGATCTCGTCGACAACCTGCTCTGCCGGTGAGCGGTCGTCACCCGAACCGTCGACCGCACCGCCGAGGTCGTTGATGACGACTTTCGCTCCTTCGCCGGCAAACAGCAGCGCGTGCTCGCGGCCGATGCCGCGACCAGCACCGGTGATGATTGCTACACGACCGTCAAGTGCACCCATGGAAGCCTCCGGGACCTCGTTTGCGAACCCGGCGAACTTAGCGCCTCGCTTCGAGCAGTCCTCAGTTGGCGTAAAGCGTCACTGCCGTGCCGCGCTTGACTTTCGAGCCGGCAGCCGGATTGGTGAAGAACACTTTGCCCTGACCGTTCTTCGGCTGGAGCACTTCGCCAACCTTCAACCCGGCCGCCGTGAGGATTGCGCTCGCCTCGCCGACCGTCTTGCGGGTCACGTCGGGCACTACGACCTCTTCGGGGCCTTTGGAAACGTTGACCTTCACGGTCGAGCGGTAGGGCGCCTTCTGCCCGGCGCCGGGGTTCGTGCTCACAACGCGCCCGGCTTCGACCGTTTCGGAGAACACGTCGACGCGCTCGACCTTGAACTCGGACAGCTCGAGTCCGCGCTTCGCTTCTTCGAACGTCTTGCCCTTCCAGTCGCTGATCGCCCGCGGCGCGGGGCCGTCGGACACGACGAGATCGACTGACGCGCCCTTGGGGAGCTGCCGCTGGTCGTTCGGGGACCAACTCAGGACGACGTCCTTCGCCTTTTCCTCGCTGAACTGGCGCAAGACCTTGCCGACGGTGAGTCCGACTGCGTCTAGCCGCTCGCGGGCGACGGCCTCGGTCTTGTCGGTGAGATCGGGGAAGTCGACCAGCGGTGGGCCACGCGAGACCACCACTTTGATGGCCTCGCCCTCGCGAAGCTTCTCGCCGTTCGGCGGGTCCTGGCTGAGTACCTGGCCCGCAACGGTCCCGTCCCGGTGGATCTCGTCGGTGACCTCGATGTCGAGCTTCGATTGCGACGCGATCGTTCGGGCCTCGTCGAGGGACTTTCCGGCGACGGTCGGGACGATGTGCTGCGGCCTGATCAGATTCGGGATCGTGGCGAAAGCAGCCGCCGCCAGCAGCCCGACCAGTGCGAGCACGCCGAGGATGAGGGGTACCCGCCGCCGCTTGCGCTTCGTCGGCGACAGTTCGGCGGGCTCGGTGACCGCCACGGTGTCGATGATCTGGGTGACGGCGGCCCCCGTCTCGGTCGGGTCGGATATCGACGGCGCGAGCGCGTCGAGCCCGATGGGGCCGACCAGCGGCAGCGGCGCGGGCGAGGGCAGCTTTCGGGCAGCCGCGTCGAGCATCATCGCCAAGCCGGCGGCGTCGGGGCGGTCGTCAGGGTCGACGCAGCCAGCGGCGTCAACAGGCGCGGCGAGCGGCCCAAGCTCGAACGGGGCGATGATCGGCTGGTTTGCCCGTGCCATCAGCGTTGCGACGGTGGTATCCGACGACGGGGGCGGGTCGCCTGTAACCGCTTCGAGGAGGACTAGGCCGAGGGCGTACACGTCGGCCTTGCCGTCAACTGCGCGCCCGCGTGCCTGCTCGGGAGCGGCGTAGCGGGCGGTTCCCAGCAGCACGCCGTCGGGCTCTGTCCACATGGCCTCGGCGAGCGCGCGAGCGAGGCCGAAGTCGGCGATGGCGGTGCGGCCCTCCTCGTCGAAGAGGATGTTCGCTGGCTTGATATCGCGGTGGACCAGCCCGCGTCGGTGCGCATGGTCGAGCGCACGAGCGGCCTCGATTCCGACGAGCAGCGCCTGGCTCGGCGTCAACCGGTGCCCGGCGTCCAAGAGGTCGCGCAGGCTGCCGCCGCCGAGAAATTCCAGCACGAGGAAGGGACCTTCGACGTCCTCTCCCCAATCGAACACTCGCATGACATGTGGGTGGTTGAGAGCGGCCGCTGCCTGGGCCTCGGCACGGAACCGCCGCAAGAACGCCTCGTCCGCCGCGAGTGCGGGCTGGAGGATCTTGACCGCCACCCGTCGACGCAGCGTGACGTCCTCGGCTAGGTAGACGTGCGCTGACGCCCCGGTGCCGACCGGGGCCAGAAGGCGGTAACGACCGCCCAAAACGCGACCAATCTGGTCGGCGACGCGTCCACCGGCCATGCCCGAGGGTATTCGGCCACGCACCTGCTGCCGTGTCATCCCTAGCCACGATCGCCGCCGCCGCCTCGACCGCGCTTGGTGTTTGCGCCAGGCGCGACCGTAGAGTTGACGGCACAATGGCCGACGAAGCGCCCCGCCCGCGCAGCCCCCTGTTCACGCCGTACCGAGTCGTCGTCTCGATGCTGCTCGCCGCCGCCGCCGCCGGAATCATCACCGCGGTGACCATGTCGGTCGACGAGGAGACGGTCGGGATCCCTGACACGCGCGTCGTGCTCGTGCGCCCAGAGCCGAATTCGAACGCGTTACGCCAGGAGCGGATCTTCGCTCGCGTCGCCGACACCTATACGGGTGTGCTCGAGGTCGACGGGGTCGAGATCCCCGAGGACCAGCTCGATCGCCGCGAGGGGCTGAGCGCAATTGGGTTCACCCCCGGGCCAGGCACCGAGACGGGTGCGCTCGACCCCGGCCGCCGTTGTGCGCGGGTGATCTTTTGGCCCATCGCGTCGACCCGGGCCGAATCCGCCAGCCACCAATGGTGCTGGGAAGTGAATTAGTTAGGAAGGTCGCCGGTTTCGAGGAGGTGCTCGAAGGCGGTTTCGTCGAGGATGGGGACGCCGAGGTCTTGCGCTTTCGTGAGCTTGGCTGCGCCCGGCGCGTCGCCGACGACTACGGCGGTTGTCTTCTTCGAGACGCTGCCGGGTGACTTGCCGCCCCGGCTGATGATGGCCTCCTCGGCCACCTCCCGACTCATCCGCTCGAGCGTGCCGGTCACGACCACGGACATTCCCGCGAGCGTTTGCGGAGCGTCGGGGGCCGCCGGTCCCTCGAAGTTCACGCCGGCGCTCCGGAGTTTCTCGATGAGCGCGCGGTTGGCGGGCTCGGCGAACCAGGCCGCCACGCTCTTTGCGATCACGGGTCCGACACCGTCGATGACGGCCAACTCGTCGGGCGACGCGCTCGCGATCCGGTCGATGTGTCCGACGGCCTTGGCCAGCGCCACCGCGCCGGCGCCGCCGAGGTGCTTGATCCCCAGCGCCACGAGGAGGCTGGCGAGCGGGCGGTCGCGAGCCGCCTCGACGGAGGCGCGCAGCTTGTCGGCCGACAGGTCGCCGTAACCCTCGAGCGCTCGGATCCGGTCGTAGTCGAGGAAGAACACGTCGCCCGCGTCCTCGAGCAGACCCTCCTTCAGGAAGGTCGACACCGCCCGCTCGCCGAGACCCTCGATGTCGAGCCCACCGCGCGACACGAAGTGGCAGATCCCCGCCCATTGCTTGGCCGGACAGGTGGCGTTGACGCAGTACGTAGCACTCACACCGGTCTCGCGGACGAGCGCGCCGCCGCACACGGGGCAGTCCGACGGGAACACCCAGGGGCGGCTTCCTTTCGGTCGCATCGAAACGACGGGGCCGACGACTTCGGGAATGACGTCGCCGGCTTTGCGGACGATGACCGTGTCGCCGGGCCGCACATCCTTCAGCGCAACCTGATCCTGGTTGTGCAGCGTCGCCATACCGACAGTCGATCCGCCGACGAAGACCGGCTCGAGCACTGCGAACGGGGTGGCCTGACCGGTCCGACCGATCGACACCATGATGTCGTTGAGCTTCGTCGTGCGTTCCTCCGGCGGGAACTTGTAGGCGATCGCCCACCGTGGCGCCTTGCTCGTCGATCCGAGTTCGGAGCGCAGTGCGAGGTCGTCGATCTTCACGACCACGCCGTCGATCTCGTACGGCAGCGCATGGCGCTGTTCTTCGCGGGCCCGGCAGTACTCGTGTACGTCGGGGAGGTTGGCGACGACGCGTATCTCGGGGTTCACCGGAAGGCCGAGGCTGGCCAGGTACTCGAGCGTTTCGTGGTGCGTCTTGAACGAAGGACCGCCTTCGAGTTCGCCGACCTGGTAGCAGAAGAACGCGAGCTCACGCCCCGCTGTGGCTCGCGCGTCCTTCTGTCGAAGTGAGCCTGCTGCGGCGTTGCGGGGGTTCGCGAACAGCCGCAGCTGAGCCTCCTCCTGTCGCCGATTCAGCTCTTCGAATGACGCGACCGGCATGTACACCTCACCGCGCACCTCGAGCACGTCGGGGGCATCGCCGACCAGGTCGTCGGGGACCGACGTCAGCGTCGCGACATTCCCGGTGACGTCTTCGCCCACATAGCCGTTCCCTCGCGTTGCGGCGCGCACGTAGTGCCCTCGTTCGTACCGCACAGACATCGCCACGCCGTCGATCTTCGGCTCGCACACGAAGGCGGCGTCCGGGGCGATGAACCGCTCGAGGCGTCGGCCCCATGCGAGTAGCTCCGCTTCCGACATTGCGTTGTCGAGCGACATCATCCGCACCTTGTGCACGACCGGCGAGAAGAGAACCGACGGTGCGGACCCGACGCGCTGTGTCGGCGAGTCCTCCGTGAGTAGCTCCGGATGGGCGTCCTCCAGCGCGGCCAGCTCGCGAACAAAGGCGTCGTAGTCGGCGTCGGGGATCTCCGGTTGGTCGAGCTCGTGGTAGGCGACGTTCGCCTGTTCGATCACGGCGCGCAGTTCCGCAGCCCGCGCCGCCGGATCCTTTGCCATTCCGTTGACGCTATTCGCAGTCACGCGTGGCAACCTCTCGCCGTGCGCGCCGATCGTTGGTTGCCGTGGGCCGTGCGCGGCGCCTGGGGACTTCTCCCCCTGGTCTGCGGCGGCGCGCTTGCGGAATGGGCGGGACGCCTGGACGACCCGGCGCGCGTGACGGCTGCCTCAGGCCTGCTGTGGCTCGGCTGGGCCGTGGTCGCGCTCGCGACCGCCGCCCCGCTTCCCGTGGGACTCACAGTGCTCCGACTCGGCACCGCCGCCGGCGTCGCCGTGTGCGCGGCGACCGCGTCGCCGACTGTTGCGTTTGCGATCGCAGCACTGGCGTTGTCCTTTCGTCACGAGATCGCCGAGTGGTACGTCAACGGCCCTGCGTACCCAAACGAGCGACGCTTCCCGCTGGCGGTGCCCACCGCTGTCGTGCTCGGACCTCTTTGGTTGGCGGGTGCGGCCGCGGTCGTGCTTCCCGCTGCGAGCGTGCTGGCCTTCGCGGGGCGCGCGTGGGGGTGGGGGGCTGCGCTCGCAGTCGTAGGAACTCCCGCCGCGTTTGTCGGCGCCCGCGCGTTGCACGGCCTGTCGCGGCGCTGGCTGGTCTTCGTGCCGGCCGGTGTCGTGCTGCACGATCCGCTGAGCATCGTCGACCCTGTGCTCTTTCCCCGAGCGATGATCGAGTCGTTGCGCGCGGCGCCAGCGGATTCGGACTCACTCGACCTGACGCTTGGCTCGCGCGGGTTGGCGCTCGAGTTGGTGCTCAACGAGAAGGTACCGATGGTCCGTCGCTCCCGCGGCGGCGGCGAAACCGGCGCGTCTGCTCGCCTTCTCTTCACACCGACGCGACCGGGACGCGTTCTCCGCGAAGCCGAACGGCGCCGCGTTCCGATCGGCGCCTGAACTCCGCGCGCTACGGGTTCGGGTCGATGACGGTCGGATCGGGAGTCTCGATGACCGTTGCGGCGGGCGTGTCGATGACCGTCGGCGCGGCCGTGTCTATGACCGTCGGCGGTGGCTCGACCGGCGACAACGAACTCCACCGCACGCCGTGGCTGCGCGCCCACAGCGCGCCAGCGGCGGCGGCGGCGAGCAGTCCCCACAGCAGCGCCAGGCCAATCGCCGCCCGCGGCGATCCTGCGGCGACGCCCTGGTGGCCCGTGACGATCACGAGCACTGTGCTGGCGAGCACGAACCCTGCGACCAGGCTGGCAACGACGCGCATGACGCCTTGCTCGGTGCTCGGCCGCTCACGGTCGAGGCAGCGCAGTGCGACGTACGCAACCGCGGCGGGAGCGAGCCCGAGCCACGCAAAGAGGGGCACTGGGGCCGTCCCAGAACCCGGTCGCTCGTAGCTCCCCCAGTCGAAGAGGCTCGTGTGACTCGCCAGCCGGTCGACGGCGCCACCCATCGCGAACACGGTTGCAGCAATACCCCGGTTGAGGCCGGTAGCGAAGAACTCGACGACGGTGGCGATGCGGTCGCGCCCGGTGTTGGCAACTGCGACGTCGGCGAGCAGCACGACCAGCGACAGCACCAACGCGATGCCGACGAACGCGGCAACACCGGCAACGAAGGAGCGCGCGACGTCGGAGTCCGTCAACGCGCGCAATCGCCGCCCCCCGACGCGCACCCCGCGGCGCAAGAGGAGTGCGGCGCCGATGAGTGTGACAAGCGCGAGGGGATACAGCGCCGCCGTCCCGACTGCGACACGTGCGGCGAACGGCTCATCGACGGCGACCGGCGCGCGAATGTCGCCGACGGTGAGCAATGCCGCAAGCACGGTCGTGATCGCGGAGACGAGCACAGCCATCTTCACGACGAAGGCAAGTGAACGCGTTGTGTCGTGCGGAATGCGGGGCCATGCGAACCTGAGCGCGACGGCCACCGCGGCTACGACGACGCCGGCCAGTGGCAACGGCAACGCCTTGATGCCGAAGCCGAACGTTGCGTCGTCGGCGTAGCGGACCGCTGCGGTCTCGATGCCGAACATCGAGAAGACTCGGTAGATCCCCGTGAGCAAGCCTGAGATCAGCCCGCCGGCCTCCCCCGTCGTAGCCAGACCTTGGATCGCGCCGAACACGATCCCAACGCCGACACACGTGGCCAGCACGCACAGCGCAGAGAGCGCGGCCGCGGGCCAGTCGGTGCTGATCCAGTCGGGCACGTCGCTCGCAAGAAGCGGACGCGGCGTCCCGAACGGGTCATCGCTTGCAGCGTCCGGGCTTGGGTCGTTCTCTACCGGTTGACGGTCCTCGAGCGGTTGAAGGTGCTCGATGCGTCGCCCGCACTGAGGGCAGAACCGAGCGTTCGCCGAGTGCTGGGCGCCGCACTGCTCACACCAGGGCATCGTGTCGGTCTACCCAGGCTCGGAGTGACTAAAGCGTCCGGGCCAGCACGAATCCGATCACGAGCCCCAGGAAGAACACGAGCCCGATCGCGAAGAGCGCCTGCGACGCGTTCGCCGTACGCGGCGGGATCAGCGGCGTCACGGTCTCGCCTTCGTCGTCGTGCGGAGGGTCGTTCACGTTGCGATGCCGCCGCCAAGCACGGCGTCGCCGGTATAGAGCACGACGCTTTGGCCCGGCGCAACGCGGCGCTGCGGGACGGACCACGCCACCCCTGCTCCGGTGTAGATCGCGGGCGTGGGCGCCCCGTGGGCGCTCGTCTGAACCTCGACCTGACTGCCCACCTCGACGGGGTCGTGGACCCATGTCCAGGAGCCGACGGCCTGTTCCGCCCGGTGCAGTTCGGCGAGCGTGCCGATGGTCACCGTGGCGGTCGCGACGTCCACGTCGACGGCATAGACCGCCTCATCGTGACCGCTCCCGAGCCCGCGACGCTGACCGACCGTCACAAGCTCGACAGCCGCGATTTCACCAGCCGGGTGACCGGCGGTGTCGACGAGTCGGCCCGGCGTCAACGTCGTGCGATCGCCGAGAAACTTGGCGCGGCCGCCGTTGACCGGGAGGAAGCACGTGTCCTGACTATCGGCCTTGGCGGCGGTGCGTAGGCCCCGGTCGCGGGCGACGCGACGAACGTCTTCCTTGGTCATCTCGCCGACGGGCAAGAGGACCTGTGGGAGCGTCGCTTGATCGAGCATGTGCAACACGTACGACTGGTCCTTTGCCCGGTCGAAACCGCGGAGCAGTCGCCAGCCGCCACCGACCTCGGCAACCCGCGCGTGGTGTCCGGTCGCCACTGCATCGAAGCCGAGCTGGATCCCGCGCGCCAGGAACCGGTCGAACTTCATATGACGATTGCACTCGATGCACGGGTTCGGCGTCACGCCGGCGCGGTGAGCCTCGACGTACGGCGCCACGACCGCGGCGTCGAACTCGCCGGAGAAATTGAAGACGTGATGAGCGATGCCGAGCTGCTGGCAGACGCGTCGCGCATCGTCGACGTCCGCTATTGAGCAGCATCCCTGGTCCGACGGCCCGCCCCAAAGCTTCATCGTCGCTCCCACGACATCGTGACCTGCATCGACCAGGAGCGCGGCCGTCACCGAGCTGTCGACGCCTCCGGACATCGCTGCGAGCACCCTCATGACGCGCGCAACTGCTCGACGGCTTTGGTGATCGCGGTCACCGCGAGGTCGACATCGGCGAGTGTGGAGTTCCACCCGAACGACAGCCGGAGGGCGCCAACGGCCTCCTCGGGCGTGACGCCCATCGCCCGCAGCACGTGACTCGGCTCGAGGGCGCCGCTAGCGCACGAAGACCCTGCCGAGGCAAACACGCCGTTGTCGTCGAGCAGCACGAGCAGCGCTTCGCTCTCGATGCCGCCGAACCGGAGATGGCACGTCCCCGCCGCGGTGGCCGCCGCAGGCGCTGTGCGCACGACACCGGGCACCGAACTCACGACGCGCTCCGCCAGCAGGTCGCGCAACGCGCCGATTCGAGCGACCGTGGCCGTCCGGTCGCGCACTGTGGCCTCCGCGGCCGCAGCCATGGCCGCGATTCCGGCGACGTTGTGGGTGCCGCTCCTCCGGTCGCGCTCCTGGCCGCCACCCACGATCTGGCCTCGGAGCGCGACCCCCTCCCGAACGACGAGCGCACCGACACCTTTGGGACCGCCGAACTTGTGCGCGCTCACCGACACCAGGTCGGCGCCGGCAGTCGCAACGGCGAGGTCGAGCCACGAGAACGCCGCCACGGCGTCGGTGTGGAGGACCGCATCTGGCGCATTCGCACGCACGACGTCGATGGCGGCGTCAAGAGGCTGCACCACTCCCGTCTCGTTGTTCACGAGCATGAGCGACACGACCGCTGTCCCCGGCCCGACCGCTGCTGCGAGTTGATCCAAGTCGACACGACCGAGCGCATCGGTTCCGACGACGACGCCTTCGACGCGCTCGACCGCGTGAAGGACCGCATGGTGCTCAACCGCGCTGCACACCGCAGAGCCCGCACCATCGGCCACTCCGGCAATCGCCAAATTGTCGGCCTCGGTGCCACCGCTGGTGAAGATCACCTCCGCCGGCGCGCAGCCGAGCACCGCCGCCATCACATCACGGGCTTCCTCGATCACGTGGCGTGCGGCGCGGGCCGCCGCGTGGCCCCCGGACGGGTTGCCAAAGGTCTCCGTCAGCAGCGGCAGCATTGCGGTAACTGCCTCGGGACGCATCGGAGTCGTCGCTGCGTGATCGAGATACGCGTGCGTCAACCGCCGACGCTCCATTGCCGCTTCGGGACGGTCCGCAGTTCGGTGCCCGGCGCGACCGCCGCGGCTTCCGTCTTCAGCCTGACGTTCGCGCCCGGCCGCGCCGCAAGGACGTCGGCGCCGGTTTCCGTCAGTCGATAGTCGGCGACTCGCGCATCCGCCGCGAGGAAGCGTCCGAGCGTGGGGCTCCCGGGAAGCTCGTGGAGCCGAGGGCTGGCCGAGCCGCACGCCGGGCACGCAGCCGGGTCGAGCTCGGCGCGCATGTTCGTGCGCAGCCGGAGGAATACGGTCCCCGACCACCCGAGGGCCGTCCATAGAACCTCACCGGCGTCGTCAGCCTCCAGAACCTCGGCGTCGGCGTTCGTGTGCCACCCCGCATCGCGGCCGCCGGGCGCGCACTCGTACCAGGCAGCCCGCGCCCCAGGCGGCGCCCACGCACGGCGGACCAAGACACCCTCGGGTACGGCCGGAGGCGTCTCCCGTCCGATCGGCACGACCAGACGCAGATCGGGCCACCCGCCGCGGGACAACGCCGCGTCGAGTGCCTCGGCTGATCCGGCGAGCACCGTCGGGCGCAACGGGCCCGCCCGGGACGCGTCATCGACGACCACGAGCGCCACGCCGCGCCGGCGCGTCGCAGCACTCAGCTCCCATGCCTCGACACCACCGCCGGCGCCCCCGACCAAGACAACCGAGTCTTCTTGACTCACGCGGACGCCGTCGAGCCAGCGGTACCCGAGACCGGACAGCCGCACGAGATCGCGGACCGAAGCACCGACCGGAACGCCTTGCGCGTCGAAGTAATGGACGGGCCGGTACCGCGGTTCGTAGGACTTGCGGAGATAGGCCGACCAGCGGCCCCACGTGCCCGCCCACGCAACGCGTGCCACGGTGGCCGGGGAACCCGTGCGCAGGAGGTCCTCGCGGCGGGGGCGCAGCAGGAACGCCTGGCCGTCGGCGGCATCGGCGAGCGTCATGGTCTCGATGGCGCGGAGGTCGTCCAGCGACCGCAATCCGGACCCGCCGATCCGCGCCGCGTCGAGCTGACGGCGCGGTCCTTCCGCGTGCGGATAGACCTCCCGACGGAGGTAGACGGACAGCGACCGGTCGACGCTGCCGCGCGAAGTGCGGGCCGCGCTCACCACCGCGACGCTACCGGCCGAGGACGGCGCCGGTACCCCGCCCTGCGACCCACGCTCGGACATGGCGCGATCGCGTCGATAGCCGCGGGTACCGTGGCGCGCGTCATGTCTTTGCGGGCGGCTCGGTGAGCCAACTTCGTCTCGATCCGCTCACGGGTCGCTGGGTGGTCATCGCTTCCGAGCGCGCCGCCCGTCCTGACGCGTTTCTCCGACCTGCGCTTCCAGTGCAGGAGGACGCGAGCCGTTGCCCGTTCTGCCCTGGCAACGAGGAGGACAACCCCGCGCTCGAGACTTACGGGCCGAACGGCGGCTGGCTCGTGCGCGTGGTTCCCAATCTGTATCCGGCCTTCGCGGGCGACGAGCCCATGGCCGTGAGCAACCTCGGTCCGGTCTTCACGCAAGCCCCCGCAAGCGGTATCCACGAGGTGCTCGTGCTCTCGCCGTCACACGACACGCCCTGGTCCCGCTTGAGCGATGCCCAGTCGGGACTCGTGATGGCCGCAGTGCGCGACCGCGTCGAGGAGCACGCTTCGACCTCGGGCCTGCGCTACAGCCAAGTCATCGTCAATGCCGGTCGCGAGGCGGGCGCCTCGCTCGAGCACCCGCACGCACAACTCCTCGGGATGCCGTTCGTACCGAGGGAAGTTGCCGACGAGCAGGCCGGGTTTGCGCGGTTCGAAGGCAACTGCCTGTTGTGCACGGTCGCCGACGCCGAGATCGACGTTCGCCACCGCCTCGTGCAGGAGGACGAGCGCACGGTCGTCATCTGCCCCTATTGGAGCGGCGTCCCGTACGAGATGCTCGTCATCCCGAAGGTGCACGGTTCGCACCTCCACCGCGCACAGCCCCAGGACGTTGCCGCCGTCGGCCGCGCAGTGCGCGATGCGCTCAGCCGACTCGAGTCGACCGTGGGCGACGTCTCCTACAACGTCGTCTTCCACGCCGCGCCCTATCGCGCGGCAGGCGGGTTCCACTGGCACGTCCACTTGCTGCCCAAGCTGACCACTCCCGCCGGGTTCGAGCTCGGCACCGGTGTGCCGATCAACCTCATCGCACCCGAGATCGCCGCGGGCATCCTCCGTGACGCGCAGGTCGCCGCTGCGGCGTCGTAGCCCGCGTGCGCATCTCGGTCAGCTGTACCACCGCCGCGCCGCCCGCCCGGGTGTGGGCGGCTCTGGCCGACATCTCGTCCCATATCGAGTGGATGCTCGACGCCGAGTCGATCACGTTCGTGGGTGACCGGCGCCGTGGCGAGGGCACCACATTCGACTGCCGCACACGGGTTGGCCCCCTCGTCCTACGCGACCGAATGGTTGTCACCGGGTGGGACGAAGGCCGGGCTATCGCCGTTCAACACGACGGTGCGGTCTCGGGAAACGGAGTCTTCGAGATCCGCCCATACGGCGCTGGTACCGACATTGCGTGGACGGAGACGCTCACGTTCCCGGCCCGTCTCGGCGGGCGGCTCACCGCGGCGGCGGCGCGTCCCGTCCTAACTTGGATCTGGCGTGGGAACCTCCGTCGCCTCGTCCGAAATGTCGGCGGTATCACTTAGCGCGATGTCGGGTATCGCGCCAAACTGTTTGATTGATGCCAGCATGGCGAGCACACTACGAAGTGATGTACGAATCCTGGAAGGACACCGCGAGTTGCAAGGGGCGGACCGAGCTATTTTTCGCTCCGCCCGGTGAGCGCGAGGAGCCGCGGCTACGCCGCGAAGCGATGGCGCGCACGGTTTGCATGACTTGTCCGGTGTTGCTCCCCTGCCGCGACCACGCTCGCGTGCAGGGTGAGCTCGGGTTCTGGGGTGGCGAAAACGACGACGAACGTCGCGTCGCCCGCCGCAGCAGCCGCCGCATCGCCTCCTGACTCAGGCTTCGATCACATCCGGTAGCTCGGTCTGATCGCTCGCTTCGCCGCGTGCACCCGCCCGCGTAGCCAGCGCCACCAGACCAGCTTCGACACCGCCGGCTATGTCGTTCTCGGCGAACCGGTCCACCATGACCGCCACCGCCGCAGCGCAGTCGTCGTCCGACAGGCGCGTGCGGGCGACGGCGGACGTCACCACCTCGACCTTCCTGGCGCGCGGGAGCACGATGACCAAGACGGCCGGTCGGGACGGGAGTTCGAGACGACGAAAGGCACGCTCAGCTTGGGTTCTGGTCGACTCAGCGCCGGGCTTGCAGACCGCAACGCACATCTCCAAGCCCGTGTCACGCTCCGCCGCGGCAACGGCCGTGGCGATGCGAACCTGTTCGTCGGACGTGATCTCACCACGAGCCACTGGCACCACCCCCTCCCGACGACCCCCCGCCGAACGGCGATCCCCCACCACCGGACGCGGACGGGCTCGACGAGAACCCGGACCCAGCACCCCAGTCGCCGGTGTGGTCACGCGACCCGCGGGCGCCCTGCGCAGAACCGAGCAGCAGACCGCCGAGTAGGGCACCACCGAAGCCGACGCCGCCCATCAGGCCGCGCTGACGAGCGAACCCGCACGTCTCGCAGTGGTCGAACCCACCCCGACGCGCTGACCCTCCCCAGGCCAAGGCTCGCGAGCAGTTCGGGCAGCGGTCGCTTCCGCCGGCAAAACGTGTCAGGACTATGCCCACCAGCGCCACCGGTATGACCAGCATCAGGATCGACCCGATCGTGAACCGCTCGCCGGGATAGTCCTCACCGCGCTCGAACGACGAGTCACCGGCCACAGTGTCGAAGCTCGGATCACGCACATTGTAGAAGCTGGGATCGCGCTCGCGCGCAGGCCGTGTGGCATCCGCGCCGGTATCGGGTGTCGACACGTCGTCACCCAGTGATCGCCGGACCCCGATCGTGCCCGCGCGCACACCGCCTTCAATGTCACCTGATCGAAGCCGGGGCAGGATCTCGCTCTCGACGATCGACTGAGCTTCGGAATCGGACAGCTCATCGAGCAGACCCTCCCCTACCTCGATGCGCAACTTCCGATCCTCCGTGGCGACGACAAGCAGCACGCCGTTGTCCTCTGTGGCCTGCCCCACACCCCAGGTGTTGAACAGGCCCGTGGCGTAGTCCTCGATCGTGAGGTCCCCGAGCGTCGGTACGACGGCGACCGCGATCTGATTCCGAGTGCGCCCCTCGTACAGCCTGAGCTCCTCTTCGAGCGCAGATTCGGACTCCGGCCCCAGCGCGAGCGCGGTATCGACCACGTAGCCCTCAGCGACGGGGTACCCGGGCGTGGCGCTTTGTGCGTGCGCCGGAGCGCCGGCAAGCACGATCCAGCCAAGCGCGGCTGCGGCGCGCGCCAGAGCTCTCATCGGCCGCTGAATGTTGCCTTGCCGGGGCCGTGCTCGAGGAACGACGCCACGCCCGCAGCGGCGTCGTCTGTTGCGAACACCTCGGCAAACAACTGCTGCTCGAGTGTGAGGCCGGCAGCAACGGGTCCGTCCAGCCCACTGTCGACACAACGCTTGGCGAGCCCCTGTGCGATGAGCGGCCCGCGCGCGAACTCTGCCGCCCACGCGCATGCGTGCTCGAACACGTCGGCCGCTGGGACGACCCGATCAACCAACCCAATCGCCAGCGCCTCGCGGGCGTCGACCTGCCGTCCGGTGAGGATGATGTCCTTGGCGCGCGCTGCACCGATGAGTCGCGGGAGGCGGATCGTTCCGCCGCCGCCAGGAATGATCCCGAGGAGAATCTCGGGCTGCCCGAACTTTGCGGTCTCGGAAGCCACCCGGAAATCGCACGCAAGCGCGAGCTCGCACCCTCCGCCGAGGGCGTAGCCGGTGACAGCCGCGATCGTCGCCCGCGGGATCGCCGCGAGTGCGTCGAGCGCCGCCCGGAACGCGCCACCGATCCTCGATGCTTCCGCAGACCCGCCGAACTCGGAGATCTCGGCACCGGCGGCGAAGATCCGCTCGCCACCCCATACGACCACCGCTCCGGGAGGATTGTCGGTGAGCTCTGCGGCTACCTCGCGGAGCTCACCGAGCAGCGCTGCGGACAATGCATTCATCTTCGGTCGATCGAGGCGCACGACGGCCACCCCGTCATCGCCCCGGTCGAGGTTCACGAACTCCGCCATCGACGCGAACCCTATTCGCCCACCACACCGAACCAGCGACCCGATCGCGCGTGTAGCCGCGTGATTCGGTCCCGGGTTCGGGCGGTGGTCCGGTCAGAGGCGATGCAGGAGCTGGCCCGCCGCCTCGTGAGGATCGATCGTGCGGTTCGCAAGCCCTGCTCGTAGCTCGGCGCTCGAAGCGGACGCGAGCAGCGCGTCGGCCTGAGCCTCGAGCGTGCGAACGAGGATCTCGCGGGCTTCTTCCTGCGCGCGACGTTGACGTCGCCGCGCGAGGTCGCCGGTCGACGCAAGGTGCGCGCGGTGGCTGAGCACGGCCTCCCAGACGGCCTCGGTGCCCTCGTTGCGCGCGGCGACGGCCTCGACGATGGGCGGCCGCCAAGGGCCGAGATTCAAATGCATGTCGAGCATCGCCTCGAGGTCGCGATGCACCTCGGCGGCGCCAGGACGGTCGGCCTTGTTGATGACGAACACGTCGGCCGCTTCGAGCAGCCCGGCCTTGTTCGCCTGTACCGCATCGCCCCAGCCCGGGTTCATAACGACGACAGTGGTGTCCGCGGCGCCCGCGATCTCGACCTCGACCTGACCGACGCCAACGGTTTCGATGAGCACAAGCGCGTAGCCGCTGGCCGCCAACACGCGCGCCGCCTGCGGCGTTGCCAGCGCGAGGCCGCCGACGTGGCCACGCGTCGCCATGGAGCGAATGAAGACGTCCGTGTCGGTGGCGTGATCCTGCATTCGCACGCGGTCGCCGAGGATCGCCCCTCCCGTGAACGGCGACGACGGGTCGACCGCCAACACGGCGACTCGCTCGCCACGCACACGGAGATGACCGACGATCGCGCTCGTCAGAGTGGACTTGCCAGCCCCCGGCGCCCCGGTGAGCCCGACGGTGTACGACTCGGCGGCGTCGGCCCACGTGAGATGACTCACGGCTTTCGCGGCATCTCCCCCCCGCTCGACCATCGAGATCAGCCGTCCGATCGAACCCCGGTCCCCCGCTCGGGCCTCAGCCAGCAACTCCGAAGGGTCAGCGGAACGCACTCCATGAAGCTAACGACCACCAGAGCGCCGGGATTCACGCGGATGTTCAGACCGCTGCGGTCACGAGGCCAACGGTGCGGAGGTCGTCCTCGGTGGGGCGAGGACTGCGACGGAACTACTTGCGCTGTCAGGGCCACCCTTTTTGGGTGAATCAGCAGAGAAGCCGCAAGTAGTTCCGTCTCAGACCTCGGGGCGGGGCTGGCCGCC
>DATLOH010000004.1:0-23402 GCA_035536375.1 Acidimicrobiales bacterium
TGCGTCGAGAAGATGTTGCACGACGACCACCGCACCTGCGCGCCGAGAGCGGTGAGCGTCTCGATAAGCACAGCTGTCTGAATCGTCATGTGGATCGAGCCGGTGATCCGCGCGCCGGCAAGCGGCTGCGACCCCTCGAACTCGGCGCGCAGCGCCATGAGCCCCGGCATCTCCTCTTCGGCGAGGACGATCTCCTTGCGGCCGAAGTCGGCGAGCGAGAGGTCGGCAACGCGGAAATCTGTGTCCTGGGAAACGGTCATGGCAGGAGGCTACAGAGCGGGCGACCGGACCTACGCGCCCGATGTGGCTGCGTCGAGGTCGCCTTCAGTCGTCTCCGACACGAGCTGGCCTCGGTCGCAACGCTTCAGGACCTCGTGCAGAATCGGGCCGATCGAGAGAGCGAAGAGGATCGTCCCCACGCCGACTGTGCCGCCCAACAGCCAGCCAAATACGAGAACGGTGAGCTCCATCGCCGTGCGCACCGTCCGCAGTGGCAGGCCGCGCGCGACGAGCCCGGTCATGAGGCCGTCGCGCGGCCCGGTGCCCAGACCGGCTCCGATGTAGATGCCTGCGCCGGCCGCCAGCAGAACGTCGCCAACCAAAAGCGCAGCGCCGCGTGCGAACAGGCCCGAGGGCTCGAACGGCACAAGCAGCAACAGGTCGATGGTCAGGCCAATCAGGATGACGTTCAGCACGGTGCCCACGCCGATGCGCTGGCGGAGTGGGATCCAGCCGAGGAAGAGCACGACGCCGACGAGGATCACGACCATCCCGATCGGGATGCCCGTGTGACGACTGATGCCCTGGTGAAGCACGTCCCAGGGCCCGAGCCCCAGCCCGGCGTCAATCATCAACGCATCCCCGAGCCCGCAGAGGAAGAGGCCAACGAGCAGCTGGGGGATTCGCCGGAGCGTGCCGGCAGGGACCTCGAGGAACGGCACGCGCACCGCCGCAACTTAGGGGGGTCCGCGTCGCCAATCAGCGCGTCACACCGTGTCTTTACCCTGCGCGGATGCTGCTCGGATGGGTGTGCCCGGTGTGCGACGAACCCGGCCTCGTGCCGTGCGAGCGCTGCCGCGCCGAGATGCGCGCGGCGCCGTCGCTGCCGACGCCCCCGCTGCTCGACCACTGCCTTGCGCTCCTCGCTTACGAGGGAGCGGCGCGCGAACTGGTCGCGCGAGTGAAGTTCCGGAACCAGCGCGCAGCGATCAATTGGCTAGCCGACGGGATGGCCGGCCTGCTCGACGACTCGCTGGCGGCGCAACTCGAACTGGTGACGTGGGCGCCGGCGACTCCGCTCCACGCACGCCGGCGAGGCTTCGATCACGGCGAGCTCCTGGCACGCGCCGTCGCCCGCCGTCTCCGGATCGACTGTGCGCGCGTCCTCGCCCGTGCCGCCGGCCCCGCGCTCACGGGTCGCGCCGCGGCCGACCGCCGTTCGACCGGAGTCGCCCTTACCGCTCGCCGCTGCCCGACAAGCCCGTGCCTTGTCGTCGACGACGTTGTCACCACCGGCACGACGATGTCGTCTGCGGCGGCTGCCCTGCGCGCCGCCGGAGTCACATCGGTCGTCGGGCTCGCCGCGGCGAGGACGCCCCGACCAGCGGCGGGTCCGGTTCGGTGACGAGGGGCGTACACTCGGGAATGGACCGATTGCGGGTCTGTGGTTGCAAGTCGATGCCAGTCGCAGGCGAAACGACCCACGTAAGGCAACCCTTGGTTGCTGAGCACGGTGCGACTTAGAGGTAAGCCCTGCCCGACGCGGGATCGGCTGTCGATCTCCGCCGGAGAAGGAATCAAGCCCGCCGTCCTCGGGCGTGTTGGGTCGGCGCGAGCCGGTCGCCACACCCGAGGCGGGCGAACTCCTCTGCAGGCGAGTGTGGGGCCGAAGACCAGGTCAGCCGCAATCGGTTCTATCGGCTCGCAAGCGGAGCTTGCTCGCCGAACCAAGTGCGTGCCGGCTACGCCGGCGTGCGTCGTGGACCGGCAAAGCCGGATCCACGATCGTGTGCCGGCTTCGCCGGCTCGTCCCCGTCGGTGCGCCGACGTCCCCCGGAGGTAGTACGTGGAAATCACGATTCGCCGTCACAACTTGGAGATTCCTGACGCCTTGCGTCAGGCGATCGACGAGAAGATTGGTCATCTGTCCCGCTACCTGGAGGGCATGGACCGCGCTGAGGTGCGGTTGCACGAGGAGCACAATCCGCGCATTGCCGAGCCAGAGGTGTGTGAGGTGACGGTGTACGGCCACGGCCACATCGTGCGGGCCAAGGCAACCGCGGCGGATCCCCATGCAGCGGTCGACAAGGTCGTCGACAAGCTCCAGCACCAGCTCGAGAAGCTCAAGGGCCGCCTCGTCGGGCGCAGCCACCCGCGGCGTCCTGTGCAACGCCCCGATTTCGTCGGCGCCGAGCTCCCGGAGGACGCGGTCACCAACGGGCACGGCCGGATCGTCAAGACAAAGAGCTTCGAGATCGAAGCGATGTCGCCGGAGGAAGCAGCCGTAAAGATGGACCTTCTCGGCCACGACTTCTTCTTCTTCACCAACGCTGAGACCTTGCAACCGGCGGTCGTCTACGCCCGCCAGGACGGCAACGTCGGTCTCATCGACGCCACGTAGCGCCAGCGTGATCGAGGTCCGGCGGGCCGAGGTCGAGGATCTCGACGACCTCGCCGATGTCCTTGGCGCGGCGTTTGCCGACTATCCGTGGACGCGTTGGACCGTCGACGGCCGCGATCACGTTCGCCGGATCACGGCGCTGCAGCGACTCGCGCTCGAGCACCTGGGACTGCCCTATGGCGACGTGTGGATCGCCACGGTTGACGATGTGATCCAGAGCGTCGCGGTGTGGATGGACAGCGCGGTGACCATCCCCGACTCTGCGACTGCGGCGATCGCCGCCGAACAGGCGGGTCTCGAGGGCGACCGCCACGCGGCATCAGCTGAAGCCGAGGCTCAGACGCAAAGCATGCGGCCCGAGGGTCGTCACTACTGCCTGGCGGCTGTGGCCACGCTCCCGTCTGCCCAACGGCAAGGGCTTGCAACCCGGGTTATCGCGCCGGGGCTTGCCCACTCGGAGGCCGCCGGTCTCACTGCCTACCTCGAAACATCGGCGGAGACGAACGTGCAGTTCTACGAGGACAACGGCTTCGAAGTGACCTGCTATCAGCGCATCGCGGGTGACGGACCGCCGGTGTGGGCGATGACGCGTGACCCACCGAGACGGCACGATCTCCGGGAAGCTTCCGGATGAGCGATACCGTTGCCGTGTGAGCGAAGAAGAAGTCGAGGTCGCGCCGGTCATCCGTGTGCTGGTCGCGGACGACCAGGAGCTGTATCGGCGCGGGCTCGACGTCGTGCTCTCGACCGAGGAAGACATCTCCGTCGTCGCCGAGGCCGGCAATGGTGAAGAGGCCGTGGTTCGCGCCGTCGAGTGCGCGCCCGACATCGTGCTCATGGACATCCGGATGCCCAAGATCGACGGCATCGAGGCGGCGCGCCAGATCAAAGACCAGGTTCCGTCGACCCGGATCATCATGCTCACCGTGTCCGACGACGACACTCACCTCTACGACGCGATCAAGGCGGGCGCCAACGGCTACCTGCTGAAGGACCTCGCCATCGAAGAGGTGCCCGAGGCCATCCGCAAAGTGCACTCAGGTGAGAGCCTGATCTCGCCGTCGATGGCGTCGAAGCTGCTTACGGAGTTCTCGACGCTTTCGAAGAAGGTCGAGCAGCGCCAGCAGCTGAACACCCCCGTGCTCACACCGCGCGAGATCGAAGTGCTCAAGCTGGTCGCCAAAGGCATGAGCAACCGTGAGATCGCCGACGAGCTCTACATCTCGGAAAACACGGTCAAGAACCACGTGCGCAACATCCTCGAGAAGCTCCATCTGCACTCGCGGATGGAAGCGGTGCTCTACGCGATGCGTGAGCGCATCCTCGATCTGAGCGACGACTCTTAAAACCACGAACCGTGGGGCAGAATCGCCCCATGGGTGAGTACGAAGTCGCGAAGACCGAAGACGAGTGGCGTGAGCAGCTAACGCCCGAGCAGTACGAGATCCTGCGCAAGGCGGGGACCGAGCCCGCGTTCACGGGCAAGTACTGGGACGTGCACGACGACGGCACATACTCGTGCGCCGCGTGCGGGGTGGCGTTGTTCTCGTCGGAAACCAAATTTGATTCCGGAACGGGGTGGCCGAGCTTCACCGAGCCGATGAACGCAGAGGCCATCGAGTTGGTCGAGGACAAGTCGCACGGCATGGTCAGGACCGAAGCAAAGTGCCGCAAGTGCGGCTCGCACCTCGGTCATGTGTTCCCCGACGGCCCCGGACCCTCGGGCACGAGGTTCTGCATGAACAGCGCGTCGCTGGACCTCGAACCCAAGTAGTCCTACTGATTCGTCGCGTTCTTGGACGGAAACCGGCGCAGGGCGCCGGTTTCCGTCCACAGACGGTCAAGCGACCGGCGGCGGCGCCCTAGGAGAACGACACCGGCGACGACGGTGCCGATCGAGATCGCTGCGCCAACGTACGCGAGCGGATCCTGCCGGAACCGCAACGTCACGGTGTGGGCTCCGGCAGGCACGGCGATGCCGACGAGACGGTCGGGTCGGCGCAGCACCGGCACGCCTGCGCCATCGAGCGTTGCTCGCCACCTTGAGGACCAGCCCACGGCGAGGGACGCGGTTGTGCCCTTGTCAGCTCGCACCCGCAGCGTCAGCGACTCGCCACGGTCACGCCATTTCGTCAGCTGCGCCGTGCCCGTCGTGGTCTCGAGTGAGACGAGTGAAGCGGGCGGCGGCTGGCCGGCGGGGGAGTCGACCTCCAGGATCGTCAACGACCCATGTTGCGCAACGCGCCGGAAACCACCCTGCCCGACGAGCCGCGTCGTCGTCGCGGGTACGAGCGTGACCACGTGGGTCACGCCGTGCCGAGCGAAGGTGCCGGCGTCCGGACGCACACGCGCGGAGGGCCGCGACAGGAACTCGGTCAGGAATCGCGCCTTGGGCGTCGGAGAGAGCTCGACGCCGAAGGTGTTGAGCGTGTTCCTTCCTGAGCGCTGCGCGAGCCAGAGGTCCGGATGGCGGACCCCGAGGCGCGCCACCTCGGCGGGAAAGTCGCGCTCGGTCGCAAAGCGGGCGTGCGGCGGCACCAGTCGGCGCAATGCCGCCGCGGTGGCGTGTAGGGACGCATGCGCCTCGGGCTGCTGGCCGGGCGCGTCGCGCAACGAGCCTGATGCGGCGACGACCACGAGTGCGCCGAGCGCGACCGCGGCGAGGTCGGGCTGCGACGCCGAAATCCGTTCGGCAGCAAAGGCGATGAGCGCGGCGAGCGGTAACACCGCGAGCAGACCGGCGTAACCAAGGCCACGATTGGCGAGCTGTGCGGCGATCTCGTTCGATGGCGCGGCTGCGTGCAGCGCGTGGGCGAAGAGCAATAGTCCGCCGGACGCGAGGAGTGCGCCGATCAGAAGCGGATAGCGAGGCCGCCCGAAGAGCACCAGCCAGACCCACCCGCAGCTCACGATTAGGGCGATACCGGGCGGGAACAGGATGTCGCCGGCCGCGATGTCGCCAAGGCGCACGATCAGGGACGGCGTCGGCCACGCCGTGATGTCGCCTCGCTCGGGGAAGTGCGCGAGGTAGGGGAGCAGCCAGAAGGCGGAAAGTCCGGCGGCGCCGAGCAGCACCACGCCCAGCGCACTCAGCGACCGCAACCCGACGCCGGACCGACGAGCGGCGACGGCCAGGAGAGGCGCGGCCAGCAGTGGCGCGACCAACGCCGAAAGAACGTGCGTCGTGACGACCACCGCAAGGCACGCGGCCGCGGCCACGATCCATCGCCGCCGGCGTGGATGCGACATCGCCCGAACGGTCGCGGCGAGGGCGACGCACACGAAGGGCGCGGCGACCGTGTGGGCAAGCAGGCCGGTCTCGTAGAGCCCGGCAAGCCCGACGCCATAGGGGCTCGTGACGAGTAGCGCCAGCAGCGCGGCGACGGCGCTCGCAGCATGGCCGAGGCGCAAGCTGCGACCGAGGAACCACATCGCCGGCGCGATTGCCGCGTACGCGACCACGAACAGCACACTCAGCACACCGGAGGTGCTCAGCTGCCCGAAGCTCGCCGCACTGACAAAGAGGGCGCCTACGGCGACTCCCGGCCCGTAGTGAAGGAACTGCGGATGGCCAGTGAGAAAGGCCGGGGACCACCCGTCGAGGTGTCCCGACCGCAACACCCGCATCCCGTCGTCGAGACGCACGATCAGCGCCATCACGTCGTCCCCCGACGGTGGACGCGGCCCCCAGGCGGGGTTGGTGAGCCAAAGGCCCAGACTGACGGCGACGGCGAGCCCCAGTCGCGCCGCCGTTCGGGGCTCCACGCCCCGGACATTAGGGACCCGGGGCCTAGACTCGTGGCTAACCATGAGTGTTCTTTCCAAGATTCTGCGCGCCGGTGAAGGCAAGAAGGTCAGGGCGCTCACCAGCATCGTCCCTGACATCAACGCGTTCGAACCCGAGGTCAAGGCGCTGTCCGACGACGCCCTGCGGCACAAGACGGTCGAGTTCAAAGAGCGTTTCGCCAACGGCGAAGACCTCAACGACCTGCTGATCGAGGCGTTCGCGGTCACCCGTGAGGCGGCCTGGCGGGTGATCGGTCAGCGCCACTTCGACGTCCAGTTGATGGGCGGCGCCGCGCTTCATTTCGGATGGATCGCCGAGATGAAGACCGGTGAGGGTAAGACCCTCGTGTCGACGCTCCCGGCATACCTGAACGCGCTGAGCGGTCAAGGCATGCACATCGTCACGGTCAACGATTACCTGGCCTCACGTGACTCCGAGTGGATGGGCCGCATCCACAAGTTCCTCGGTCTGAACGTCGGTCTGCTCCTCGCCGACGGTTTGCACGACCGGATGACCCGCAAGGCGGCCTACGCCGCCGACATCACTTACGGCACCAACGCGCAGTTCGGCTTCGACTACCTGCTCGACAACATGGCGCGCAGCCGCGACACGATGGCCCAGCGCGGCCACGTCTACGCGATCATCGACGAGGTCGACTCGATCCTCATCGACGAGGCCCGCACGCCACTGATCATCTCGGGTCCCGCGCAGGAGTCGGCGAAGCTCTACGCGCAATTCTCGGCGATCGCCCGCACGCTCACGCGTGACGACGACTACGAGGTCGACGAGGAGAAGCGCACGGTCGCGCCAACCGAAGCCGGCATCGCGAAGGTCGAAAGCTCGCTCGGCGTCGGCAACATGTACGACGCAGTCTCGGTGAACTATGTCCACCAGTTGACGCAGGCCCTCCGGGCCAAGGAGCTTTACAAGCGGGACAAGGAATACGTCGTCATGGACGGCGAGGTGAAGATCGTCGACGAGACCACCGGACGCATCATGGAAGGGCGTCGTTGGAGCGACGGCCTGCACCAGGCGGTCGAGGCCAAGGAAAACGTCTTCGTCAAAGACGAGGACCACACGTGGGCCACGGTCACGCTGCAGAACTACTTCCGCCTTTACGACAAGTTGTCGGGCATGACCGGTACTGCGGAAACCGAAGCGTCCGAGTTCGCGAACACGTATTCGCTGCCCGTCGTTCCGATCCCGACGCACCGCCCGATGGTGCGCACCGACCAGCCCGACGTCATCTACGCGACAGAGCAGGCGAAGTTCAACGCGGCCGTCGAGGACCTGATGGAGCGCCACGACCGGGGTCAGCCCGTGCTCGTCGGTACCGCATCGGTCGAGAAGAGCGAGGTGCTCTCGCGCCTGCTCGATCGCCGCGGCGTGCCCCACACGGTGCTGAACGCGAAGCAGCACTTCCGCGAGGCCGAGATCGTCGCCCAGGCCGGACGACTCCACGCGATCACCGTGGCAACCAACATGGCCGGACGAGGCGTCGACATCCTTCTCGGTGGCAACCCCGAAGGCCTCGCCCATCGCGAGGTGCAAGCGGCCGGCCTCGATCCCGAAACCGAGGAAGGCCTGGCCCGCTATGGCGAACTGCTGCCCAAGTTCGAGGAGCAGTGCAAGGCCGAGGGCGACAAGGTGCGCGAGCTCGGGGGCCTTTACGTGCTCGGCTCCGAGCGCCACGAGAGCCGGCGTATCGACAACCAGTTGCGCGGTCGCTCCGGCCGTCAGGGCGATTTCGGCGAAAGCCGCTTTTACCTGTCCATGGAGGACGACCTCATCCGCATCTTCGCCACCGGCGCGGTGCAGTGGCTGATGAGCAAAGCGATGCCCGACGACGAGCCGATCGACATGAAGATGATTTCGAAGGCTGTCGAGCGCGCGCAGAACACCGTCGAGCAGCGCAACGCGGAGATTCGCAAGGACGTACTCAAGTACGACGAGGTGCTCGACGCGCAGCGCAAGGTGATGTACAAGCGCCGCATGCAGGTGATCGACGGCGACGACCTGCGCGACGAGACGATGGAGATTCTCGACAGCGCGATCGAGGAGACCGTCGTCGAGTACTGCCAGACCGACTACCCGGAGGATTGGGATCTTCCTGGTCTGCTTCGCACCGTCACCGAGTACTTCCCGACGAAGTTCACCGTCGAGGAGCTTGGTCAGGCGGCCGTGCGCACTGAGCTCACCGACAGCCTCAAGGCCGAGGCGATCGCGTACTACGAGCAGCGCGAGGCACAGGTCACCGAGGCGTTCGGGCGCGACGATGTGATGCGCGACGTCGAGCGAGAGGTGATGCTGCAGATCATCGACGCCCGCTGGCGTGAGCACCTCCAGGAAATGGACTACCTCCGAGACGGCATCAACCTCCGGGCCATGGGCCAGAAGGATCCGCTCGTCGAGTGGCAGCGCGAGGGGTACGAGATGTTCGGCCAGCTCATGGGCGCTATCGCCAACGACTACCTGCGCTACGTGATGCACGTCGACGTCGTCCCGCAGGCACCGCCGCAAGCGCCGCAGATCGAAGGCGAAGTGGTCCTCGCACCGGCGGAAGGCACGGAGGCACCCGTGGCGCCTGCGCCGGCAGCGCCCCTGCCGGCGACGCCGATCGCGCCGGCCGCGCCCACCGGTCTGGAACAGGCCAGCTTCATCGCTCCAGACGAGAGCCCGTCGGGACGCGACGCGATCCGCGCGGCGGCGGCCGCTGAAGCGGCGGCCAACCCTGACGTCGGCCAGGCCGGCGATGGCGTCGACCAGTCGATGGCCGCCGCCGCGCTCGACGCCCCGCAAGCTCCGATCGTGAAGAGCGACGCCGAGCGCATCGGCCGCAACGACCCCTGTCACTGCGGCAGTGGCAGAAAGTTCAAGCATTGTCACGGCGCATGAATCGCATCGGTTGCCGCACGGGCCGGGGAGGCTCGCCCTCGTCGGCCAGCCCCCGCCCAACCCCAACGAGGACGACCTCCCCGTCCCGCGCTTTCTGTTTGCCCGCGGAGGTCTGAACTTCTGATGCGCGATTACCGGGACGACTTTGGCGCGCTTGGGAAGCGGTTGGACGAGGCGCGGGGGTATCTGCGTGAGGACGACGCGCGGGCGCGGGTGACGGAGCTTGAGCTCGAGATGGGTCGCGCCGACCTTTGGGACGATCCTGACGTCGGGCGAGCGTTGTCGAGTGAGTTCGCCGCGCTGAGCGGTGACATCGAGCAGATCGCAAAGCTGGAACAAGCCATAGCGGACGCCCGCACGCTGTGGGAGCTCGGGGTCGAGGAGGGTGACGAGTCGGTCGGTGCCGAGATCGACGCCGCGCTTGAGTCAGCGGCCCGCGAGTTCGATGCGCTCGAGTTGCGGTCGCTGTTCACCGGTGAGCACGACGAGCTCGATGCCGTGTGCGAGATCCACGCCGGGGAAGGAGGCACGGACGCACAGGACTGGGCCGAGATGATGCTGCGCATGTACCTGCGTTGGGCAGAGCGGCGCGGGTTCAAGGTCGAGCTCGACGAGGTCACGGAAGGACAGGAGGCGGGGATCCTGTCGGCCAGCTTCGTGGTCCGCGGCCGCTACGCCTACGGGCTTCTGGAAGGCGAGCGCGGGTCGCACCGGCTGTATCGCATCTCACCGTTCGACAGCCAGGCGCGCCGCCAGACGTCGTATGCCGCGCTCGACGTCGTGCCGTTCATCGAGGACGTGAGCAACGAGGTCACGATCGACGAGAAGGACCTGCGCACCGACGTCTACCGCAGCTCGGGCGCCGGCGGCCAGCACGTCAACGTCACGGACTCGGCGGTACGGCTCACCCACCTCCCGACCGGCATCGTCGTGTCGTGCCAGAACGAGCGCAGTCAACTCCAGAACAAGGCCAAGGCGATGCAGGTACTCATGAACAAGCTCGCCGAGCGCAACCGGGAGGAGCGGCGCGCAGAAATGGCCGCACTGTCGGGCCCGCAGGGCGCCGTCGGACGCGCTGGAGCGTTTATTCGTGGCTACGTGCTCGCGCCGTACCAGAAGGTGAAGGACGAACGCACTGCGCACGAGAGCGGCAACGTCGAATCAGTCCTCGACGGCGACCTCGACGAGTTCATGGAGGCGTACCTGCGGTACCGCCGCACAGGGGCATGACACGTTCCGCGCAAGGCCCCTCCCTAGGATGAACGCCCTGCCATGATCCGTCTCGAGCACGTCACCAAGTCGTACAAGGGCACAACCGTCGCGCTCCGCGACGTGTCTCTCGACGTCCAGAAGGGCGAGTTCGTCTTCCTCGTCGGGCCGTCGGGTTCCGGCAAGTCGACATTCCTGCGCCTGGTCACGAAGGAAGAAGAACCTGATGGCGGGCGCATCTTCGTCGCCGGTAAGGCGATCGGCGAGCTCACGCCGTGGAAGGTGCCCTATCTGCGGCGCAACCTCGGTTGCGTGTTCCAGGACTTCCGGCTGCTCCCGAGCAAGACCGTGCAGGAGAACGTCGCGTTTGCCCTGGAAGTCATCGGTCGTCCGCGCCACGTCATCGAGTCGCAGGTGCCGCAAATTCTCGAACTCGTCGGCCTACGCGGCAAGTCCAGCAACCTCCCGGGCGAACTCTCCGGCGGTGAGCAGCAGCGGGTGGCCATCGCCCGAGCGTTCGTCAACCGTCCGCTGATCCTCCTTGCCGACGAGCCGACCGGAAACCTCGACCCCAACACGACAGTCGGGATCATGAGGCTGCTCGATCGCATCAACCGCACCGGCACGACCGTGCTGATGGCCACGCACGACCAGGGCATCGTCGACTCCATGCGCCGCCGGGTCATCGAGCTCGATCGCGGGGTGGTCGTGCGCGACCAGGCCCGCGGCGTGTACGGGAGCTGATCCGTCGATGGCGATTTCTGCGAACTACGTCGCGCGCGAGACGTTTGCCAACCTACGGCGCAACGTGGGTATGACAATCGCCGCCATCCTCACCGTCGCGGTATCGCTCGCCCTCGTCGGCGGCGCGCTGCTACTCCGGCAAGGAGTGAACAAGGCGACGCTCCAATACCGCGGCGGTGTGGAGCTGTCGATCTTCATGCGTGCCGACGCCCCTGACGGCCAGATCGAGGCCGTCCGCCGAGAGCTCGCGTCAATGCCGGAAGCCAAGAAGTTCACGTTCGTGAACAAGGAAGAAGCGTTCAAGGAGTACCAGAAGATCTTCGCCGACAGCGAGGACGTGCGCGAGATCGTCACGCCCGCCGACTTGCCGACGTCGTTCCGCGTCGTGCCCGCCAAGGCGGAGTTGGTCGACGTCATCGGCCGGCGCTTCGCCACCCGTCCCGGAGTGCTCGAGGTTGTCTACGCCAAGGACGCGATCGACAAGCTGCTCGACACGACGCGGACGCGACAGGTCGCATACTTCGGCGTCGCCGCCGTGCTCCTCGTCGGTGCGGTTCTGTTGATCATCAACGCGATCCAGCTCGCCGTGTTCAGCCGCCGTCGCGAGATCGGGGTCATGAAACTCGTCGGCGCCACGAACTGGTTCATCCGGTTGCCGTTCATGCTCGAAGGCACGGTGCAGGGCCTCGCCGGGTCACTTGTGGCCGCCGTGGCCGTCTACGTGGCGCGCAACCCGATCCTCGGCGTGATTAGCGACCCCAGCCTCAACGCCGGCCTCACCAAGGCCACGGCCACGTCGTCGGACGCGTTCGGCACCGGCATCTTCCTCGTGCTGCTCGGCGCCGCCATCGGCGCCATCGGCTCAGCCTTCGCAGTCCGCAGGTTCTTGCGGGTCTGACGCGCTTCTGACCTGGGGCTCGCCGTCCTGGCGTCGCCCTCGACAATTCCGCTCGCCGGCTCGACCGACGGTGAAGTGCGCAGTAGCCCGCAACGCCGAGTGCCCTTCAAGAGGCCTCACTGAATCCACGACGGCGCAAATGTTCAGCGAAAGATCCGGCACTTGCGCGTGGTTCCGTTCGGGCCGTCAGCGCAGCCCGGAGGACCACAGGTCACGAAGCAGGCCGATCTCGGCGCTGTGGTGCGCCAGCTCCATATTGATGTAAGCGAGGAACCCCACCCTTGGCCCGTCGAAAGGCCCCGCTACCTCTCCCAGGGGCTGCATCAGGTAGTCATCGTCGCAGGACTCAATGATGGCGCTCCACCAGGCGTGTACTTCGTGCAGGGCAGCTATTGCAGCATCAGCTCCGAGCGGAAGGGCAGCCGGCGTAGCCGCAGGCGAGTCAGGAGCATCCATGACACCGAGCCACTGCGGGTTCCGCCGACTGCCTATGACATCGCATACGACGTGGGCAAGACGCCATCCAATGGTGCTGACCAACCCCGGCGCACCATCGAAGTGACGTAGACCCGTCGGTGGTGCGTCAGGCACCCACCTTCCATCCAGCTCTCGGACGGTCAGGCAATCCCTTACTGGCCGCCAGAGGAGTTCGTCGTCCGTTAGCCCTACGATCCGGTTCAGCAGGTACTCGAACGGCTTGTGAGTTTCGGCCAGGAGGTACCTGCGCCCCGCTGTCGCAGCCGTCATGGACAAAGACTTTATGGCGGGTGCCGCTGCTGACGCCGGTGCCGCCCACCAGCCATGAGCGCAAACGTGCGGCTTCCGAGCGGCTGATTTCCCGGCAGTCTGTACGGGTGAATCAGTCCACGCATCCACGATGGTTCGGAACGAAAGCACGGGTGCTTCATTAGGCTCAAGGCCGTCTGGCCGACCAGGCCGCAACGTCGGATGAGCGCCTCGACTTACGGCCACAAGTCTTGATGTGGCCGCCGAGAGATTCACTATGGCAATCCCGAGGTTGGTCGCCGGTAGACGGTTGGTGGCAGCGGCTCCCGCGCCGCTGGTCCAACGGCATTCATCGAAGAATCCCGTCGTACCAGCAGAAATGTGTTGCTGGTCGAACTGGAGTTCGGTACAATGGGCGGGTACCTGCTGCCACGGTTCGCCTGCGGGCCCACCATCGGCTCGTAAGGCGTTTCGATCGTCTCCTTCGGGTGCATATCGCGGCTCTTCGGGAGTCGCCTCTGATGCGTTCAGGTTGTGTTGGAGGTTGGTCATGTCGGTTGCCGTGTTGGATGTTCCGGAGTCGCCGCGGTCGGCGACGTTGCAGGGCCGGGAGCTGATCGACGGGTTGCGCCACATCGACACGTGTCTTGCGGAGTGGTTGAAGCAGTTGGACGAGTTCGATACATGGGGCACGTGGGCTGAGGACGGCCACACCAGTTGTGTGGCTTGGCTGGTGGATCGGTGCGGGCTGCGTCGCGCGACAGCGCACGAGAAGCTGCGCGTCGCGAAGCAGCTCGCGAAGCGAAAGGTGCTCGCGAACGCGTTGGCTAGCGGCGAAGTTTCGTATTCGAAAATCCGGATAGCGACGCGCATAGACGACGGCAATGAGGAGTTGGATCGTTCACTTCTCGACGCCGCGCAGGCCGGGACGGCGCGCGATATGGAGCAGCTGGTGCGTCATTGGAAGTTGCAACACCAACAGGAGAAGCCCCCGCAGAACCTGTATGAGAAGCGCGGCCTGTACCGCCAAGCCGGCTTCGGCGGCGGCTTGGATCGGATCATCATCGAGCTGACCGGCGACGACGCGGAGCGATTCATGAACGTGATCGACACCTACCTCGACTGGCTCTACCGCCAACGCGAAAAGTCTCCCGTGGAGACTGCTGGTGACGAGTCTCCCGTGGAGACTGCTGGTGACGAGTCTCCTGTGGAGACTGCTGGTCACGAGTCTCCTGTGGAGACTCCTGTGGGCGAGTCTCCCGTGGAGACACCCGAACCCGCTCTACGACCGGGGGTGCGCGCGCAGCGCGTCGACGCGCTGCTCGACCTGCTGGAACACGCCGCCTACGAGCACCACGACCAGATCGACGTGGAACGCGCGGCGGTCGGTGTGACCGTCGACTACGACACGCTGGTCAACGCCACGCCGGGCGGTGCGGATCTGTCCTCCGGGGCGACGATCACCGGTGATGCGGCGCGACGGTTGGCGTGCGACGCCGGTGTCCATCGGATCGTCGTGAAGGGAACTTCGGAGATCCTCGATGTCGGTCAGAAGACCCGCACGTGGACCGTCGCTCAGCGTCGGTCGATCGCGGCGCGGCATGGTCATCGGTGCGCGTACTCGGGCTGCGAACGCCGGATTTACCAGATACATCACATCGTGTTGTGGGAGAACGGCGGAGCGACTGCGGTCTACAACGGCGTGCCGCTCTGTCTCGCGCACCACCACCTCGTGCACGAGGGCGGCTGGACAGTGAGTTACGACCCGACGACCGGCACCACCTCCTTCACCGGATCCGACGGACAACAAGCAACCAGCCGTAACCGACTGCGGCGCGTCGCATGAGGGTGCGCATGCGCGGCATGACGCGCAATGTGAATCGCGTCCCCGGGAGCCAGAAGCTTGCGACCCCAGACCGAGGGGCCGGGTCGCATTCGTCCCTCCATAGAGTGTCCTGGTGCCCGCGGTGTACCAGTTGTTCGGCTACCCGGGCACCGGCAAGCTGACGATCGCGAAGGAAATCGTGAAGCAGCTCGAGGCACGCGGGGAGCCGTGCGCGCGCCTCGACAACCACGCCACGCACAACCTCGTGTGGCAGCTGATCCCAGCGCACCGCAAGTTCGATCCGCCTGTACTCGCCAAGGTGCGCGAACTGCGGCGGGTGCTGGTCGAGGCGGCGGCGGAGTTGACGAGTGAGGCGCACTCGATCGTGTTCACGAACTTCTTGCCGCCGAACCGCGATGTCACGATCGTCGACCCGCACCGCGAGCTGGCGTCGACGCTCGGCAAGACGTTCGTCGCGCTCGAGCTAACACTCGACCCCGAGGAGGTGCTGCGCCGGGTGGGCAATCCCGATCGCGTCGCCAACCTCAAGCTCACCGACGTGAACCGCGCCCGCGAGGTGATTGACGGAGGCCAAACACTCCCTACGCACTGGCCCGAGCTCCGACGACTCGCCATCGACGGTCTGAGTGCGGCCGAAGCGGCCGCTCGCATTATCGCCATCGCCGACGAAGGGACCGCCTGACAGGTGGTTGTAATGATGTAATCTTTATTGCATGACGACAGCGACACGGCAGACGGTGACCGAAGTTGTGCTCTCGAAGCTTCCGGAGGGGTGGTTCAGCGAGCCGCCTTCGGTCGCTGTCGACGACGACGAGATCTTGATCGTGGGAACGCTCGCCGGGGCGGCATCCGACGCCGATGCAGGCGAGCATGTGCGTCGGATCCGCTCGTTCCGCGAGGAGACGCGCGAGCAGCGCATCGCGATCGCACAGGAGCTCGAGCACACCTTTGGACGCCACGTGTCCTGGGGCGCCACGAGCGGGGACACTCGACTCGTGTTCACCAACGTGGCCTCGCCGGTGATGACGCGGCTGCGATTCGACCAGCGCCGTGTGCTCGACACGCTGATTGCCGGCGGCGTGGCCCGCAGCCGTAGCGAGGCGCTGTCGTGGTGCGTGAAGCTCGTTGCCGAGAAAGAGGCCGACTGGCTCGCCGACCTGCAGGAAGCGTTGAAGAAGGTGCAGGAGGTGCGAGGCGGCGGGCCGCGCTCTTAGCGGCCGTCCGCTGGACGGACGCGCTCGGCGAGCACGGCGTCGTTCTTGTCGTAGATGATCCGGAACTCCCCGCCGGGAGCGGTGAGCCGCGCAAGCATCGGGAGGTGCTGGGGGTTGAGGCCGCGGTCGAGCACGAGATAGTCGACGCGTTCGGGGTGCAGCGGCGGCTCCGTCTCGCTGATGCCGTAATAGGAGCGGACCCATGGGTTGGGCCACTCGTAGATCTCGCGACGATGCGTGAGATGCGGAACGATGTTGTAGCTCGCCGACACCGACGCATTTGTTGGGACGCGTTTGACGATCTCACGCATCGCGAGCGTGTGGTCGGACGTCGTCAGCGCCCAGATGCCACTCTTGAACACGCGCTGGTTCAGCGGAGACGGTGCCCACGCCACATTGGTGGCAAGCGCGGTCGCGCAGACGACGCCGATCAGGAACCGCCGCACACCGACTTGCCGTCGCCGGGCGATCGTCTCGATCACGGCAATGAAAATTCCCGCTGACACCGCCGCCTGGTAGTGGAATTTGAAGTCGTGCGGGTAGCCCTGAGCGTTCACGACGTTGACGAGCATCGTCGGCAGGGCGATGAACAGCGTCACCGGCGACAGCAGCGCAAGCCCGGCCACCGGCAGGAACATCTTGCGGTAGTACTCGACTCGATCGGGCATCTCCGCCAACCGCAGGATGCGCGACGGGTGCCGGATCGAGTTGTAGACGACCTCGTTCATCGAGTCGCCAAGTGCGGCGAATTGCCCGACGTAGAAAGGATCGTCGGCACCTACGAAGTGCGGGATGATCAGCTTCAGTGTCGTCAGCAACCAGAACGCGCCCGCGCCGAAGGTGATGAGTCCCGCCCGCCGGTTATAACGCAACGCGACGACGGCGCCCAACGCCATGATCGGCAGGGTTGCGTCCTCCTTGGTCATAAGCACGACCACGACGCACACGGCGTACCAGCGCCAGCGCGCCTTCGAGGCGAGCCACCACGCGAAGATCAGCGGAGTCACCGCGAGCGCGTCCGGGTGGAAGTGCCACCAAGTCATCCACTGGAGCGACGGATACAACAGCCACGCGACCGGAATGCCCAGCGCCAGCCAACCGTCACCGAATCGGTCGCGCGCCAACAGCCACAGCGGGATCGCTCCGGCCGCAAGCGCGCTCGTCTGAAGCAGGTACAGGAACTTCGGGCCCGCACCCAACCAGTAGAACGGTGCGAGCGCGTAGACGATCGGGTTGATGTGGTTCGCCCACATGTCCAACCCGCGCACCGTTATGAACGTCTCGCCGAACCGGCTGGCGAGCCAGATCTCCTGGTCGAAGATGCCCATGTCAAAGCCGAACGTGCCGAAGTTCGAGTGGTGACGCCACGTCAGCGCAGTGAAGATGACGATGTAAGCCGAGATGAGCAGGGTGAGGAACAGCGCCGGGCCGGGCGGCTGACTGCCGAGGCGGGTGACGCGCTCGCGCCAAGCCGCCAGCGATGTCGCCATGGGACCCCGATCCTACGCGACGGTGTCGCGCAACCGGCGGCGTAGCTCGACGAACACGGTCGTGCCCACGATCTCTTCCAGCTCGGTCGCCAGCGAGTCGATCACCGGTCGGTCCCCGACATACGCGCGGTCGCCCTCAGTGCAGCACCAGGCCATTGTCTCGCCCTCGTCACCCCAGTCGGCCCGCCGCCACCGCCGCACGGTCGCGAGCTCGACGCCGTCGTCCTGCATCTCCCAGTCGACCCGGATCGGGAGCTGCCAGCAAACCGACGGCTTCCAGTCGGTTGGCGGTTCGTCGTAATCGAGCGCCGCCAGATGAAGTGCGCAACCCGCGCCACCGGCGAAGCCTGGACGGTTGAAGAAGATGCACGCACCGTCGACGACGCGGGTGTGCAGACGCGTCTCGTCACTGAAGATCCCCGCGGTGTCGGCATCGGCGGAGTGTTGGAACCGTGCGGCCGGAATCATCGCCGCCAACGCACTGATGTTGCGCGCCTCGTCTTCGTCGCCGAGATGTGCGCCGATCGAGCAGCACCCTTCCCCGAGGTGCTCGGCGGGCTCGTCGTAGATCCCTAGACAGCCGCGGCCCCAGATGCAGGTCCAGCGAGAGGTCAGGAAGGCGGTGTCGAATCTCCACCGCGTTTCGCCGTCGTCGATGTCCTCCACCGTGCGCGTCAGACCGGCGATGTAGCGACGACCGCCACGTGGTCGTCCGCGCCCAGGCTGACGACTCGCGACTTGGGCGGGTTGACCGCGACTTCGCCCGTGGCACCGAGGCGGTAACCGAACGCCGACGCCCCGTGAGCGGCGGCGGCGGCGACGACAACGCCGAACGGAAGCGACTGGGGACCCACCAGCGAATCCGCGCGTCGCATCTCGACCACTGCCCCGTCGGCGTCGAACAAGTCGTCGAACACCGTTTGCAGTTCGGCCCGCTCCGACAGCTGTGCCATCAGGAGACTCGACAGTGCGTTGCTGACGATCAGGTCATCGACACCGACCGGTGCCGCAAGTGCAAGGTTTTGTTGGTCGAGCAATTCGGCGACGATGCGAACACCGTGCGATCCCCCTACCGGCCACTGAGAGCGGAGCGCGAGCAGTGTGAGAAGCGTGCGGGCGTCGGCGTCGTCCACGCTCAACACGTCGCGGTAACCGAGCACGATCACCTGCTGGGGTGTGCCGCTGGCCAGCAGCTGGCGGAAGTCGTCGGGACCTCCGTCGCCGCCGTGCACGGCCAGCGTGCCGTGCTCGAGAGCTAATGCCTCTAGTTCGCCTGGCGCAACGAGATCGTGATCGACGAGGATGTCGACCCGCGACCGGTCGGGCAGGAATTCGTCGAGCTCGCGCAGAACGCGCTCGCCGAACGAGCTCCACCCGACGATCGCAAGGTGCATCGGAACGCTCGGCGCCGAGCCGTTCGTCGAGCCGGCGTTCGACTCGGGTGCGGAGAACTCCGTGAGACCGCTGAACCGGATCGCCGAGTCGTCTTCTGCGATGAGAATTAGTTCGTCGTCGGGCGCGATCGTCGTGAGCGGAGCGGGGTTCAACTCGACGAGACCGTCGCCGCCGATACGCCCGATCACCGACGAGTGCTCGAAGCCGAGCACGGCGTCGCGATAGGGACGACCGCTCAGCTCGCCCGCCGGCACGAAGTAGATCTCGTCGCCGCCGAAGTCGAGCAGATCGGTGAAGATCGTCGAGAGTCCAGCTTGAAGGCACGCTTGTGCGGTGACCTCGGCGACAACCTGATCACTCGAGACGGTCAACACGCTGCCGCCGGTCGTTGCCCGGATGATGCGGGCGTTGTCGGACTCGCTGAGCTCGGCGACGATGTGGGCGTTGCTTAGTTCAGGGGCGACCGCGTGCACCGCGAGAACCGCTTTCACCACACCGGCGTCCCCGTCGGTGTCGCGCACGATGACAATTGACCGCGCCTGGCGAACCGCAGCGCGGTCCAGATCTGCGGGTGACGAGGGATTCCCGTGACGGCACACGATGCGGGTGGTCTTCAAGTCCTCGACGCGATCTCTAAGGGTCTCCTCCATCTCGCTCTTGTCGGCTCGCGCCATCACCACGATCGACGCCGACCGCTCGCTCTCCTTGGCGATCACGAGTTCGTTGACAATGCGTGGCACCTGATCGGACCAGCCGAGGATCAGCGTGTGCCCGTCCTCGATCACCGCGCTGCGGCCGCGGCGTAGCTCCTCGACCTTCTGGTCGACTGCGTTGGCGATGAGACCAATCAACGAGCCGGCGAGAAATAGTCCGACGAGAGTCACGAGCAACGCTACGAGGCGGGTTGGCCAGGCCGTGTCGCCGGCGAACGATCCGGCGTCGATCGTCCGCAACATCGCCTGCCACAGCGACTCTGCGAAGCCGTCGGAGTTCCCGCCGGCGAACGAGAGATCGGCGGCCACCGCGACGACGGCCGTGACCACCATGATCAGCACGCTGAGCAGGGCAAGGTACGCAATGACCACCATCGGCCCGCGCGACATCGCATTGTCGAACCGATAGCGGAGTCGGGCGCCCGTTGACGCGCGTGCGGGGCGCCGGGTGATCGAGCCCGACCTCGCGTTTGCCGTGCGTGCCCTCCTCTGGCGGGCCTTGGTCGTGCTGCTCACGCGCTCGCGCCCATGAGATGGCGCGCAAGGAACGTGTACGACAACGCCTGCATAACCGCCTGCTGCGGGGCGTCGGCTGCGCCCCCGTGGCCACCTTCGATGTTCTCCCAGTAGGTGACATCGTGGCCGAGCTTCGAGAGGAGTGCCGCCATCTTGCGGGCGTGGCCCGGGTGGACGCGATCGTCGCGGGTCGACGTGGTCAGCAGCATCGGCGGGTAGGTCGCGTCCGTTTTCACAAGGTGGTACGGCGAGAACGTCTGGATGAACTCCCAATCCTCCTCGACGTCTGGGTCGCCGTATTCGGCCATCCACGAGGCACCTGCGAGCAGATGCGGATAACGCTTCATGTCGAGCAGTGGCACCTGGCACACGATGGCCCCAAACAGCTCTGGCGCACGCACGTACATGTTGCCCACGAGGAGGCCACCGTTGCTCCCGCCGCTTGTGCCCAGCTGGGACGGGGTCGTGACGCCGGTGTCGATCAGGTCACGGGCGACCGCCTCGAAGTCTTCGTAGACCCGGTGCCGGTTCTCGCGCAGCCCGGCCTGGTGCCACTTCGGTCCGTATTCACCTCCACCGCGAATATTCGCAAGTACGTACGTTCCGCCGCGCGCCAGCCATGACCGGCCGAGCACACCGGCATACGCCGCAACGCGGGAGACCTCGAATCCGCCGTAGCCGCCGAGCAGTGTCGGCGCAGGTCCGTCGCTCTCCTCGGGACCAACCAAGAAGTAGGGGATCCGCGTGCCGTCGAGGCTCGTCGCGAAACGCTGCTCGATGCGGAGGCCGGTCGCGTCGAAGCGCGACGTGCCTTTCCTCAGCACCGTCGGCTCGTCATCAACCGTGCCGATGAACAGGGTCGCGGGATTCAGGAAGTCATCGCCGATCAGCAGGCATTCGTCGGACTCGTCGGGGTCGACGGGACCGACGTTGACGCTCCAAAGCTCAGGAGCCCCGACGTACGGTCGCGGCTCCCAGACGCCGAGGTCGTGCACCTCGAGGTGGTTACGAACGTCTTCCAGAATCGACAGCACGACGTGGTGCTTCGTGAAGGTGTAGCCGTCGAGCGAAGCGGATTCGGTAGGTGCGAACAGCACGTGAATGTCGCGTTCGCCGCTGAGGTAGCCCTCGAGATTGGCGACGAGCAACGAACCGCCGGCGTATGTGGTGCCGTCGACGGTCCAGTCCGTGCGGGGCAGGATGAACATCCAGCGCTCGCGTACGGCCACCGTGCCGTGCTCGGGCGCCTCGATCTGCACGAGGTCTCCGTCGCGCAGAATCCAGCGCCGCGCGGTGTAGAAGTCGAGGCTCCGCGAGAAGCTGTGATGCGGGTAGTCGCGCAACGTGCTCACGCTCACGCTGGCGCTGACGTCGCTCTCCTCGCCTTCAAAGACCGTGACGGCGTCGTCGATATCGGTGGCGCGCTCCCAGCGCTTGATAATCCTCGGGTAGCCCGACTTCGTGAGCGATCCCGGGCCGAAGTCGGTGGCGACATAAACCGTGTCGTCGTCGATCCACGTGAGGCCACCCTTGGCCAACGGACGGACGAAGCCACCTTCGTCCGGGGGGATGAAGCGTTTTTCGACGAGATCAAACTCGCGGGTGACCGACGAGTCGGATCCGCCGGGGGACAGTGCGATGAGCGCGCGCCGGCGGTCGGGCTTTCGTGTGGACATTCCGTGGAACACCCACGACTCGCTTTCGGCTTCACCCAGGGCGTCGACGTCGAGCACGGTTTCCCAGTCGGTGCTCTCGGCCTTGTACGCCTCGCGCGACATGCGGCGCAGGATGCCGCGCCGGTGGTTGGCGTCGGTCCAGAAGTTGAGTACGGAATCGCCGTGGAACATCGGCATCGGGATGCGGTCGTCGGCTTCGAGGATCTCCAGAGCGGAGGTGCGCAGCTGCTCGAACAGCGGGTCGGTGAAGAGGTCGCCCTCCGTGAGCGCGTTCATCTTGCGAACCCAGTCGAGCGCGTCGTCGCCCTCGACATCCTCCAGCCACGCGAATTCGTCGTTCATGACGAGAGTCTGCCCGCTGGACGGGCTCAGGTTCGCCGGAGAGCGGCAAGCAGGCACCGGGCGAGGTTGTCGCCGAAGTCGTATTCCCCGCAGTCGTCGAAGACGAGTTTCGAGCCCGCCATCAGGTCGACGACGGCGCGTGTGACCACGTCCCTCCGGCCGCATCGCCGCCATCGACGTCACCTGAGGTCACGACCTCTTGGACGCGCACCCACGAGCGGCACCGGCCGCGGCCAGTGCGGCTCGATCACCGGGGCCCCACTCGAGGGGTCCAGGCTGTACCCGCGAAAACATCACGTCCGCCGGGTCCGACGAGTGGCCCAAGCCCACGGCGTGGCCGATCTCGTGCATCAACGTGGCTCCCGTTGACGTACGCGACGAGAAGTTCGGTTCGAGCGGGCGCTCGGTGTTGACCGTGATCGTTCCCGTCGCTCCGCTGCGTGTGAGACGCGCGCTGCTCACGCCAAGCCGCACAGGCTTCGTCGGCGGGAGCGGACGCCACCGCACAGTGACGTGATCGCCGCTGGGTGAATCCGACCTGGCGTCGACGACGATCGGAATGGCCGAGGCAGTGGTCACCCGCGCGCTGGCCTCGATGACGAGGTCGCGCGCTGCAGCGGGCGCGTTCGCCGGGTCGACCACCACTCGTACAGGTGGACACGGCGGAGGGGTAAGCGTGCGAGCCTGTGCGAGCGGCAATGGCGTGACTGCGCAGAGTGTCGCGACGGTCGCTGCGGCAGCGGTAACCGCTGCGACCCGCCGCCAGGGGAACTGGTAGCGGAGGTAACGCTCGCGTCGGACGACGCCGGCCCCCAGTCGAGCCCTCGCAGGGCGTCTTGAGTACTCCAGCTCTTGAGCTTCGGTAGGGCTCGTGGTGCCCATGTCCACTCCCCGTTAGCGGACGGTCTGCCCGCTTCGAGAGCAGCATGCGCTCGACGGCCGCGCGATAGATCGGGGGCGGCCCGATTCATTCTGTAGGGACAACCCGCATTGCGGGTAGGGAGTAACTCGGCCGAATCTTCGTGCGAGTGGAGGTGGCGGGATTCGAACCCGCGTGCTTCCGAGTGTTACCAGGGCTTCTCCGAGCGCAGCCGGTGGGAGATTTCGAACGCCCCGGTGTCACCGGCATCACCGAGGCGCCCTAGTCAACTAAGTGTCCTTCGCAAGCCGGTTGACACAGCTTGGAAGTAAGCCTCGCTGGATGGCGTTCGATTCCGGGGGGCGAGGCGGCCCCCGGGCGAACGTCGCTACTGATTAGGCAGCGAGTGCGACTGGATAGTCGGCATTTGTAGTTGGTTCCGGCTCTTTAACGTGGTTCCGGAGACCACGGC
>DATLOH010000005.1:0-7652 GCA_035536375.1 Acidimicrobiales bacterium
CGGACTTGGGAACGCAGTGCGGCGATCCAGGAGTCGGCGGCGCGCCAGGACTCCTGAGCGTCGCGCCGTATCGCCGCGCCGTGCTCGCCCGCCGCGGGATACGAGCCGAGGAACTTCACCGCCGCGAGCGAGGCGTGGAGATCGCGGAGGCAATCGGCGATCACCTCGTCGGCGACGTGGCCTTCCAGGTCGATGATGAAGCAGTAGTTGCCCAGCCCACGCTTGGTCGGACGGCTTTCGAGCCTCGTGAGGTTGATCCCGCGGGCGCTGAACTGGCCGAGGATGGCGTGCAGGCTGCCGGGCTCATCGGCCCGCTGGAAGCACACGATCGAGGTCTTGTCGTGTCCCGTCGGCGCAGGGATTTCGCTGGCCGACACGAGCACGAACCGCGTCGCGTTGTCGGGGTGGTCTTCGACGTCCTCGGCGAGCACATTGAGGCCGTACACCGATGCCGCCAACGCCGGACCGATCGCAGCCGCACCGCTCCCTTCGCCGAGTTCGGCCACGCGCCGGGCGGCGTCAGCCGTCGAGTTCGTCGCCTCGAACTCCGCTTCGGGAAGATGCTCACCGAGCCAGCCCCGGCACTGCCCCCATGCAACCGGAAACGTCAATACCCGACGAATGTCGCCCAACGCAGTTGCGGGGTTGGCGAGGAGGTTGAGCTGGATGCGTGACACGACCTCGCGCTGAATCAACAGGTCGTGGTCGAACACGAGCGCGTCCATGGTCAGGCTGACCGTCCCCTCGATGGCGTTCTCGATGGGGACAAATGCGGCGTCGACCGAGGATTCCACGACCGCCGCCAGTGCGTCGGGCATGGACGCAAACGGCACACGCTCAATGGACGACAGGTCGGCCTGGCTCGCCAGCGCCTCCTCTGTGAACGTGCCCCGCGGGCCTAAAAAGCCGATCGATCTCATCGCCGCGGCAGGATAGGTGGGTGGACGAAGCCGCCTTACGGAGTTTGCTCGACGACGTGCGTTCCGGTGCGATCTCCGCGGACGACGCCCTGCACCGTCTCCGGCGGCTCCCGTTCGCCGATTTGGAGTTCGCGCGCGTCGATCACCACCGTGCGCTTCGCCAGGGCATGCCGGAGGCCGTGTACGCCCCGGGCAAGACCGCCGAGCACTGTGCGGCGATCGTCCGCGAGCTTCTAGACGGTGGCAGCGGTCCGGTGCTTCTGACGCGCGCCACTGACGAACAGGCGACCGCCGCACTCGACGTTGCGCCCAAGGGAGACCGAACCGGGTCGACGGTCGTGTGGCGGCCGGCTGCGCACCGTCCCGCTCGCGTCCTGGTGGTGACCGCCGGCACCGCCGACCTCCCGGTTGCCCGCGAGTGCGTCACGTGTCTGCGCGCGTATGGGTTCACTCCTGAACTGCTCGTCGACTGCGGAGTCGCCGGCGTCCACCGGTTGCTCGCCACGCTCGACGAACTCGCTGGCGCGGACGCCATCGTGGTGATCGCCGGCATGGAGGGTGCGCTGGCCACGGTCGTCGGCGGGCTCACGCCCGCACCCGTCGTGGCCGTCCCCACGAGCGTTGGATACGGCGCCGCGCTCGAAGGCGTCACCGCGTTGCTCGCAATGCTGTCGAGCTGCGCGGCGGGCGTCACCGTCGTCGGTATCGACAACGGATACGGCGCCGCGTGCGCGATTGCGCGGATGCTGCCGTGAACGTCTTCGCGTGGTTCCACTGCTTCAACGGCATCGCCGGTGACATGGCGTTCGGCGCCCTCGTCGACGCTGGAGCCGACATCGGCGAGGTCCTCTCGATCGTTCGCCGCATCCCGGTCACCGGTTGGGCGGTGGAGGCCGAGCCCGTCCTGCGATGCGGGTTGGCCTCCACGAAGCTCCACGTCCGCGCCGAGGAGGACGGCATAGTCCGCACCGCCGGCCACATCGTCGGCCTGGTTGAAGAGGCCCGGCTGCCGGTGAGGGTGAGGGACCGGACGCTGGCGGTGTTCGGTGCACTGGCCGAGGCCGAGGGGAGGTTGCACCGGCGACCGCCGACGCAGGTGCACTTTCACGAAGTGGGCGGTATTGATGCAATTGTCGATGTCGTCGGGACGTGCGCGGCGCTCGAAGTGCTCGACGTCGACGAGGTCTACGCCAGCGCCGTCGCCGTCGGCACCGGCACGATTCGATCCGCGCACGGTCGGCTCCCGAATCCCGCACCGGCGGTCGTCGAACTCCTGCGGGGAGCCCCCACCATCGGGCGCGACAACGGGATCGAGCTCACGACGCCGACGGGCGCCGCGCTCCTCGCCGGGATGGCCGTAGGTTTCGGACCGCTGCCCGCGATGGTCGTCCGCGCGACCGGTTACGGCGCCGGAAGCCGAGAGCTCGACGGCGCACCGAATGTGACCCAGGTCGTGATCGGTGACGAGATCGTCGCGAAGAGCGAGGGGCACGCCGGTGCAGGGCAACCGATGATCGTGCTCGAGGTGAACGTCGACGATGCAACGGGCGAAGTGCTCGCGCATGCGATCGCAGCCGCGCTCGACGCCGGCGCAGCCGACGCATGGGTGGTTTCCGCCGTGATGAAGAAGGGGCGCCCGGGGCACATCGTCGCCGCACTGGTCGACAGCGCCCTGGCGGGATCGGTGGCGTCGACGCTGACCGAGGAGACGGGTTCGATCGGGATCCGTGGACGGCCTGTCGAGCGGTGGGCTGACCCACGCGCCGTCGACGCGGTTGACGTCTCGGGCGTGCCCGTGCGCGTGAAAGTGAGCCCCGGACGAGTCAAGGCCGAGTTCGACGACGCCGCGCGAGTCGCGCGCCTCTACGGCCTCCCGTTGCGCGAGGTGCAGCGGCGGGCCGAGCACGCCTGGCACGAGCATCATCTCGACCTCGTCCCGAACGACCACTCGACCCCACCGGACGAGCCCGACGACGAGCCCGCCTGAGCTAGCCGCGGATTATGAAGCTCTCGGCGCGGGTGTTGTCGGCGATGGAGGTCTCGCCGCTGACCGGCGTGATCGTCACGGTGAGCAGCGCATCGCCCGGCGCGGCGCGGAGACGCCGGAACGACAACGTACGGCGCTGCCCCGGGCTCAGGTCGGCGAACCCTCGGGCGGTGTCCTCACCCGTGACCGAGCGCAACGTCGCGACGACCGCCACTTGCTTCTGTGCGACGTTGCCCACGTTCGCCACGACCACGGAGACCTTGACCCCGTTGACCTTGGGCAGCACGAGTCGTCCGTTGTCGCGCGCGACCGCGCTCGGCTCGGTGCGAATGAGCAGCGTGCTCACGTCGACGACAGGGGCAAGGGATGAATTCGCCTTGAGGATGTTCACGAACGCGGTGAGCTCGGGCGGTTGCCACTGGTCGGTGTCGGGCACCCAGACCGAGTCGGGCACGGCGTCCGGACGGCTTTTACCAAGGGTCTTCTGAACCGTTTCACGAAACGCGTTGTAGGACGTGTCGGAGGCCACGAGATCGCGGCCGGTGCCAGCCAGTCGCAGCACGATGGGATCGGTACTCGTGGGCCCAAGCGCGTCGATCATTCCCTTCGCTGCTGTCGCAGCACCGCGGTGTCGTAGTGCGAGTGATGACACGAGGAGGCTGTGCGCCCGCTCCAGGCCCTCCGGCGGACCGACCTTCTCCACCGCGCGCAGCGTGTCGCCCGCCTCCTTCACGACACGGTCGAGCCGGCGACGGATGCCGGGCCGGCCCAGGTCGCCGGCCATCGCCCGTACCGCGAGGACATCAGCACCCTGCTCGGTCGATCGCTGCACCTGGGGACGCACCTCGTCGAGGTAGGCGACGTGACGCAGTTCGACGTCGCGGCCGTCGCTACTGGCGACCGCGTGTACTGCGAGCGCCATCAGCGTGACGACCGTGGCCAGAGCGAGAGCGCGGGCGCGGCGCTGGCGAGCAGTCGGGCGGCGAGCCACCCGTGGAGGTTAACGACGCTCTACGAGCGAGCGATTAGTGACCGGCGGCCTTGTCGAGTACACGGACCCGCTGACACAGACCCATCATCACTTTGTGAGCGACCTTGAAATCCTGCTCGCAAATCGCGAGGAAGTCCCAGGACGCCATCGCGAGCGCCTTGACGTGCGACTCGGCGAGGATCGTGGCCGTGCGCTCGCCGCGGTCGATGAGCGCGATTTCACCGAAGTAGTCGCCGGGACCGAGCTTTCGCAGCGTCTTGCCGTTGAGCTGGACCTTGGCGTTGCCTTCGACGACGAGGAAGAACGGCCCTCCCGGGCTACCTTCGGTCACGATCGCCTGACCGGGTGAATACAGCTCCTCGCGACATCCCCCGAGGACGGCTTTGAGGTCCTTGTCGGACATCGAAGAGAACAGCGGCACGCTCTTGAGCGCCAGCAGTTGATCGGACTTTCGCTTCAGCATCGCCGTGTCTCCCCAAAGGACGAGTGGTGGAGGGAGTCTACGGGGAAGCGTCGGTCGGTATGGGCGCTTCGGTCGGCTTAGTCGCACGCGGCGATTTCGTCGGGATGATCCCGGCACGCTCGAGCACGTCAGCGTTGACGCCGATCTGGCGCCACGCCGAGTAGGTCAGCCCGTGCCGCTCGCCGTAGCTGCGGGCCGCGCGAACGAACGCCTCCTCGAACTCGGCGAGCGCCGGTTCTGGCGAAGCTGCGATCCGGAGTTGTTCGGCGTGCAGGTCGATGCGCTCCTGAGTCAGATGCAGCCGGGACACCGGATCGGCCGACATCAGCAGGGTGTCCACGTGGTGAATTCGGTGAAGGATGCTCTCGCTCGTCTTCGCCGCACTACGTCCCGGCCGTTGCATGTCGAGTGCCGAGAGGTACCGCCGCACTGCACGGGCGCGCTCCTGCGCGGCAGGGGTGTCGCCCCGATTCCCGTTTCGTTCCGAGTTGTGCGATGCCATCGATCGACCCTAACGCGGCCGTTCAGACGCGCGTCAGGGCAGCACTGCCTGACTTGGCCTGCCTGACTTGGACTTGATGATCACGATCGTTACGTCGTCTTGCAGTCGACCGCCGTCATGACCATGCACTGCGTCGACCACTGCGCCGAGTTGTTCGCCGGCACTTGCCTGCCCCTTCGTAGCGAGTGCGGAGACGACGCCTCGTATTCCGAACTCGTGGCGAGCGCGATCGCGCGCCTCGGTCAACCCATCGGTGTACAAGACCAGGGTTCCGCCCGGGTCCAGCGTCACCGACGTCGTCTCCCATGTGCTGTCGAACATCCCGATGAGCGGACCGGTCGAAGGCAGCGCTCGGTATCCGTCGGCGTCGAGGAGCAGAGCCGGCGGATGCCCTGCACCCGCAAAGCGGCACTCACCCGTCGCCGGGTCGAGGACCGCCACGAACGCGGTAACGAAGCTGTCGGGTCGACCAAACGCTGCGGCGACGTCCTGGAGGACAATTCCTGGGTCACGCCCGAGACCGAGTGCGGTGACGAGCGCGATCTTGGCGCGTAGCGCCAGGAGTCCCGCCTCGGCGCCGTGACCGCAGACGTCGCCAATGCCCACGCCGAGGCGTCCGCCCGGCAACTCGACGAGGTCGTACCAGTCCCCGGCGAGCTCGCCCTCGGCAGGCACTAGCCGGGCTGCGACTTCATACGCCGGCGGCACCGTGATCATTGCCGGCTCGAGCTGGGCTCGCAGCGCCACCGTCACAGGTGCGTCTTGCTTCAGCGCTTCGTTCGCCCGCTCGAGCGCTTCGATCTCGTCGACCAGGCGACGGCGCAACGAGTTGACGGCGACACCGAGTTGGACAAGCTCGAGTCCAGTTCCCATCGCCTCGATCGGGCGGCGAAGCTCACCGCCCGCGACGGTCGTCACTTGCGCAGAGAGGTCGCGTACCGGCAGAACCACCCATCGACGCAGAGCCGCGGCGCCGAGTACGAGCAGCACTGCGCTGACCAAGGCGGCGAACGCAACGCGTATCGCTACGCGTGATCGGCTCGAGCTGACAGCGTCAGCCGCGCGATCGACCTCCGCGTTCACGTCTACCGCTAATGCGCGCGACGCCGTCCGGACCGGCGCGAACAACCGCTCACCTTCGACGACCAGCCCCTCCGCCGCCGCGGTGCTCTCGCCGGCGCGGGCGCCGTCGATGTACCGCTCTATCCCTCGCTGCCAGCGCTCTAGGAGTCGCTCTAGCTCGTGCACCTGCGCGACCATCTTCCGGTCGGCCGACAGTTCACGCTCGAGACGTCCGAACAGGATCGCCGTCTGCTGGCGAGCGTCGACATACGGCTGAAGAATCGTCTCGTCAGCCGTGGCGACGAAGCCGCGGGCGCTCGACTGCTGTGTCGTCATCGCGACCGACAGAGAGTTCACGTCGTCTACCGCGGGCACCACGCGGTCGAACGCGGCTACTGCCGACGACTGGTCCGAGATCGAGCTCGCGATGAGCCCGATTGTCGAGGTCATTACGACCGCGACACCACTGATCAATAGCTGCAGCTTGCGCTGCAACGTCAGCCGCCCCCGGGCCTGTACGTCCACCGGTGATAGTTAACCGCGACGGGGGATGATCCCCGCCACGGGAGCGTCGCCGGTCTGGCTGTGACATCCGACCGTGACCCGCATCTGCGGCACTTGTACGGTCACGACACCAACCGATCGGAGGCTGAGTGCGCGGGCGGGTTGCCATTATGGGGGGAAGCGTCGCTGGTCTGGCGGCCGCTATCGGGCTCGCACGAGCGGATTTTGCGGTCACCGTTGTCGAGCGGGACCCAGGCCCGGAGACGCATGACGGCGACGAAGCATTCTCGCAGTGGGAGCGCCGCAGCGTCGCCCAGTTTCGTCAGCCGCACGCCTTTTCCTCGCGGTCGCGGAACCTGCTCGGCGAACGCATCCCCGAAGTTCTCGAGCGACTGCGCGCCGACGGCATCGACGAGCTGAACATCTTCAAGACTCTCGCCCCGCCCGAGATCTGGAAACCGGAGGACGACGCCTTCACCGGCATCCTCGCTCGCCGACCGGCGTTCGAGCTCGCGTTACGGCTCGTCGCCGAGACCGAACCGGGCGTCGAGATCCTTAGTCCGGCCGTCGCAGTCGATCTGCGTTGCACACGCACCGACGACGGAGAGCTGCACGTCATGGGCATCCGTCTCGCCGACGGCACGCGTGTCGACGCCGACGTCGTGCTCGACTGCGGAGGACGGCGGTCACCCATGACGCGATGGCTTGCGGAGCACAACGTGGCGCTGCCGGAGATCGTGCAGGACTGCGAGTCGACGTACTACACGAGGTACTACCGGCGGACAGCCAGCTGCGCGATGCCGGTTATCGGGATCTTCGCGTTGCGTGGCGAGACCGCGGGCATACGCCACATTGGCTTTCCGGGCGATCACGACACCTTCGGCATTTTGTTGTGGGCGAGCTCGAACGACAAACCGATGCGCATCCTGCGTCATAACTGGGCCTGGGAGGCAACCGTGCGATCAATCGACGGCCTCGCGCCGTGGATCGACCCCGCGAACAGCACACCGGTGGCGGATGTCGCCGTGATGGCCGGCCATGAGAACCGGCGGCGCCAGTTCATGCGCGACGGACGACCGCTCGCGCTCAACGTGCTCCCGGTCGGTGACGCACTGTGCACCACGAACCCCGCGTACGGCTGGGGTGCCTCGATGGCGCTCACATTCGCGTTCAGCGCCGTCGACGCAATCGTCGCCCACGCTGGCGATCCCGTAGCGATCGCG
>DATLOH010000006.1:0-18091 GCA_035536375.1 Acidimicrobiales bacterium
CCTCGATGCGCTCGCCGACCTGCTTGGCCCAGCGGGTGATCGTTCCCTCGGTGACGGTCTCACCGAGTTGGGGCATCGTGATGTCGGCCATCAGCCGTGGAGTCCTCTCCCAGTCAATGCGAGCACGGTCTCCCCGAACAGTTCGGAGAGGCTCGGGTGCGGTTGGATGAAGGCGCTCACCTCGTCGACGGTGGCCTCCCAGTTCACTGCGAGGTATCCCTGGCCGAGCTGCTCGGTGACCCACGGGCCGACCATGTGAACACCGAGGATGCGGCCGGCTTTCCCGTCGGCGCCCTTCTCGGCGATGACCTTCACGAGTCCGTCGGTCTCACCGACGATGATTGCCCGCCCGTTGCCGATGAACTTGTGCTTCGACACGACGACGTCGAGGCCGGCGTCCTTTGCGGCCTGCTCGGTCATGCCGACGAAGGCGACCTCGGGATGGCAGTAGATGCACCACGGCACCTTCGAGTAGTCGACCGGTATGGCGTCCTCGCCGAGGATCACCTTGATCGCGAGGATGCCCTCGGCGAACCCGACGTGGGCAAGCTGCGGGTGCGCCTTGAGCCCCTCTACCGCGATCAGGTCACCTAGTGCGTAGACGTTGGGCGCCGCCGTGCGCAGGTACTGGTCGACCTGCACGAACCCACGCTCGTCCACGGCCACGCCGGTGCCCTCCTCGAGCAGACCGTCCGAGAGCGGGCGACGGCCGACCGACATCACGATGACCTCCGCAGTCACGGTCTCGTTGTCGCCGAACGTAATCGTCGTCGTCGCGCCGTCGGGCTGGTGGCCTTTGACCTCGACGCCCGTGCGGATGTCGATGCCGCGCTTCTTGAAGTTCTTGACGACCACGTCCGCCGCGTCCTTGTCGACACCGGTGAGGATCTGCGGCAGGAACTCGAGGATCGTGACCTGCACGCCGAGATCGGCGAGGCACGACGCGAACTCGCACCCGATCGCCCCACCGCCGACCACGACCGCGGACTTGGGCAGCGTGTCGAGCGCAAGCACCTCGTCGGAGGTGAGCACGTACCGACCGTCGACGTCGAAGCCCGGCAAGGTCCGCGGGACGGACCCGGAGGCGAGCAGCACGTTCGTGCCGACGAGCTCGGTCCCGTCGTCGACCTTGACGACGTTGCCGGACGCAAGGCGCCCGGTCCCTGCGTAGGTGGTGATCTTGCGCTGCTTCATCAGGCCAGTGAGGCCCTTCCACAGCTGGTCGACCACCTTCTGCTTGCGGGCCTGGCTCGTCGCGAACTCGATGCTCGGCTGATCGGCGACCACGCCAAAGTCCTTCGCGTGACCGACGGTACGGAACACACCGGCCGTCTCGAGGTATTCCTTTGCCGGGATGCACCCGCGGTGCAGGCACGTCCCGCCGACCTTGTCCTTCTCGACGAGCGCCACCTTGAGCCCGGCCGACGCTCCGTACAGAGCGGCGCCATACCCGGCCGGTCCGCCACCGATGATCACCAGATCGAACTGTTCCGCAGCCACGAAAACCGAGCCTAGCGGCGCCCCTCGCGGGTCCCTTCAGGACTCACAGGCGGCTTTTCCGGGCTAACCAGTGACACTCCAGAGCCCCCTAGTCGCTTTTCAGCGCGGCGCGGCGGTGAGGACCTGGACGGTGAAGGCGAGGACGATCAGGAGTCCGCACAGGAGGGCGAGGGCGATGAGGACTCGGGTCGGCACCGCCGGTACGCTACGCGGCGGACATGGACGACGACGCGCTGGTCATCGCCGGGCGCCGGTTCGCATCCCGGCTCTTCCTCGGGACGGGAAAGTTTCCGTCGAACGAGTCGCTTACGGCCGCCATCAAGGCGTCGGGGACCGAGCTCGTCACGGTGGCGTTGCGCCGGGTGGATACGGATGCCGACGTCGACATTCTCGACGCGCTGCCTGAGCACGTGTTGCTTCTCACCAACACGAGCGGCGCGGTCGACGCCGACGAAGCGGTCCGCGTGGCACGCCTGGCGCGCGCAGCCGGCCTACCGGACTGGATCAAACTCGAGGTCACGCCCGATCCCCGGTACCTACTCCCCGACGGAACCGAAACGCTCAAAGCGGCCGAGATTCTCGTCTCCGAGGGATTCACCGTTCTCCCCTATGTAAACGCCGACCCTGTCCTGTGCAAGCACCTTGAAGAAGCCGGGTGCGCCACGGTGATGCCGCTCGGCAGCTGGATCGGGTCGAATCAGGGCATCCGCACGCGCGGCGCGCTCGAGATCATCGTCGAGCAGGCCACCGTCCCGGTAGTCGTCGACGCCGGCCTCGGCGCGCCCAGCCACGCTGCCGAGGCGATGGAGATCGGCGCCGACGCCGTCCTCGTCAACACCGCAATCGGCACAGCGGTCGACCCGGCGGCAATGGCCGACGCGTTCCGCCTCGCGGTCGAGGCCGGCCGACTCGGCTACGTCTCGGGGCTTGCTCCGGTGCACCGGGCCGCAGCGGCAAGCTCCCCGCTGACCGGCTTCCTCGACGCGTGACGATCACACCGATCGCGCTCGAGTCTCGACCCGGAGGGGTGCCTCCGAACACCGCGGCGGCCGATCTCCTGTCGACCGACCTCGCAGCACTGCGCGCCGTCGCGGCCGGCGCAACACCGGCCGACGTCGCGCGCTCGCTGGCGACGGACAAGCGCGACTTGCGCGACCTCGCAGTGCTCCTGTCTGACGCGGCCGGCCAGCGGATCGAAGACCTCGCCATGGCGGCGCACGACGTCACGCTGCGCCGCTTCGGCCGGACAGTGCGGCTCTTCGCGCCGCTCTATGTCTCCAACGAATGCGTTTCGGTCTGCACCTATTGCGGGTTCTCGGCCGGCAACGAGATCGCCCGCCGCACGCTCAGCGGCGAAGAACTGCGAGCCGAGGCAGAAGAGCTCGCGCGACGTGGCTTCCGTCATGTCCTGCTCGTAGCGGGCGAACACGCTCGGATTGTGAGCAAGGACTACCTCGTCGACGCGGTCGCCGCCGTCGCTCCGGTGATGCCGTCGGTATCGGTCGAGGTCCAGGTATGGGACGAGCAGACCTACGCCCGGCTCGTCGCCGCCGGTGCCGAAGGTGTGGTCGTGTACCAGGAGACCTACGACCGACCGACTTACGCGTCGGTGCATTTGAAGGGCAAGAAGCGCAACTTCGACTGGCGACTCGCGGCGCCCGATCGGGCGGCGGCGGCGGGTGCGCGCAAGCTCGGTGTCGGCGCGCTGCTCGGCCTCCAGGACGACTGGCGCAAGGAGGCACTCGCGCTTGGCGCGCACGCGCGCTCGCTCATCCATCGCTGGTGGCGCTGCGAGATCAGCGTGTCGCTGCCACGCCTGCGCCCGGCGGCCGGCGAGTTCGAGCCCCGCGACCCGGTCGACGACCGCGCGCTCACTCAACTCGTCTGCGCGCTACGGCTGACACTGCCGGACGTCGGCATCACGATGTCGACCCGCGAGCCCGCAGCCCTGCGCGATGCATTGGTGCCGCTCGGTGTGACCACGATGTCGGCCGGCTCACATACCGAGCCCGGCGGCTACGCGGTCGAGTCCGACGCCGAGCCTCAGTTCGAGATCAGCGACGAGCGCTCTCCCGATGAAGTCGCAACCGCACTGCGCAGAGCGGGGTACGACCCCGTGTGGAAGGACTGGGTCCGCGCTTAGCGCTCAACCGGCGCCGCGGCAGCGTGGGTCGTTGGCGGCGACGGCAACAGAGCCGTACGTCTTGTTCTCCTTGAACACCACGTAAACCCGGTTGGGGCCGTCGCACTTGCTGGCCACGTTCGAGAACCCGTCGGGGAACGTCACGATGTCCGCCGGCCCACCGACAATCTCCCCCCGCGGCGCATCCCGAAACCGCTCGGTGATCTTGTCGAACCCCGTATTGCAAGCGGCCCCGACCACTCCCGCCAAAACCACAACACCCACCAGCTTCTTGTCAAGCTTCACAACAACCTCCCGACGGAACGACGGCATTTGCCATTACACGGCCGGATCCGGCTTTGCCGGTCCGGCCCTCACGTCGCCCGAAGGGCGACACCAGCTCGGCGAGCAAGCTCCGCTTGCGAGCCGAAGACCTACTTCGGCGGCATTCGGATGCCACCGTCGAGGCGAATCACCTCACCGTTGAGATAGCCGTTCTCGCAGATCTGGAGCACGAGCGAGGCAAACTCGTCGGGGAGCCCGAGCCGCTTCGGGTAGAGCACGCTCGCACCGAGCGCTTCGCGCGCCGGCTCGGGGAGCATGCCGAGCAGTGGGGTGTCCATGAGCCCGGGCGCGATCGTGTTGACGCGGATCCCGACCACCGAAAGGTCGCGTGCTGCCGGCAGCGTCATGCCGACGACCGCACCCTTCGACGCGGAGTAGGCGAGCTGACCGATCTGACCGTCGAACGCGGCGGCTGATGCGGTGTTGACGATGACGCCACGCTCACCGTCGGCGCCGGGATCGGTCTTCGAGATCGCGCTCGCCGCCAGCGTCATGCCGTTGAACGTGCCGATCAGGTTGATGTCGATCAGCCACTTGAACGAGCCGGGGTCGTGCGGGCTGCCGTCCTTGTTGATCGTGCGCTGCGCGATGCCCAGACCCGCGCAGTTCACTGCGATGCGCAACGGCGCGGTCGATGCCGCCTGATCTACGGCCGCAGCGACAGCTGCGTGATCGGTGACGTCGGCGGCCGCGAAGTTCGCCGCGCCACCCAATTCCTTCGCGAGCGCCTCGCCCTGCTCGGCGTTACGGTCGAGAATCGTCACCGCGGCGCCGGCGGCATGCAAGCGCCGTACCGTCGCTTCGCCGAGCCCCGACGCGCCGCCCGTGACGATTGCTGCTGATCCCTTGATATCCATAGCCGCTCAACATACGTGGTGAGCCAAGATGCCCACGTGGCCGACCGCGACGGACTGTGGGCGCCACACCGGCGGGCGATGACGACAGGGTTGATTCTTCTCGTCACGCTGGTCGCGTTCGAGGCGCTCGCCGTAAACACGGTCATGCCAGAGGTCAAGAAGGATCTCGGCGGACTCGCGCTGTATGGCTGGGTCTTCAGCGCCTTCATGCTCGCAACGGTGGTGAGTATCAGCGTCGCGGGCCGCGAGGCGGACCGACGGGGTCTCGCTCCGGTCCTGGGTGCGGGCGTCGCGCTCTTCGCGCTGGGGCTGGTCTGCGGCGGCGCCGCTCCCTCCATGGGTGCGCTTGTTGCGAGCCGCGTCGTGCAGGGTCTCGGTGCGGGAGCGGTCTCGTCAGTGGCCAACATGGCCATCGGCCGCGCTTACCCAGAGTGGTTGCGACCACGCTTGCTCGCGGTTCTCTCGACCTCGTGGGTGCTACCGGGGCTCCTCGGACCGAGCGTCGCTGCGGTCATCGCCACCGTCGTCGGCTGGCGTTACGTGTTCTTCGGGCTCTTGCCGCTCGTGCTCCTCGGCGCCCGTCTTGCGCTGCCAGCGCTGCGCGCTCACGGCCCTCTGACCGAGGCAGTGCGCTCCACGACGTCGACGAGTCGCACGTCCGATGCGCTGGCCGTCGCGCTAGGCGCAGCGTTGCTGCTCGGCGGACTTTCGGGCGCCGAGTCGATCGCTCCGTTGGCTCTCGTGCCCATAGGCGTGGCCATCCTCGTCCGTTCGCTCCGACGACTTACGCCCGCTGGGACGTTCCGGTTGCGTCCGGGCCCGCCGGCGGCGATCGCGCTCAACGGGATCATGAGCGCGGCCTTCTTCGCAACCGACTCATTCCTTCCGCTGGCGGTGAGCGACGTTCGCGGACGGTCGGTGACGCTGGCAGGAGCCGCGCTGGCGGCCGGCGCGCTCTCTTGGACGGCGGGGGCGTGGATCGTCGCCCACTATTCGGCGCGCATCCCCGCTTACCGGCTAGCGCGCGCCGGCCTCCTGCTCGTAGCGCTCGGGATCGCGGGTGTTGGCGCATCGTTGTCACCTGGCGTCCCGGTTCTCACGTTTGTCGCCGCGTGGGTGTCTGCCGGCCTCGGGATGGGGCTCGGGTACCAAAGCGTGGCGCTCATCGTGCTGAGCGGCAATGAGGGCGAGGTTTCCGGTTTCGTCGTTTCTGCCCGGCAATTGGTCGACGTGCTCGGTGCGTCCGTCGGCGCGGGCTTTGCGGGCGCGTGTGTCGCGACCGCGGTAGCGCTCGGACGGTCGACCGCTTCGGGTCTGCTCGTCGCTTTTTCCGTCCTCGGGACCGCCGCGCTCGCAGGCGCCGTCGCTGCCCGACGATTGTCGTTCGCAGGGCCGGACCCGAACGTTCTGGAAGTGGCGCGGCCCTCGACCGGTGAGCCTTAGGCCGAAGAAACCTGTGTCGAGCTCAATGTTCTCGTAACCGGCTCTGCACGGATCGGATCACTTCCGTGGCGACGTCGCGCAGCTTCTTGTTCGACCGTTGCGATGCGCGACGCAGTATGTCGAAGGCGCGATCGGCGTCGCACGATTCCCTCGCCATGAGGATGCCCTTTGCCTGACCGATCAGGTCGCGCGTGGCGAGCGCCTCGTGCAGCTGCTCGTTAAGAGTCGAGGCAGCGTGGAGTGCTATGGCGTTCGCCAAGAGGACTCCGCCGTGCCGGACTACGAGACGTCCGATTTGCTCGGCCTCGCCACTGAACCTCGCTGACTCCGAGCCGTACACGTTGAACGCGCCGACCAGATGATTGTGCACTTCGAACGGGGTCGAGAGCACCGAGTGCAAACCCGCATTGGTGCAAGCGGCCACGAACTGCGGCCAGCGCTCGGCTTCCTGGTCCAGGTGGACGTTCACCGACTCTTGTGTCGCTACGGCGTGAAGACACGGCCCGTCACGCTCTGAGTACTGCACCTGGTCGAGCGCCGTTGCGAGCTCATCGCTCGCTTCAGCCGTGTAGGGCGTCCCGTTGCGGCCAAGCAGGGTCAAGCTCACGAGCTGTGCCGCCGGGACGGCCTCTCGCGTAACCGAACTCAACAGCGCAACGATCTCGTCGAGCGTGTGGTCGGCGAGGACCACCGCGCCAAGCCGGTTGGCGTCCGCGCCGAACTGCTTCGGCTCCACGTGTTGCTCCGATCGCGGACCAGAGGGAGTCCACCTGACCACGGGCTTCCAACTCCTCGAAGTCAGACGTCCACGCGGTCGCGGTTGCTTCACGATCGCAGCGTCATTATGGCCGCTGGAGGCCGGTCGCGTGCGCGTTTCGAACAGGTCCGCAATCGGTATAGACGGTTCGGTTGAGAAGTCAGCCTGAGCAGAGCAGGAAGCCGCTTCGATGAAGACGCGCAGATCGCCCGAGGCCGGAGCTCAACCGTGACGCTTGCGGAGAACCCGGCCAAGGCCACCATCCTTGACTTCCGGGATCCTCGGATCCTGGTCGCCCGCTCCGGCCCGACCGTTCACGTGTCTGTGCGGAACCGCGAAGTCAACCCCGAGCTCGTGCGCGGCTTGCGACATGTTCTTCTCGATCTCATCGCTGGCCAGGGAAACCTTTCGATCTCCGTCGAACTGCCCGACGTGATCGCTCTCGACACCGATCTGCTCGACGTGCTGCTTGAAGCCGCACAGCATCTCGTCTCGCGACGCGGCGTCCTAAGCGTGCGCACGGCCGTGGGCAAATGGCAGCACCCCTCACAGCCGCCGGATGCGATCGCCTAGTCACGCCCGACCGGGGCGTTGGCTGAGACACGCCGCAACCGCGAGCTGGTCGACGTAGTCGTTCATGAGATCGCCGCTGTGGCCTTTCACCCAGGTGAACCGGACCTCGTCGCTGCGCGCCTTGTAGAGCGCGATCAGCGGTTCCCATAGATCACGATTCGCGACGGGCTTCTTCGCCGAGTTCACCCAGCCGCGCGCCAACCAGTTCACCCACCACTTGTCACGAAAGCAGTTGACGACATACGTCGAGTCGCTCACCACGGTGACATCGCCCGGGATGGAGCGCAGCGCGTCGAGTACCGCCATGATCTCCATGCGCTGGTTGGTCGACCGCGCCTCGCACCCCGAAGCCCACGCGCCGTCGGGGATCGCCCACGCCCAACCGCCCGGTCCCGGGTTCCCGGAGCACGCGCCATCGGTGTACACGGTCGTGGCGCTCACGGCTGGATCATGGCTTACAGGTGCTAAAGGGGAACGACTCCCATACCGGCAGATCCAGTGTGATCGGCTGCTCGAACGGACCGAACTGCTGACGGGCGTCGATGCTTCCGATGGTGGATGATCCGCCGAGCGACTCGCTGAGCGTGCAGCGCACCCTTGTCGCCACGACCAGAAGACGCCGCTCTCCCGAGCGAATGCGAACCGAGTTGCGACTGACCGCCCGAGACGGATCGAATGGCCCCGTCACGGGCGCGACGCGCATCACCGGACGGTCCAGAAGAAAGTAGCCGTCGAAGAGGTCGGTTCCGAGGTCGTACAGCGTCACCGCGAACCGGCCGGTGTTCTCGATCACCAACGCAATCTCGTGTACGTCACCCTTCGTCATCGAACTCCGGCGGAAATGCATCGGACTTGCCGCGGGGTCGAGCGCGGACGCATTGTCCGGTACCTGCATCACCACCTGCAGCGGCTCGTACTTGTTCCCGGCCACCAGGGTCGCCACTCCAGCGGCGATTGCGCCGACCATGACGATCGCCAGCGCAGCCGGGAACCATCTCCTCATCGACATGGCCGGCTTCTCGGGACAACGATTGCGGTGTCCGGAAGCGAAATTCGACGAGTTTGCCGCCGGCCGCCGATCTCGTAGTCAACCTTCATTTCGGGCTTGAAAAGCTCCGTTGTCCCGAGCGCCGCTACCCCGCATCCGTGCCCGGTCGCAACCAGGTAGAGCGACGCGTGTTCGAGATGCGAGAGCACAACCGGGAACGACGCTTCTTTGCGACCCTCTCCCGTTGCCGGGATGACCTCGAAGCCCGCCAGCACGGCAGAGTTCACCGATGCCCGCAGGACCGTCACCGGTCGGTCGCCGACGTTCATCACCTCTGTGAACCAGGTGCGGAGCTGATCAGCGTCAGCGGGCACCGCGGCGACGCCGTCGGTCTCGGGTGGTCCGCCGCCGAGCGAGTTACCGGCTTGGAACGGGCTCGAGCCGTCGTCGACTCCGTCCGATCTCGCAACTAGAACCCAGGCGGTAAGGAGAGCCAGGACGATCGCAACTGCACCCCAGCGGCGCTTCCCCGAAAGCACGAACGCATCATGCCCGGTCGGCGTGCGGCGGCGACGCCCGTAGCATGGCCGCATGATCTTCGACGGGTTCAGCCACCAGCTGCCCGACATCGACCCGGCCGAGACCGCCGAGTGGCTCGACAGCTTCGATGCGATTGTCGACACCCACGGCAAGCCACGGGCGCGCTTCCTGCTGATGAAGCTGCTCGAGCGGGCGCGCGCGCAGGCGGTCGACTTCCCTGCGACGGTGTCGACGCCGTACATCAACACGATCCCCCGCGACGCCGAGCCGTGGTTTCCCGGGGATGAACACATCGAGCGTCGCATCCGGGCCTTCATTCGCTGGAACGCCGCGGTCATGGTGACCCGCGCCAACGCGCGCAGCGAGGGCATCGGCGGTCACCTATCGACGTTCGCGTCGTCGGCGTCGCTGTACGAAGTCGGCTTCAACCACTTCTTCCGCGGCAAGGACGACGGCCAGTTCGGCGACCAGATCTACTTCCAGGGCCACGCCGCGCCCGGCGTCTACGCGCGGGCCTACCTCGAAGGGCGCCTGACCGAGGCACAGCTCGACGGATTCCGCACCGAGCTCAGCGGCGAAGGCCTGTCGAGCTACCCGCACCCGCGGCTCATGCCGGACTTCTGGGAGTTCCCGACCGTGTCGATGGGCCTCGGCCCGTTACAGGCGATCTACCAGGCGCGGTTCAACCGATATCTCCTCAACCGCGAGCTCCAGGACACGAGCCGAGCGAAGGTCTGGTGCTTCCTCGGTGACGGCGAGTGCGACGAGCCCGAGTCGCTCGGTGCGCTGTCAATCGCGGCGCGCGAAGGCCTCGACAATCTGATCTTCGTCGTCAACTGCAACCTGCAGCGCCTCGACGGCCCAGTGCGCGGCAACGGCAAGGTGATCCAGGAGCTCGAGGCGGTGTTTCGCGGCGCGGGCTGGAACGTGATCAAAGTGGTGTGGGGGTCTCGGTGGGACGAGCTGCTCGCGCGCGACACCGACGGCGTGCTGCTCAACCAGATGAACACGACGCTCGACGGCGAGTTCCAGAAGTACGTCGTCGAGGACGGCGCCTACATCCGAGAGCACTTCTTCGGCCCCGACCCGCGGCTGCGAAAGCTCGTCGAGCACCTGAGCGACGACGAGCTGCGCACGCTGCCGCGCGGCGGGCACGACTACCGCAAGCTGTTCGCGGCGTACAAGGCGGCCGTCGAGTTCACCGGAGCGCCGACGGTCATCCTCGCCAAGACCGTCAAGGGCTGGACGCTCGGTCCCGAGATTGAGGCGCGCAACGCAACGCACCAGATCAAGAAGATGAACAAGAACCAACTGCTGGCGATGCGCGAGACGCTGTACCTGCAGGAGGAGATCCCCGACGAGGCGTTGGCCGGCGACCAGCCGCCGTACTACCGGCCCGCCGAAGGCAGCGCGACGCACGAGTACCTCATGACGCGGCGCCGCGCGCTCGACGGCTCGATCCCCCGCCGGCTGAGCCGCTCGACCGACATCAGCCTGCCGTCGCCGAAGGTGTTTGCCGAGTTCCACGCCGGGTCGAAGAACCAGGCCGTGTCGACGACGATGGCCTTCGCCCGGCTCATGCGCAACTTGCTGCGCGACAAGGATTTTGGCGACCGCGCCGTGCCGACCATCCCGGACGAGGCCCGTACGTTCGGCATGGACGGGCTGTTCAAGGAGTTCGAGATCTACGCGCCGTTCGGTCAGCTCTACGAGCCGGTCGACGCCGAGTTGCTGCTGAGCTACAAGGAGTCCAAGGACGGGCAGGTACTCGAGGAGGGCATCACCGAAGCCGGCGCAATGTCGAGCTACATCGCTGCGGGCACGTCCGCAGTCACCTGGGCCAAGCCGATGGTGCCGTTCTTCGTGTTCTATTCGATGTTCGGCTTCCAACGGATCGGCGACCTCATCTGGGCGTCGGGCGACATGGGGGCGCGCGGGTTCCTCCTCGGCGCCACCGCTGGGCGCACGACGTTGAACGGCGAGGGGCTCCAGCATCAGGACGGTCATTCGCTCGTGCTCGCGTCGACGGTGCCCAACGTCGCCGCGTACGACCCCGCCTTCGCGTACGAACTCGCCGTGCTCATGGAGGACGGGATCGCGCGCATGGTCGGACCCGACTCCGAGGACGTCTTCTTCTACATCACGCTCTACAACGAGAACTACGTCATGCCTCCGATGGAGGGTGACATCAGCGACGGAATCAAGCGCGGGATATACCGGTTCGTCGACGCGCCCGACGGTCCGAAGCGCAAGGCCACGATCCTGTTCTCCGGTACCGCGTCGCAGGCCGCTCTCGAAGCGCGCGACCTGCTCGCCGCTGAACACGATGTCGGCGCCGAATGCTGGAGCGTGACGTCGTACAAGGCGCTACGCGAGGACGCCCTGAGCGCGGAGCGCGACCACCGGCTGCACCCTTCGCGACCGGCGCGCACGCCGTATGTGACCGAGCAGCTCACGGACGCAGCAGGCCCGGTAGTCGCGGTTACGGATTTCATGAAGACCGTGCCCGACCAGGTGGCGCGGTGGATCCCGGCCCCGTATGTCGTGCTGGGCACCGACGGTTACGGCCGCTCGGACACGCGCGCCGCGCTCCGCCGTCACTTCGAGGTCGACGCCGCCCACATCGTCGTGGCGACGCTGCACGCGCTGGCGGCCGCCGGTGAGGCCAAACCGGACGAGGCCGAGGCCGCAATCGTCAAGTACGGCATCGACCCCGACGCCGCCGACCCGCTACGGGCCTAACCGGCCCGGCGGGGGTCAGCTCGGCAGAACCTCTTCGATGGCGCTGACGAGCGTGGGGTCGTCGGGCTTCACAACCGGGCTGAACCGTTTGACGCTCGCACCGCCAGGAGCGACGACGAACTTCTCGAAATTCCAACGGATATCACCGGAGTGGCCCTCGGGGTCGGCGACCTGCGCGAGCTCCTCGAAGATCGGATGCCGGTTATCACCGTTGACTTCGACCTTCTCGGTCATGGGGAAACTCACGCCATAAGTCGTCGAGCAGAAAGTTTCGATCTCCTCGGCGCTGCCGGGCTCCTGCCCACCGAATTGGTTGCACGGAACGCCGATCACGGTGAACCCGCGCTCGGCATACGTCTTCTGCAACTCCTCAAGGCCTTGGTACTGAGGCGTCAACCCGCACTTCGACGCGACGTTGACGATGAGCAGCGCTTTGTCTTTGTGCTGATCGAGCGCGCTGGGCTCGCCGTGCAACGTGTTGATCGGGGCGTCGAAGATGGACATGCCGACAGTCTGCCTTGCGGCGGCGCTGCCCAGGTCAGCGGGTCAAGACGGCCTGCGTCTGCGTGACGAGCGCGACGCGCTTGCCGGCCTCGTCTCGCACGTCGGTTTGCACGACGATGGTCGTCCGGCCGACGTGGAGTGGCGTCGCCGTCCCCGAGACGACGCCGCCTCGAACGCCGCGGAACAGGTTGGTCTTCGACTCGATCGTCGACGTTCCGGCACCCGGGGGCAGGTTCAGAAATGCGCACACCGCACCAAGAGTGTCGGCGAAGGTCATCAGCGCTCCGCCGTGCATGAGGCCCGCGCCAGTGCAGAGGACCTCCCGCCACGGCATCGTGCCCCGCACCTCGTCGGGCGTGGCCGAGTCGAGCGACATTCCCAACGACTCCCCGAACGGAATCTGGGCAAGCACCGCCGCGGGATCGGCTGCGGGCGTCACAACTGGATCGGTCACACGGACGAACCTATTTCTTCCCCGCCGTCGGCGTCGTGTGCCGAACGTCACACGGTCCTGTGGCGAGCGTCATGTTGCGCGACCTAACGGGAGGCGCACGCTCCACACACGGCCCGGGCGATCGGGCTCGACAGAGGGGGACACACCAATGCGCACACGCCGAGCCGCCGCCACGATGTTCGCCGTCGCTGTCGCATGCGGAGTCACAGCCAGTCCTGCGAGCGCCTCGCCGTCGCATTGTCGGGCGATGGCGGCCTACATGACGTGCGGCGCTCCCCTGACGGAGTCGCCAAAGGCGCTCGCCGGCCAAACCGCCAAGCTGGCCAACGAGATCATCTTCAGCGTGCAGAACCCGCTGCCCACCTGATTTCCTGTTTGTCCGGTTTGCGGTTAGTGCGTCCGGGGTAAGGAGCCTCGGAACCGGGTTAGCCGGGGGGCTGGGACTGACATCAGGGGGAACACATGCACATTCGTCGCTACGCGCGAGCCGCGCTCGCCGTCGTCGCGCTCTTCGGTATTGCGGCGCTCGACACGTCGCCCGCCCAGGCGATTCCGCCGATCCCGAGCTCGATGAGCAGCCTCGGCGATTCGATCACGCGCGCGTTCAACGCTGGTGGCTGGTACGTCGATTCGACCAGCCGGTCGTGGTCGACAGGCGACAACACGAACGTCAACAGCCACTACCGCCGCATCCTGGCCAAGAACGGCGCTATCAGCGGCAAGAACTTCAACGATGCCAAGAGCGGCGCCAAGATGATCGACCTCAACGGGCAAGCGACGACCGCCGGCAACCGAGGCGTCCAGTACGTCACGATTCTCATGGGCGCGAACGACGCGTGCACCTCGACCGAGGCCGGCATGACGTCGGTCGCGACCTATCGCAGTCAGCTCGATTCCGCCCTGGCCACGCTCAAGGCGAAGGTGCCGAACGCGGCGGTGTTCGTCGGCAGCGTCCCCGACATCAAGCGCCTCTGGTTCATCGGCAAGGACAGCTCGAGCGCCCGCAACGCGTGGGCGAACTTCAACATCTGCCAGTCGATGCTCGCCAACCCGACCTCGACGGCGCAGGTCGACGTCGACCGTCGCGCGCGGGTTCAGAGGCGCGTGATCGACTTCAACACGCAGCTCGCGCAGGCGTGCACGGCCTACGGCACCAACTGCAAGTTCGACAACAACGCGATCTTCAATTACCAGTTCGTGCTGAGCCAGGTGAGCGCGTGGGACTACTTCCACCCGAACGAGTCCGGCCAGAAGGTCCTCGCCAGCGTCAGTTACCCCGCCGGCTTCAACTGGTAGGTCGAAGCTCCACCCGAACCTGTCACCGAATCCTGCCGGTCACGTAAGGATTCGGTGACGGGTTCGGCAGCTGGTGCTTCTTCTAGGGTTTGACCATGCCGACGAAGCTCGCGCTCGCGCAAAATGACGACGCCGACACCCTGTTGGCCAAAGACCCGCTCGCGCTGCTGATCGGCATGGTGCTCGATCAGCAGGTGCCGCTCGAATGGGCGTTCCACGGGCCCCATGCACTCGTGCAACGGCTCGGCATGCCGCTCGAGGCGGCCGCACTCGCAGCGATGGACCAGGACGCGCTGGTCACCGTGTTCTGCGATCGCCCAGCGCTGCATCGCTACCCGGCAGCAATGGCTCGGCGAGTCCACGAGCTGTGCCGCTTGATCGTCGATCAGTATGGCGGCAACGCCACGTCGATCTGGTCGACCGCGACGGACGGCGCCGAGCTGTACAAGCGCGTGAAAGCGCTGCCTGGCTTCGGTGAGATGAAGGCGAAGATCTTTGTTGCCCTGCTCGCCAAGCAGTTCGGCGTTGCGCCACCGGGGTGGGAAAAGGTTGCCGGCGATTACGGGAAGAAGGGCACTTACCTTTCGGTCGCCGACATCGTCGACACGGCCAGCCTCAACAAGGTGCGCGACGCGAAGGCCCAGAAGAAGGCGGCAGCAAAGGCGGCCAAGGCCGCCGCAGCGGCAGCGTCGCAGTAGCGCGAGGTATGGACGTCACAGCCAACGGCAAGCCGTTCACACTGGCCGACGGCGCAACTGTGGCCGACCTGCTCGTGGCGATGGACCTCGCAGCGCGCGTCGTGGCCGTCGAGCACAACGGCGACGCCGTGGCGCGCAGCGAGCACCCACACCGCGTGCTGCGTGACGGAGACCGGGTCGAAGTGGTCCGCGCGGTGGCCGGTGGCTGACCGGCTCGACGGGCGCTGCTTTTACCTGTGCACGCCCGACCGACCCGACCTCGACAAGTTCGTCGCCGCGTGCATTCGTGGCGGGGTCGACATCGTGCAGCTTCGTGACAAGGAGCTCGACGCACGAGCGATCCTCGCCCGGGCTCGCCTCGTGCGCGACGTCTGTCGCGATCACGGCGTGCCGTTCATTCTCAACGACCGGCCGGACTTGGCGCTCGAGGTACACGCCGACGGCGTGCATGTCGGACAGGACGACGCGCCGCCCGCGCTGGCGCGCCGGCTCCTGGGCCCTGACGCCATCGTCGGCTTCTCGACGCACTCTCCGAGTCAGCTTGCGGCCGCCGCGCAGGAGCCTGTCGATTACGTGTCGGCAGGGCCTGTGCACGCAACGCCGACAAAACCAGGGCGTCCCGGCGTCGGCCTCGAGTACTTGACCTACGCAACGCAGCACTCGAACGTGCCGTTCTACGTCACCGGCGGCGCCACCCCAGAGAGCGTCCCGGCGATGAAAGCTGCGGGCGCAACCCGCTTCGTCGCTGTGCGTTGGCTCACCGAGGCCGATCACCCCGAGTCCGCGGCCCGCGCTCTGCGCGCTGCCATCGACAGCTAATCGGGCTGGCATGCGAACCGTGCTCATAGCCGTGTTGTGCGCGCTGCTTTGTTGTGCCATAGGGATGGCTTTCGGCATGGCGTACAGCGTGCGCTACTTACCGAATGCGGAGATGGACGGACTGATCCCAGTGATCGTGGGGGCGTACGCCGGCCTCGTCATCGGGGCCGTCGCGGGCGGAGTTGCCGGCCGCCGCTGGACGCGCCGCAAGAGGCGTGACTAGCGACGATCAGCCGCGGCGGGCGTCGATGTTGAGCCGCACATAGTCAACGCTCGCGGGCCCATCGACGGAGAGCCGGTCGACGACCTCCTCGACGTAGGCGCGACCAAGTTCCGGACCGAGCCGCTGCGCATGGCCGCCGAGCACGATGGTCTCGAGATACTGAACGCAGTCGTCGGGCACGACCGCGTTCGGTTCGGTCCAGCAGCGCACGTCGGTGAAGCCGGCAGCGATGAGGCGCTGCTTCGTCACCTCCGGCGTCTCGTAGGTGGTCTTGCGGTCGACACCCCGCAGCGCTTCGGCGAACCGCGCGTCGGCGGCCACCTCGGCGGCGGCCGCGAGCACGTTGCTGATATTGCCCTCCGCGCCGCACTGAGCAACGAGCGGGCCGCCGGGAGCGAGCACACCAGCGAGGCGCACGAACAGACGGTCGTGGTCGAGAACGTGGTGGAAGGTTCCAGTCGAGAACACCGCGTCAACCGGCGTGTGTCGGCCGAGCACTTCGAGGTCGATCTCGAGCAGATCGCCGACGACGACGTCGGCGGCGTCACCGAGATACGAGCGCGCCGTTTCCGCCATCGCCGCCGAGGAGTCGAAACCGATCACGCGTCCATGCGGGACGCGCTCGACGAGGTGCCGCGTCACCCGGCCCGACCCGCACCCCGCGTCGATCACCGTCTCGTCGCCGCGCAACGAGAGTCGATCGAGCACCGGCATCGCCATGGCCTCCATGGGCCCGGACACGCGGTGGTAGGCGTCGCCGTCCCACGATCGCCCCGTCACTTGTTCCCCTGACGGAGCAGCCAGCCGATCAGCACTGCGATCGTGCGCGGGTCGTGACGCAACCGGTGGCCCGCTCCGATGAGCACCCTGAGGGCGGCGGGGTCCGACCCGGGTTGTCGTTGCTTGTTCGCCGAGTCCACCAACTGGCGGGAGGAGCCGACCGGGACGACGTCGTCCTCTGATCCGTGGACGCACAGCAAAGCCCTGTCCCCAAGTTCTGCGGCGCACGCGAGCGGATCGACCGACGACAGCTCCGCGCTCCAACCGGCGACGTCATCGGGGAAGGCGCGATCGCGGATCACCCCAACCGCGCGGCAGTGCTCAAGGAACCGGCGTGGATCGTCAGACCACGCGTCGAAGCTCGGAGGCGCCGCAAACGTGGCGACGCCGCGCACACGTGCATCGGATGACCCGACGCACATTGCGAGGGATCCGCCCGCGCTGAACCCCGCCAGGCGAACGCTCGACACCCCGCGCTCCGCGGTCACCCAGTCGACCGCACTACGCGTGTCGGCCAGCCACCCCTGCAGCGAGAAGTCGCCGGCCGACTGCCCGCACCCGCGGTAGGCGAATGCCAGCACTGCGGCGCCGGTCTCGCTGGCGAGGTGCTCGGCCAACTCCGGGTACCCCTCGCCCGAGCGGCGCGCACTCTGGGGCTCGGCCGGGAAGCCGTGACAGAGAATGAGCGCCTCCTGACGTTCGGCGCCCGGAGGACACGCGAGGTGCGCCTTGAGGGCGACCCCGTCACTGTCGATGGTGAGGTCCATCGCCACCATTCGAGCGCCTCAGTCCAGGTCGCGCTCGGCGTGGCCCTTCCAGAGGCGGTACCCCCGGTTGCGGGCCTCGGCCAGCCGATCAGGTCCGAACGTCACAAAGGTGGCGGCTGCGAGAAGTTCGGAGAGCGCCTCGCCGTCGAGGTCGGCGGCGTCGAGGTCGTAGACCACCTGCGTGCGCTTGTCGCCGAGGAACCGGTGGTGCTCGAAGCGAGTCGGCCGCGCCATGGCTGCGCAAGCTAACAGTGTGCTGAAGAATGGTCCGCCGCGAAGCGGCGTAGCGCGATTGATGTGTTTAGGGTTCCGCACGTCGTCCGGTTTCCAGCGTGCTGGTAGTTCTTCAGCACCCTGTTAATGCCACGTTCGGCCGCTGACGCGCCGAAGGGGCGCCCCGCTGTCGCGGAACGCCCCTTCGAGCAATTTCCATCGGATTTAACCCGCTGACCGAACTACGTGGGGAGGACGAGGTCCCACCGGTGTGAGCGAGGGTGACTGGCGGAGATTCGCCGAAGGGTCCGACGGGCCGCCTTTAGCGACCAGCCACCTCCAGGGTCCTAGAACTTGGATGCATTCGGTGGACCACCTCCTTTCTCTGGTGTCGCCAGTGAACCACACCCGGCCATGGATGTGTCGGCATTATCCCGGCGGTTCTTCCGCGGCTTCCGGGCCAACCGCTC
>DATLOH010000007.1:0-20579 GCA_035536375.1 Acidimicrobiales bacterium
TGCACGACGTCGCCGGTGCCGGCCTCGCCCTTCGAGCGGATCATCGCCGCGCCCTCGCTGATGCGGCGCAGCGCCTCACCGAGGTTGGTGGCACCGCACACGAAGGGCACGGTGAAGCCCCACTTGTCGATGTGATGCGACTCGTCGGCGGGCGTGAGGACCTCGGACTCGTCGATGTAGTCGACGCCGAGCGACTGGAGGATCTGTGCCTCGGCGAAGTGCCCGATGCGGGCCTTGGCCATGACCGGGATCGTCACGACCGCCTTGATGCCCTCGATGAGCGCCGGATCGCTCATGCGGGCGACGCCGCCGTCGCGGCGGATGTCGGACGGCACCCGCTCGAGCGCCATCACGGCGACGGCGCCGGCGTCCTCGGCGATCTTGGCCTGCGCGGCATCGACGACGTCCATGATGACGCCGCCCCGCAGCATCTCGGCCAACCCGCGTTTGACGCGGCCGGTACCCGTTTGGCGATCGCTCATGATCGGCCCAGCTTACCGGGGGCCGTTGTCGTCACCCGCGGGACTTTCGGTGTCACCGTGACCGCGGCCGTGGTCGGAACCAGTGACACCCAGGTTCGCCCCGGGGTCAAGCGGATCGGTCGGCCGGTCTCGGCGTCGGACCACGTGGTGACCGCTTTCAGTGACGGCTTGTCCCATCGCGCGGCGATCGTGCGCCCTTCGCAACCGACGATCGCGCGGCCCGATCCGGTGATGACCGCTTCGTCGACCTGGAACCCGCTGCGATCCGATTCCTTCGTCGCCTTGTAGGGGACGGTTTGCAGGATCACACACGTGGCGTCGACACGGTGTCCCCCTTCGAGCAAGTGCGGAGTTCCGTTCGTGCTCCGGAGCCACACGTTCTGCGCCGCGTCCCACTTCCACTCGGCGGTAGTGAGGCTGCCGAACACAACCTTCAGCGCGCTGGCTTCGCGTGCGGTGGGAGCGAACGTCTCCGGCGGTGCGAGACGAGCGAACAACGGAGGCGGCGCGCCGGTGCGCGACGCCAGCCGGAGCCGCTCGGTGTCGGCGTAGGTCGCCAGCGGACGCTTACGGCCTGGCCGGGCTTTGACGCCCGCGTTGTCATCCTCGGTGACCAGCCGCACACCCGTTGTTCGCGCCCGCTCCGTGAACGTAGCGATCCCGCCGGAAAAGGCGAAGACGCCGCCCAACGGAGCGATGATCGCCGCGTCGGTCGATCGCACTGAGCGCACGGGCCCGACAGGCGCCGCATCGGTCGACTGATACACGGCCAGGAACCGCACGACCGAGCCCTCGACGCGCTCCTCGTAGATGAGGTCGGCTGCCGCGAGGCCGGCTTGCGGCCGTGCCGCCGGCGAGTTGTCGACCTTGACAGTCACAACAGGACGCTGCGCGAGCGCCCTCGGAATGGCCAGACCGGTGAGGGGAGAAGGCACCGCAGCGATCGACGTGGTCGTTACCGCGTCTACGCCTGGTAACGGCAGCCCCCCGGCAGCGCCGCTGCCACCACCATCGCTGCACGCCGTCGTCGTCAGAGCGACGACGACGCCAAACGCCACGGCGCGACGATTAGCTCGCACTGCCCATTCCGGGCGCGGGAAGTTCCACCCAGGTTTGACCGGGCAGGAGGCGCACGTCCTTGCCTTGCGGGTCGAGCAGTTGGATCGGCGCCTCGTCGGATGGCTTGCGCCACTTGCCGCGCACGATCGTGTTCTCACGCACGACAAACGCCTCACCCTCGCCGACCAGCTTCGCTTCGGGCACGGCCGCGCCAGAGTTGTCGCGGCTGCCAGTGTCCTCGTATCGCACGAACAAGACGACAATGTTGCGCGGCGCGATCTCGCCGCCGGCGGCGTCGACGTGCGGGGTCCCATTCTGCACGCGCTGCCAGCGGCTGCCATTCCACGTCCACGTGACGTCGGTTCTGACGTTGCCGACCCACGCGAGCGTGACTTTCGTGACCGGGCCGCCCTCCGGACGCGCGTCGGCGCCGGCGATGTCGAAGAGCGGCTTCGGGTTCGTCGCCCCTGCGGGCGCGGCGGCGTAGAGCGCCTGCGTCGACGAGAACAGGTTGTAGGGCTGCGGGCGCGAGCGCTCCCGGCGATAAGCACCCGGCAGGCGACCGATGCCGACGTTCACGAACGGTGACCGGTTCAGCATCACCTCGATCTGGGGCGCAGCGCCCGAGTACGCGTAAAGAGGGCGTTGCAGCGGCGTGGCGAGATGAATGTCGGTCGAGCGCGCCGAGCGCACGGGACCGACGCTGCCTGCGTCACGCGAGTGGAACACCGTCGCGAAGCGCGTGATCCCGCCCTCGACGCCTTCTTCGATCACCAGGTCGGCGGCCGCCAGGCCGAACTGCGGGCGCGCTTTCGGCGCGTTGTCGATCTTGACGACCAATGCGGGCCGGTTCACCGGCGCCGTCAGCGGCAGACCCGTCAGCGGCGCCCGATTCGGGTCCACCGGAGCCGCCACCGCAGTAGTAGCCGGCGCCCCTGTCGTAGTCGGCGCCGCCTTCGGCTTCTCCTTCTCCCCGCCACACCCCCCCGCGAGAACCAGCGCGGCACCGAGCAGGCAGAACACGACACGGATCCGGCTTTGCCGGTCCGTGTCCGCACACGGGGCGGCCGCAGGCCGCCACGTACCAAGCTCGCCCGAGCGAAGCGAGGGCGAAGGCATCACAACTCGCGCAGAGCGGCTATGCGCTCGTCGAGGGGTGGATGGGTGTTGAACATGCGGCCAAGCCACGCCAGCTTTCCTTCGCTTTCGATTCGGGCAACAGGTGCTTCGATCCACAAGTGCGCAGTAGCGCGCGAGCCGGAGTGGACGACGGTGTCGTCGTCGCGGAGCTTCTCCAGCGCCGAGATCAAGCCCGGCGGGTACCGGGTGAGCGTAACGCCCGACACGTCGGCAAGAGCTTCACGTCGCCGACTGATGGCGAACTGCATCAGCTTGGCCACGAGCGGGGTCAGCAGGAGAAGCGCGAAGCCCAACAGGGCGACGACTGCGCCCGCTCCGCCGCCGCCGGAATCGTTCCGACGACGCGAGCCACCCCAGAACACGAAGCGCAGCGCCCAATCCGACATCAGCGCGATGACGCCGACGAGCGTGACCGCGAGCGTGGAGACGAGGATGTCGTAGTTCTTCACGTGGCCGAGCTCGTGGGCCATCACTCCCTCGAGCTCGACTCGACTCATCTTCTCGAGGAGCCCCGTGGTCACCGCAAGCGCGGCGTGCTTCGGGTTGCGGCCGGTGGCGAACGCATTCGGCGCGGGATCGTCGATGACATAGAGACGCGGCTTGGGCAGTCCGGCTGCGATGCAGAGCCCTTCGACGACGTTGTGAAAGCGCGCGTACTCCGCGGGGTCAGCCGGCTTGGCATGGCTCATGGCCAGCGCAATCGCGTCGGACTTCCAATAGGAAAGCGCCGACGCGCCCACCGCGAATACCAGCGCGACGACGAGACCTCCGAGGCCGTAGCCGACTACTGCGTTGAACGCCCACGCCGCAATGGCGACGAGCGCGACGAACGCGACGACAAGAGCCACCGAGCGGCGCTGGTTGGATGCGACTTGGTCGTACAAGAAATCAGAACTGCACGGTTGCGGGCCCGCGCGTGCCCGCGCCGGCCTCGAAGTACTCGCGCTCGGCGAAGCGGAATCGTCCGGCGATCATGTTGTTCGGGAACGACTGGATCGAGGTGTTGTAGGTCCTGACGGACTCGTTGTAGAACTGCCGCGCGTAAGCCACCTTGCCCTCTGTCGACGTGAGTTCCTCCTGCAGCGCGAGGAAGTTCTCGTTCGCCTCGAGATCGGGATACGCCTCGGACACCGCGAACAGCGATTTGAGTGCGCCCGTGAGCATGTTGTCGGCCGCCGCCTTGTCCGCCGGTCCTTGCGCGTTCATTGCGTTCGCCCGCGCTTCGGTGACGGCTCGGAACACACCGCTCTCGTGCGTGGCGTACCCCTTGACCGTTTCGACCAAATTCGGGATGAGGTCGTACCGGCGCTGAAGCTGCACGTCGATCTGGGACCACGCGCCCTCGATGCGGTTCCGCAGTTTCACAAGCCGGTTGTAGATGCCGATGACCACGATGACGAGCACCGCGGCCACGACGAGCGCAATGACGATTCCCATGGGGGCATCCTACGGGCGCAGCCTGCTCCGGCATGGACCATCCGGACTAGTCCGCACTAGTCATCGGACCACTCCACAAATGGCCCGGTCGGGCGATGGTTCATGGCGACCGATCCCGGCACGCTCCCCAGGACACCCAATCCACCCGACCTGGGGAGTAAACCCATGCGACTTACCCGAGTGGCAGCTACTGCCACAGCCCTAGCCATCGCGGCGGCGGCCACGACGTCCGGACCGGTTCAGGCCGCAAGTGGTGTCGGCACCTCTGCCGCCTCTACGAGCCTTCTTGACATTGCGCTCGGAACGAACGGTTCCCTGCTCGGTGTCAAGATCCTGAACGACGAGGCACGTGCCACGATCGACCCGACTGTCGCGAGCCCAGAGGCGTTCAGTCGTCTTGCTGCCGCGTCCGTCAGCTCGTCCGTTCTGCCGGCCCCGCTCAACAGCGTCACGGTGCCCGTACTCGAGTCGCGTTCGCCCGGCGGCGCTGGTCTCGTAAGCGGACCTGCGCTCGACCTCGCGAAGCCGCTCCCCACAGTCACCGTTCCGTCCGCTCTACTTGCAGGTTCCGTTGCTCCGGCAACTCTGACCTCAGCTGTCGACGCCACCGGCGCACGCTCGTCACTCGCCGCCGCGCTCGGCAGCCTGTCGCTCGTAGGCGGCCTCGTCAGCGTCGACGCAGTCACGTCGTCGCTCACTACGACAGCCAAGCCGACGTCTGCCGACGGCAGCCGCACGGTTAAGGCCGACGGCGTGACGGTGCTCGACCTCGGTGCGCTCCTCGACGGTGTCGGCCTCCCGCTCGGGAGTCTCCCGGTCGGAACCGTCAGCACCATCCTCACCGGCCTCGGCGTGCCCGTTCCGGGCGTACCGGCGTCCACCAACGTTGCCGACTTCGTCACCACGTTGAACGGCACGATCGACACTCTGCAAGACCAGATCGACGGCAACATCTCGACCACGGTCGGCACGACCGCCGATCCCATCCTGAGCGGTCTTGGCCTTCCGGTGCCCGACACTGGTGACGCAGTAGCGACTGTTCAGTCGGTCGTGGACCAGGTGCAGGCGCTCATCGCCGACATCCTCGCCGACGCCCTGGCAGCGCTCGACGGTCTCAAGCTCCTTGAGGTCGACGGTGTCGAGGTCGGCACGATCACCAAGGCGACCGACACAGTTGCCGGATCCACCGCTGGCCTCGTCGCACGGGTCGGTTCGATCTCGCTCGGCGGCATCGAGCTTCCCGGTGTCGATCTTGCCTCCACCGTTGCAACAGTCAACGGCCTCGTGAGCGACGTCAACAGCCGCCTTTCGTCCACGCTCGGTGCGGTCAGCCCCGGCCTGGCGAACCTCGTGAGCATCTCGATGTTCGACAAGGACCCGGCGACTGGCGTCACGAGTGCGGCTGGCTACACCAAGGCCGTCGCCGGCATCACCGCCCTGACCACGAAGATCACGCCTCCGGCTGATCTCGCCGCAATCGTCGCCGGGCTTCCGGCCGCCGGCGGCATCGCCTCGGCGATCACGAGCGCCGGCGGTACGGTCCCCGCTCTGTCCACAGTGATGGGCACGTTCGAGAACCTGCTCGGCACCTCGGTACAGGCACTCGCCGGCGGCGCAACTCTCAAGCTCGCCAGCGTCAACTCGGGCGCCAGCTTCACCACCCCGGTGGCGTCCACCGGTGGGACACTCCCCCGCACGGGTAGCCCCTCCCAGGTGGCGCTGTTCGGCTTCGGCCTCGCCGTCGCCGCCCTGGTCGGACGCCGCGCAGTGCTCGCCCAGCGGGCCAGCTGACCTAGCTCGCTTCAGCCAGCAACCAGAACGTACGGAGCCCCGGTCATCCGACCGGGGCTCCGTCGCGTCCCAAGCAGTAGGGGGCTTTAGAGGCGCAACCGGTGCCTCCCTAGAGCCCCCTACTGCTGTTGGGTGATGACGTGGTCGTACAGCTCGGTGTACCGGGCAGCGAGCGTGGACATCGCAAACTCGGCAGCTCGGGCCCGGCCGGCGTCGATCAGAGCGGAGCGCGCCGCAGGATCGTCGAGCAGACGGGTGATCGCAGCGGCGAGCGCGGTCGGGTCGTCAGGTGGGACGAGAAGCGCGTGCTCGCCGCGCCGGGCGACGGTGCGGTATCCGGCGATGTCACTGGCGACGATCGCGGTTCCTGCGGCCATCGCCTCGACCAGCACGACGCCGAACGACTCGCCGTGGCGCGACGGCGCGCAGAACACGTCAGCGCCGGCCAGCCGGCGGGCGAGCTCGTCGTCCGCGACCCGCCCGAGCCACTGCATTCGCTCATCGCCACGGTGTCGCGCTCGCAGCGCCTCGGTCTCCGGCCCTTGACCGGCAATCCAAATCGCGACGTCGGCGGGCAAGGAGCGACTGGCTTCGAGGAGAACTTCGAGGCCTTTGCGCGGCTCGTGACGACCGACGAAGAGCACCGTCGGTCGATTGTCCGTCGCCCACGGCTCGGCGGTTGCGAACCGGTCGATGTCGATGCCGTTGAACAAAATCGTGAACTCGCCGTCAATCCCGTCGCGCGCGGTTTTGAACGCGTCTTCGGACACCGCAACGCGTGCGGCGAGTCGGCGCCCGACCCGGCGCGTGATCGCGGAGAACAGGTTGTAGGCACGCGACGCGCCGGATCGGTGGAACGTGCCGACCATTGGGACGTCGCTGTAGAGCAGCGACGTCATCGCAGGGCCCGGCACGAGGGGCTCGTGGAGGTGGACGACGTCGAACTTGCCCTCGCGCAGTGCGCGGATCGTGCGGCGGGCGCATGAGGGGTCAGGCGCGATCGGTGCAACCGATCCGTTCGTTGCGAACGGGATCGACTTTCCGAGCGCGACCACGTGCTCCTCGGGCGGCGGACCGTCGCACGGCGCCAGGACCTGAACTGTGTGGCCGTCGGCGCGAAGCGCAGCCGCAAGCCCGAGCACCTGCATCTGGACGCCGCCGGGAATGGTGAGGCTGTAGGGGCAGACCATCCCGACACGCATCAGCCGAGCCTAAGAGCCTGGCCGCTACCGCTGCGGCTGGACGAGGATCTTGGCGTGCTTGTCCGGCGAGGCGAGCTCGTCGAACGCGGCCGGCACCCCGGCGATGTCGACGGTGCCGGTGATCAGCGGAGCGACATCGAACTCGCCCTCGGCGATGTGCCGCAGCGTCGCACCGAATTCGCCGGGGTCGTAGCCGAGCGCGAACTGCACGTTGAGCTCTTTGCCGATGCCGTGAAACGGGATGATGCGGTCCTCCTCCATGCACACACCAACGACGCAGATGCGCGCCGCCGGTGGAGCGTCGCGCATCGCCGCGCCGAGCATTCCCGTTACGCCGACCGCTTCGAAAATCACGAGCGTGTGGCGTCCGTCGACCCTGCGCCACGCCTCGATCGCGGGTTCGCTGTTGGGGTCGACGACTTCCGTCGCACCCATCGTGGTGGCAAGGCGCCGCCGAGCGGGAGAGAAATCCGCGGCCACGATCGTCTCGATCCCGTGCAGCTTCAGCGCGGCGATCACGGCCAGCCCCACCGGTCCGCAACCGAGCACCACTGCGGCCTCGCCCTGCTTGATGCCCGACTTGTTCACCGCGTGCACGCCCACCGCCATTGGCTCGGTGAGCGCGGCGTGCGCCGGAGACAGCCCGTTCGGCACCTCGAGCAGCATCGGAGCGCTGAGCACCATGCGCTCCGCGTAAGCGCCCGGGTACTCGTTGCTGTACGCCAAATTCTTGATGCCGGTCGGCTCGAGGAGAATCGGAATCGATGTCACCACGGTGCCCGGCGCCGGAGCGACGGTATCCGGCCCCGCCTCCAGTACGGACGCTGCGAACTCGTGACCCATGACGATGTCGCGGCCGAAGTCGAGATTCATCGGCATGGGCATCGCATCGGCGGCGAGCGCCACCATGGTCGGGCCGTGCTTTACGAAGTGGAGATCCGAACCGCAGATCCCGCACGCGAGGACGTCGACCAGGACTTGACCGTGGCCGGGGACGGGCTCAGCCACGTCGTCCACGATCATCTCGCCGTTACGCAACACCGCTGCTCGCATGGCCGGTGAACTTACCGGCCGACGAGGTCCGGCCAGTTTGGCTGGAAGACGTGCCACTGCTCGGGCGCGATGCGGATCAGATGCTCGAGTTCGTCGGCGAGGCTCTGCGTGGCCACGGTGACCGCCTCCCGAAGACCGCCCGTGCGCTCGGTCACGATTGGAGGACGCACGACGCCACGGTGCTGACCGTTCGCGTCGAAGTACACCGCAGTAGGCAGAAGCGCCGCTCCCGTGCGGAGCGCCAATGTCGCCGGACCAGCCGGCAAGGTCGTGGGCGCTCCGAAGAAGTCCACTGGGATGCCTTGGCCGTTGATGTCGCGGTCACAGACGAGGCCGATGATCCCGCCACGGCGGAGCGCCCCAAGAATCGCCGCGCCCGCGTGCTGGTCGAGCGGGACGACGTCGACGCCGAACCCGCGGCGCATGTCGCGGAAGAAGTCGAACAGCTCGGGCGGATCGACGCGCTCCACTACCACTGTCGACGGGTAGCCCGTCGCCGCGAACCACGCGCCACCGAAATCCCACCCGCCGAGATGCGGCATGGCCAGGATTGCGCCGCGGCCGGCCGCGAGCGCCTCCTCGACGTGCCCGACGCCCTCCCACGACATCGCGGCGTCGAGCTCTGCGCGGGTCATCGAGGCAATCCGGAACGCTTCGGTCCAGTAGCGGGCATAGGACTTCCATGTCGACGCGACGGCGCGATCGAGCGCTTCCTCGCTCAGCGCGTTCCCGTGAATTCGCCGGAGATGTGCTCGTGACGTCGCAAGGCGCGAGCTCATCCGGGGGGCACTGACCCGGCTCGCGGTCTCGGCGACCTTCAGAGCTATGGGTGCAGGCAACGCCCGCGCGAGCGCGGCCCCGGCGCGATAGCCGTAATAGGGCGCGAGCCGTCGTAGCTCAGAAGCTGATGCGCGCACGCGGCGGCCAGCAAGCGTTACGGGCGAGTCGACGAGCGGCGGCGAGCTACTCGGTCACGCCTGCCATTGCGGGGCCGATTTCGTGCCTCAGCCGCGAACTGCTCGCGCCAGGCCCGCCAGCGCTCGGCCCGGTCTGCCCAGGTCCTCCGGTCGGCACCCGAGCGCACGCGCCGAGGTGCGAACTCAGGTTTGGGCGGCCGATTCGCTTGACGCCAGACCATCACGAAGCGATGGACTGCGGTCACGCTCGTGAGACCGAGCATCACCCACAGGATCGGGATGAGCAGGCCCGGGATGGCGAGGCCGGCGATGAGCGCGATGGTTCGCTCGGCCCGCTCCATCAGTCCGCCTTTGGCGTGATAGCCGAGCGCTTCTGCCTTTGCCCGTTCATAGGACACAAGTGTTGCGACACCCATCGCCGCCATAGGAAGCATCGCCGCGTGACCGCCGTCGCGACCGGCGAGGTACCAGGCGATGCCGCCGAGGATCGCCATGTCGGTGACCCGATCGGCGACGGAGTCGAAGAACGCGCCTCGGGGCGACGACGTGCCGGAAGCCTTGGCCACCGCTCCGTCGAGAAGATCGGGAATGGCAGCGCACGTGAATAGCACGGCGCCCAGGAACAACCTGCCTGATCCAACTGCGATCGTCGCGCTCACCGCCAGCACAAGGCCGAGACCGGTGAGGTGGTCGGCGGACAATCCTGTGCGGCCGAGTCCTTGGCCCACCGGATGAGTCACCCGCTCGACGCTGGAGCGCCAGCGTCCGTCGAACATCGCTACCAACTCCCGTTTCCTGGGTTGCTGTGCCCGTCATGGTACCAGCGCGCCTGTCTATCCTCGCACCACCGTCGCAACGACGTTCACAGGGGAGGCGCCATCCGTGAAGAGTTTCCCGCCCAATCGCATCCGCAACGTGGCCCTGGTCGGTCACGGCGGCGCGGGCAAGACCTCGCTGGCGGAGGCGCTGTTGTTCGGCGCCGGCGCGATCAGCCGCATGGGGCGGGTCGAGGACGGCTCGACCGTCGCCGACTTCGAGCCTGAGGAGGTGAAGCGGCACATCTCGGTGTCTATGGCGCTTGCTCCGTTCGAGCATCACGACCACAAGATCAATCTCATCGACTGCCCCGGCTACGCGGATTTCACGCACGACGTCGAGGCCGCACTCCGCGTCGTCGATCTCGCGGTGTTCGTGGTCAGCGCCGTCGAGGGTGTCGAGGTGCAGACAGAGGCGGCCTGGCGCATTGCGTCGGACCTCGGGCTGCCCCGGATGATTTTCGTGAACAAGCTCGACCGCGAGCGGGCGAGCTTCGAACGCACCCTCGACCAACTTCGCTCGGTGTTCGGGGCGGGCATCGCACCGTTGGAGCTGCCGATTGGCGAGGAGGGCGCGTTCCGGGGCGTAGCCGACCTTCTCACTGACCGTGCGATCACCTACGACACCGGTAAGGCGGTCGACGGCGAGATTCCCGACGAAATGGAAGCCCGTGAGCACGAGGTCCACGACAACCTGGTGGAGGGCATCGTCGTCGCCGACGACGCGCTCATGGAGCGCTACCTCGAGGGCGACGTTCCTTCGTTCCAGGAGCTCGAAGAGACCCTCGCCCACGGCGTGGCCTCGGCCAGCGTCTTCCCCGTCGTGTGCGGGTCGGCGACGCGTCAGATTGCGGTCGATCGCCTGGCCGATTTCATCTGCGAAATCGGTCCGTCACCGCTCGACCGCCCTGGCGCGGTTGTCGAGGCGGGCGACGACATGCAGACCGTTCCGTGCGATCCAGCCGGCCAGCCGCTCGCGGTGGTGTTCAAGACGATCGCCGACCCGTACGTGGGCCGGGTCAGTCTCTTCAAGGTCTTGTCCGGCACGATCAGGCCCGACGTCGTGCTGACGAACACCCGCACAAAGTCAGACGAACGCCTGCACGCGCTCTTCACGTTGCGAGGCAAGGAGCACGAAAACGTGTCGGACATCCCCGCCGGCGACATCGGTGCGGTCGCGAAGCTCGCAGACACTGGGACCAGCGACACGCTCGCACCGCGATCGATGCCCGTGCGTGTGCCGGTGCCCGAACCGACTCCGCCGGCTATCAACATCGCGATTCGTCCGAAGTCCAAAGGCGACGACGACAAGCTCATGACATCGCTGCATCGGTTGTGCGACGAAGATCCCACGCTCGTCGTGACCCGCAACGACGAGACCCATCAGACACTCTTGGGCGGGACCGGCGAGACCCACCTGGCGCTCGTCGCCGAGCGGCTGACCAGAAAGTTCGGCGTCGAGGTCGCAACTGAGGAGGTGCTGGTCCCCTATCGAGAGACGATCACGGAGTCGGCCACGGCAGAGGGCAAGCACAAGAAGCAGAGCGGCGGTCACGGCCAGTTCGGCGTATGCACAATCACCGTGTCACCGGTCGACCGCGGTGTGGGATTCCAGTTCGTCGACAAGGTCGTTGGCGGTGCGATCCCCCGCCAGTTCATCCCCGCCGTCGAGAAGGGCATCGCCGAGACAATGGCCATGGGAGGCCACTTCGGCCATCCGGTGGTCGACGTGCAAGTCGAGCTCATCGACGGGAAGTATCACGCGGTCGACAGTTCCGAGATGAGCTTCAAGATGGCGGGGTCGATCGCCTTTCGCGATGCCATGGCCAAGGCCGCGCCGGTGATTCTCGAACCGGTTTCCAGTGTCGAGATAACGGTTCCTGCGGCTCAGCAGGGCGACGTCATGGGCGACTTGAACGCTCGACGCGGCCGCGTCCACGGTACGGACATTGCCGATACGGGCGAGGTGACCATCGCTGCGCACGTTCCGACCGCAGAGATCCAGCGCTACGCGGTGGACCTACGATCGCTCACCGGCGGACGAGGTACGTTCCGCGCCAGCCACGATCACTACGACCCGCTTCCTCAGCACCTCTACGACAAGGTGGCCAAGAAGCAAGAGCACTAGATGGCGGCGGGGGCCGACCGAGACGAGCGCCGGTTCAGCACCAGGACTGCCCCGATCAGCAACGGGGAGGCGGCGGCGAGAACCCAGGCAAACCAGCCGAGATCGCTACCCGCGTCGCCCGTAGGCCTGGCGGCCGCTTGCGGCGCAGGAGCGGTGCTTACGGCTGCGTTGCCGGAAGGCGTCCCGCCGAGGCTGGAAACTGCTCCGGGACCGGCGGTCTCACCAAAGTCGACTCCACTGTCCGGCGCAGGTGCGCGCGGGGCGGCGAACCGGTTGCCGAAGGGCGAGCGGTTGCGCGGCGGCGTGGGCGATGAAACGGTGCCGCCACCTCCGGTCGAGGGGGCAGGTGCGGCGCCCACGGCGGGGGCAGCTGCGGCGGTCTGGGTTGTCGACGGCATCGATGTGAGCACCTCGTAGCCGGTGTTGACGCCGGCGTAGTGAACCACCACGAGGTTTACGAGCCCGGCCGGCAACGACTCGTTGATCTGCTCCGGACGCGCCGCACTCTCGGAAGAGTCGAGCCGCGTGTACTCGCCGTTCTTGCCGGCGTCGTAGAGGATGATGTCGATGTCGTCGATGCTGCTGCCGTCGGTGTCGGGCCAACTCACCTCGATGGAGAGATCGCCGCCCTTCGTCACGTTGATGGGCACGTTGTCGCAGAACACCGCTTCCGGCTCGCCGCACGTCGCGGGATCGAGGTCCACAGCGCCCGACGTCGGCGCCGAACCGATGAGGGCCGGATACTGCGCGCTCACCGAGGTTCCGGGGGATGCCTTCATGGCGGGACGCTGCGCGGCGTGTGCGGTCGAAGTGCTCACCGCCGCCGAAGCGAGGCCGAGGACGAAGAGGACGCGCGCGACGCGCGTTGAAGTCGGGACGGCATTAGGCGGCGGCGTATGCATATGTCCTACAACGTCGGAACGGAGTGCCCTATTCCTTAGGACTCCGCCCAGATTGTCGGATCTTCCGGGTTGTCCTCAACCAGTTTGTCCAGTACATCCCCATTGACGGCGTCGACGAGCACCAGGCCGCGGCGCGTCGGCGGGTTTTCGGCCGAGTAGAGCAACAAGCGCCAAGTGGGCCGCGAGCGCAACCCGCGGAAGCCGAGCTGCGCAGACGCATGGCCTATCGAGAACCCAACCTCCCGCGACGCGGCCACTAGCGCCTGGCCCTCGCGGACGTTCAGCCGGTAGCCAGCGACGAGGTGGTACACGCCGATGAGGGCACACCCGATCGCCAGAGGCACCAGCGCTCCGTTGACCAAGACGCCGTCGGTACCGCGTGCAGCGAGCGCTCCTCCGGCTGCGGCCGCAACGATCAACCACACGACGCCGACGCCTCGCCGGCGCGCAGGATCGGGGAACGTATACGGGCCGACATAACCGGCGTCGAGCTCGGCGGGCAGTGTGTCGCGGTGGTCTTCGGTCACGGGGCCTCTCCGGGCGGCTGCCACGCGGCGCGCACCTTGTCATAACTCGTCGCGAGATCTTCTGGCATGACGCGAACCTCGCCGACGGCCGTCATGAAGTTCGTGTCGCCCACCCACCGCGGCACCGCGTGCAGATGAAGGTGGCCGGGAACGCCCGCACCCGCGGCGCGGCCGAGGTTCGCACCAAGGTTCACACCGTCAGGCGAGTACGCCTGTTTGACCGCAGCGACGCTTGCCACTGCGCCCGCCCACAGCGCGGAACTTTCGAGCGCGGTCAGCTCAGCGAGGTCGGCGACATGTCGAACGGGCATCACGAGCAGGTGGCCGCTGGCGTAGGGGTACAGATTGAGCATCACAATCGTGTGCTCGCCCCGCCAGACCACCAGCGCTTCGCGATCCGAGGCGCCCGAGTCGAACAGCGCGCAGAACACGCACTCGCCAGGATCGACGGTCGCGACACCACTCACGTAGTCGTTGCGCCACCCTGCCCACAGGCGTTGCAGAGTCATATCTTGTCGTCGACCTCGGCGCGAACGCGAGCGACGAAATCGTCTAGTGCGACGTCGCGCTCCGGCCGGTCCGAGCCGCGTGCGTTCACACCGACCGTCCCTGCGGCAAGGTCGTCGTCACCGACGACAAGGATGTACGGCACTTTCTGAAGCTTCGTACGACGGATCCGGGCGCCGAGGGGTTCCTCGGCGGCATGGAGCTCGACGCGGAAACCCTCGGCCCTGAGACGCCCGACAACTTCCTCCGCGTACGCCCCGTGAGACTCGCCGACCGGCAGGATGCTCACCTGCACAGGGGCGAGCCACACCGGGAACGCACCGGCGTAGTGCTCGACGAGAACGCCGAAGAAGCGCTCGACCGAGCCGAACAAGGCTCGGTGGATCATGACGGGTCGCTGCCGGGTGCCGTCGGAAGCATCGACGGTCAGCTCGAACCGCTGTGGGGACTGGAAATCGAGCTGGATCGTGGACATCTGCCATGTACGACCGATTGCGTCACGGGCCTGGACCGAAATCTTCGGCCCGTAAAACGCGCCGCCGCCCTCGTCGAGCACGAGCTGGAGATCCTCGCGCTCAGCGGCAGAGCGCAGCGCCTCGGTGGCTTCCTCCCACTCCTCGTCGGTGCCCGCCGCCTTCTCCTCCGGCTTGGTAGACAGCTCGAGGTAGAAGTCGGACAGGCCGTAGTCGCGGAGCAAGTCGAGCACGAACTTCAGCAGGCTGGCGAGCTCGCCCGCCATCTGCTCGCGGGTGCAGAAGATGTGCGCGTCGTCTTGGGTCATGCCGCGTACGCGGGTGAGCCCGTGCACGACGCCGGACTTCTCGTATCGGTACACCGCGCCGAACTCGAACATGCGCAGTGGCAGTTCGCGGTACGACCGTCCGTGTGCCCGGAAGATCAGCGCATGGAAAGGGCAGTTCATCGGCTTCAGGTAGTAGGGCGTGCCGTCGACATCCATCGGCGGGAACATCCCGTCGGCGAACCACTGCAGGTGACCGGAGGTCTCGAACAATCCCGCCTTGGTGATGTGCGGCGAGTTCACGAAGCTGTAGCCGGCGTCCTCGTGCCGCTTCCGGGAGTAGTCCTCCATGACGCGACGAACGGTGCCGCCCTTCGGGTGGAAGACCGCGAGCCCGCTGCCGATCTCGGTCGGGAAGCTGAACAGATCAAGCTCGGCGCCGAGGCGACGGTGGTCGCGGCGCTCCGCCTCCTCTAGACGGTGCAGGTGTTCCTCGAGCGCGGCCTTCGACTCCCACGCGGTGCCGTAGATGCGCTGGAGCTGCGCCCGCTTCTCGTCGCCCCTCCAGTAGGCACCGGCAACGCTCATCAGCTTGAAATGACCGAGCTTGCCGGTGCTGGGGACGTGCGGCCCGCGGCACAGGTCGACGAACTCGTCGCTGTTGCGATAGGCGGTGACGATGCCGTCTCCTGCGCCTTCCCCGGCATCCACGCCCTCGATGATCTCCGCCTTGTAGGGCTGGCCGGCGAAGAGCGCGAGTCCGTCCTCGACCGAGTGCTCCTCGCGTTCGAACCGCTGATCGGCGGTGATGATCTCGCGCATGCGCGCATCGATGCGCTCGAGGTCGTCTTCGTTGAAGTGCGCACCGCCGGGGAGGTCGAAGTCGTAGTAGAAGCCGTTCTCGATCGCCGGGCCGATGGCGAACTTCGCTCCGGGCCAGAGGCTGGTCACCGCTTGCGCAAGGACGTGCGCGGTCGAGTGACGCAGTACGTGACGGCCGTCTTCGGTGGCCGCAGTGACGATTGCGACCGTCGCGCCGTCGGGCAATGGGCGGGTCAGGTCCACCTGCTCACCGTCGACAATCGCAGCAACGGCATCGGCGGCGAGGCGCCGACCAATCGATGCCGCCAGATCAGCTGCCGTCGTCCCATCGTCGACCTGGCGGTTCGATCCGTCGGGCAGCGCGATGGTGATCTGGTCGGCCATCCGGCAAGAATAGGGAGCCGCGGTTTGCGCTCCGAACGGTTATCGGTTTGTCGTGCGGTCTAAATGGCCACGCCGAGCAGCGCCGCCGCCGATGACACGCCGTGACCGGAAGCGACTGCGTCGTCGATCGCCGCAAGCGCCCGTGGCGTGTCGAGATCGTCGTCGAGCGCTTCGCGTACCTCGTCCATCACGGCATCGCCCGCGCCCGCCTCACGCCATTTCGCCAGGCGCGACTCCGCGGCCGGCATCAACGCGTCGGTCCAGTCCCATCCCGGCCGGTAGTGGTGAGTGAGGATCGCCAGCCTCACGGCCGCGGAATCCCACTCCTTGAGCAGGTCGCCGACGAAGACAAGGTTGCCGAGCGACTTGCTCATCTTCTCGCCGTCAAGGCGCACCATCCCGGCGTGCATCCAGTGTCGGACGAACGGCTCGCCTGTCGCGGCCTCGGATTGCGCGGCCTCGCACTCGTGGTGGGGGTAGATCAGGTCACCGCCGCCGCCGTGAAGATCGATCGTGGTGCCGAGTTCGCGCATCGCCAACGCGGAGCACTCGATGTGCCAGCCAGGCCGGCCCCTCCCCCCCAGCGACTCCCACCAAGGCTCGTCGGGCGCTGACGGCTGCCAGAGCACGAAGTCGAGCGGATCGCGCTTGTTGGCGTCTTCGACGTTGCCGCCTCGTTCGGCGGCCAACGCGAGCATCTCGGCGCGATCGAGGTGGCTGATCTCGCCGAAGCGTTCGAAGCTCGCCACCTCGAAGTACACGGCGCCGCCTGCCTGATAAGCGTGGCCCGAGTCGAGCACCATGCCGATGAAGCCCAAGATGTCAGGGATGGCCGACGTAGCACGCGGCTCGGAAAACGACTCGAGGAGTCCGAGGCTGCGCATCGCGTCGTCGAAACGGGCCATCTCCTCCGCGGCGAGATCGAGGTAGTACACCCCGATCTCGCGAGCCTTGCGGAGAATGTCGTCGTCGACGTCGGTGACGTTGCGGACGCACTGCGTCACGTGGCCGAGATCGCGCAGCCGTCGCTGGAGGACGTCGTAAGCGAGGTACGTAGCCGCATGGCCGATGTGCGCGCTGTCGTACGGGGTGATACCGCACGTGTACATGGTGACGGTCGGGCCAGGCTCGAACGGGACCACCGCCTGCCGGGCGGTGTCGAACAACTGCACAGTCAGACGTCGATTCCGGTCAGGCGTACGGCCGCACGGGTCTTGTAGCGCACGTTCAGCTGAAGGATGACCGCTGCGAACGCCTCGATCGGAGCAGCGTTCGAAAGCTTCCCGGCGTCGAGCGCTCGCAGATCGGGAATGCGCGACACGATCTCGGCCGTGACCTCGGTGGCCTCGATGTGATCCGAGCAGATCAGCACGTCGCTCTCGATCGGATGCGCGATGTCGGCAAGTTCGCGTGCGGGGAGGTGGTGGAACGCGGCTGCGACATGCGCCTGCGGAACCATGGCCTGGACCGACGCCGCCACAGAGCCGCGCGGCGGGACGAGCGGCTGGAACTCGTCGCCCACCTTCGCCAGTGCGTTGGCCATCGAGATCACAACCTTCCCGGCGAGCTGGTTGGCGACGGTTGCGGCGGTGGCGGCGGTCGCGTCCCAGGGCGTGGCCAGCACGACTACGTCGGCGGACGCCGCTCGCTTGTTGTCGCCACCGTCGAGGTTCAACTCCGCGTCAGGCCACTTCGCCATGAGTGCGTTGGCGGCGTCAACGGCCCGCTCCTTTGTGCGGGAGCCGATCGTGACTTCGAGCCCGATCGATGCAAGGCGCAGCGCGAGCCCAGAACCGGCGGGGCCCGTGCCCCCGAGAACGCCAACGTGCATGCGGCCAGCCTTGCACGCGATCGGTGGCGCGGCTGTCAGTCGCCGAAGTAGCGCGGATTGGCCACAGCCAGGCGTGCGACGACGTCGGCGCGCACCGAAGCAACGACAGCTTCGTCCACGTCGCCCAACGCCCGGTCGTGAATGAGCGCGCACAGCTCGCGCTCGTCGCCGACCCCGAGCGCCGCCAGTCGCAGGGAGTGCGCGGTCTTCCCAGCCGCTCCTGATGCAAGTTCTCGTCCGACAATCGCAAGGACGTTCGCCGCCACTCGGGCGTGGAACCGCACGCGTCCCTCAGTGGCAGGCACGACGTCATGCACCAGGAACTCGCGCGCCGCCTCGACCAACTCGCCGGCGGTTGGAACGCCGTAGAGGCCGCCGCCGAGCTCGTCCTTCTCTGGCGCCGGTAGATCCCACCCGGGTTCGAGTTCGGACGGTGCGACCCGGTGCCCGGGCGCGCCCGCCCGTGCGAGGTTCGTGAGCAGGTCCCACTCGACCTCTGCAACTCGCCTGCCGATTGCTGCGAGTTCGACCGAGCGCAGGGCGCCCGAGCGATGGCTCTCCGTTTGCGCCATGCAGATCACGCCCCACGTCAGGGTCGCCATGGTTTCCCACCAGAGCAGCGCGTCGCGGTCGACAACTGTCCCCGACTCCGTCTCGTATGCCGCGATCAGATCGTCGTAGTCGCCGAAGCCGCCGACCGGCTTGTCGGAGCCGAAGCGCCATGCGCGGGCGCACAGCCATCCGAGATCCTCGATCGGGTCGCCGGCGTGGGCGAGTTCCCAGTCGATCACGGCGCGGATCCCATCGGGACCGACGATCAAGTTGCCGTTGCGGAAATCGCCGTGCACAACCGTTCGGCGTGCGGTCGCCGGCCGGTGATCTTCTAGCCACCGGAACGCGAGCTCGAATGCTGCGTGCGGCTGACCGAACTCGTCGTAGGCGAGCCGGTCCCGCTCGAGCGGGTCGTCATCAGGCAGGCCGTCGACCATCTCGGCGTCCATCCGGTGGACGGCCGCAAGGATCCGCCCGCACTGCGAGGCGAGCTGGGGACGGACAGCTGAGAACGCGTCGTCGCGGAGGAGTCGGCGCGGGATCGTCTCACCGTCGATTGCCCGCATGACCACGAACGACGCCCCCGCGAGATCCGCGCCGGACGCAATCACCTCGGGCACCGGCACACCGACGGCAGCGGCGCACTCGAGGAGCTGCGCCTCACGCGCGAGGCCGCTGGCCATGGCGCCGGGCGGGTCGCGCCGCAGGATCAACTTCCGGCGCACGTCCTCAGACGCCGTGCTGAACGCCCAGGTCTCGCGACTCGCACCACCGGTGACACGCTCGAGGTCGTCGACGTCGGCGGACAGAACCACGCTGAGTGCAGCCACGAGCTCAGCTTCCGTCGTCATTGACGATCGGTCTTCAGGACCGACGGAGCGTCAGCAGTGAGCGCGGACGGTGGGGTACGGGTTCGTCGGGGCGCCGCCGCCGGGGTGCAGCTCGAAGTGCAGGTGGGGTGAGCCACCGCGGGCGTTTCCGCTGCTGCCGACGGCGCCGATGATCGTGCCTTGTGCAACGCGACCCTCTGCACCGGTGCGCGCCATGTGCGCGCCGTAGTAGGTGTTCCCGTCGACACCGCTGAGATAGAACGAAAGTCCGCCGAGCCCGCCGTTGCGGTAGCTCACCGTGCCCGCGACCGGAGCCGCGACCGGCGTCCCGGACGCCGCGAAGATGTCCGTGCCCTTGTGACGGCGGCCGCCGGAGCGCGGGTTACCCCAGTCGTTGGTGAAAGCCCGCGCGCCCTGCACCGGGCAGGTCCACGCGCCGGTGACGACGACGGACCCGGTAAGACGAGCTGCCGCAGGCGCCGGTGCGGCTCCGGCGCGTGATGCCCGCTTCGGCGCGATGGCCTGCAACGCTTTCAACGACTTGCCGAGACTGGCGAGCTCTGCAGTCACCTTGGCTTGATCACTACGGAGGCGGGTGACGACCTTGCGTCGCTCGGCCACGCGCTTTTCGAGCGACGCTTCGGTGAGCGCCTCGTCGGAGCGGGCGACGCGATAGGCGTCGAGCTCGTCAGCAGAGCCAAGCGTGACGCTGCGCATCAGGAACCGGTTCCGGCTGAGCTGTGCCGCGTCGTCAACCGCGATTCCGGTGCCGGTCTGGCCACCCGATGTGTACTGCCGGACGGCATACACCTTGAGCCGAGCCTGCAACTCGTCGATCTGCTTGCGATTCGCCGCTGACTTGGCGCGAAGCTTGGAGATCTCGGACTCGGCGCGGGCGAGCTCGCTCGTCGCCCGGTTCAGCTTCGCCGCTGCCGCGTTGGCGCGTTTGCGGGCCGCATCGACCTGCGCCGTGAGCTGGCGCGCGCTCGCCGGCGCCGCGGCGGTGGCGATCGATGGGAGGACACTCAGCGCAGCGACCGCGAGAGCCGCAGCAACCACGGCTCTTGATGAAGCCCTACGCCCAGCGAATATCAAATCAACGTCCTCCACGTGGTCGCGCAAAGCGTCCCACACCGGCCATAGCGCCGGGGTCGATGGGCACCGCTTGTCCGTGCCCGAGTGATCCTAGAAGACGCGGCGCCCGCGCGGGCTTTCCGCCGAACCAGAACAGGGCGGCACCGAGCGCCAGGAGCAACATGAACGCCAGGACCCGCTCGGCTCGCGTGTCCGGCGCAGCGAAGGGGTTCCCCGTCGCCGGTACGAACCGGTTCGCCCGTGCCGCGCCGACCGCCTGCGGACTACCCGACGCGCTCAGCGACGGCAACGCGTCGGTGAAATCCTCCACTGCTCCAAACGTGTCGAGCGGGGCGAACGCGCCACTGTCGAAGACAAGCGGCGCAG
>DATLOH010000008.1:0-3663 GCA_035536375.1 Acidimicrobiales bacterium
GCCGATGACCGGTTCCGCCAGTTCGACGCCGTGGCGCAGTTGCTGCGAGAAGTGTGCGAACTGCGCCCGCTCGTCCTCGCGCTCGACGACGTCCACTGGTCGGACAAGCCCTCACTGCTCCTCCTGAGCCATGTGGCGCGATCGATCAGCAACGAGCGTTTGCTCATCGTCGCCGGCTCCCGACCGACGGAGCAACGGCACAGCGAGATACTCGGCCGGCTGGCACGAGAGCCGGTGGCGACCGTGCTCGAGCTTCGAGGGCTTCCTAAGGCCGCGATCGGCCGGCAGCTGGCGATGGTTCTCGGCGAGGACGTGGATCCGGCAGCTGTCGCCAACGTCGAGGCGCTCACCGGCGGGAACCCGCTCTTCGTCGGCGAGGTCGCCCGGGCCATGGCCGACGCCCGCTCGGGCCGTCGGTTCATCGCCGTGACGCCGACCGTTCGGACCGCCATCGCGGACCGCCTGGCCCAGCTGTCCGATGGATGCGTCGCCCTTTTGCAGGCTGCCGCCATTGTGGGCCGCGAGTTCGACGTGGCCATCGTGGCTGCGATCACGGGGATATCGGCCCCGCTTGCTCTCGACCTTGTTGCCGAGGCCACGCAGGCAGGGCTCGTCGAGCTTCACGAGGCTCCGCACGAGCACCAGTTCGTGCACGCATTGGTGCGCGATGCGATTGAGGTGGGTCTCGCACCGGCCGAACGGCTGAGTCTTCACCGCCGCGCCGCCGAGGCAATAGAGCGGCAGTACGGGCACGCCCTCGGGCCGCGACTGTTCGACGTCGCCCGTCACTGGGCCGATGCGTCGATCGCCGGTGACGCCGCGACCGCTGCCAGCTGGAGCGCCCGTGCCGGTGAGGAGGCGATGCGCCAGCTGGCCTACGAGGATGCGGCACGCCTGTTCCGTCAGGCCGTGCGCATCGGCGGTGGCGACATCGACCGCGCCGAGCGTTGCCGGATCCTGCTCTTGACTGGTCGCGCCCTCGACTTGTCAGGCGACCTGGAGGGCCGCCTTGAGGTCTGCCTCGATGCAGCTGCCGTCGGCCGCGAGCTCGGGCGGCCCGATCTCATAGCCGAGGCCGCCCTGGTGATCGCGGCCGTTGGCACGGCCGATCTCACGACGCGGGAGCTGTGTGAGGAGGCGCTGGCAGGCTTGGCCCGCGACGCGACCGCGCTGCGAGCACGGGTCACGGCTCGTTTCGTCGAGACATTCGCGTTCTTGCGCCAACCCGAGGCCGTCGCAGCTGCGAGCGAAGAAGCGCTCGACCTGGCGGAGCAGAGCGGTGACGACAACGCGATCGCCGCCGCGCTGCGTGCCCGCCAGGTCGTCTGCGTGGGACCGGAGGGCCTGGAGGAGCGGATCGCGCTCGCCGGTCGGATGTTAAAATTGGGTCGCGCGTCCCGCGATCCACAGATCGAGATGTGGGCGCACCTGTGGCGGATCGACGCCGGGCTCGAACAGGGCGACCTGAGCGTCGTCGCGGGGTCGATCGAGCTGCTCGCGCTCACCGCCCAGCGAGTTCGAGGACCGATGGCCAGGTTCGAGGTAACCCGTTGTCGAGCGGTGCTCGCCCAGGCGCAGGGCCGATTCGTCGAAGCGCGAAGATTGGCGGCCGAGGCTTTCGCCATCCTCGACCCCACGGACCACGACGTGCGATTCACCTTCCGGTCGGCGCTGACGATGAACGTGGCCCACCACGCCGGAGGCGACAACGACGCGATCGCTTCGTTCGACTACGCGGGCGCCCCCGAAGGTCATGCGGAGATGATCGGCTTCATCGGCCAGATCGCGCTGGCGAGGGCGCTGGTCTCAGCGGGTCGGCTCGCTGATGCCGCCCAGGTGTACCGAGGTCTCGGGCCGGTACGGCGATGGGAGCCACCTCCGCACGCGGTGCTGTGCGGGTACGCGTTCGGGTTGGCGGTGGCCGCCGCGCTCGGCGAGTCGGACGACGCCGCTGCGCTCTACGACCTGCTCGCGCCCTACCGGGGCCACCACGTTGCGAGCGGGATGACGGCGATGGTGTACTTCGGACCGGTCGAGCTCTGGCTCGGCATCGGCGCGGGGCATCTTCGCCGACTCGATCAGGCCGTCGCGCATCTCGAACACGCGGAGCGCGCCTGCGCGGAGAACGGCGCCGCAGCGTTTCGCGTCGAGGCTCAGTACGAGCTTGCCCGAGCGCTCACCGCCCGAGGCCGGCCTGGCGACGTCGAGCAGGCGCGATCACTGTTGGCCGCGGCACGAGCAAAGGCGGGGGGACTCGGGATGGCGGCACTCAGCGAGAAGATCACCGCGTTGCGCAGACGGGTCGCGTGCGCGGATCCGACGCGGGCGCTCACGAGACGCGAACGCGAGGTCGCCGATCTCGTGTCCCAAGGGCTGACCAACCGCGAGCTGGCGGAGCGCCTAGTCATCGCCGAACGTACCGCCGAGAACCATGTCCAGCACATCCTCACCAAACTCGGCCTTTCGAACCGCAGCCAGCTCGCCGTCTGGGCAGCCTCCATGAATGAAAACGCCGTCTGAGTCCGCAACACCTGCTGCCCGGTATCGGCGTGGTCGCACCGAGAGGGCAGAAATGCGAAGCCGCTTCTTGGGGTTCCCTCAGTCTGCCCAGGACGAGCCACTGGCGACAGGGTGGTCATGTAGTACGTCCCGCTCGGTCGCCGCACGGATCGCAGCGACGGACCGGTCGACGTCGTCTGCTGTCGTTCGCCAACTCGACACTGAAATACGCATGAGGCGCTTGCCGTGCCAGGTGGTGGCGCCCATCCAGCACTCTCCCGAGCGTTGCACCTGAGCGATGACCCGGTCGGTTCGGTGGTCGTCGCTGAAGCTGACAAGGACCTGATTGAGCACGACCTGGTTGCCGACCGCGAGGCCGTCGATCGCGGCGAGCGGCTCGGCGAAGCGACGGGCAAGGGAGCAGCTGATCGCGGAGAACCTGGGCCGTTCCACCGAGCACCACCGGCCTGACTGCCCTTGAAGTGCAGCACCCGCAGGCCCGATAACCGCGGACCCCAGTCAGGGCAGCGAGAGCCCGGTCGATCTCCCGTCGAGACCTTGCCGCAGCAGCACCGCGGGCTCATGGACCTCGCTCGGATGGTGGACGTCAAGCCTCCGAAGGAGCACTGAGCAGTTGCGCCAGGCTCTCGCTCCCCACGAAGGTGGCGGCGCCGTGGCCGCGATCGCACTCGACGACCGCGCATTGTGCGAGGAGCTCCTCGCCCACCTCGCCCCCATCGCCGCCCCGTGCGACGTCAACGGCGCCGTCAACGTATCTCGCCGACGTCCAAGCGGCCGACTGATGGTGAGTCCCGCGACCGTGCGCAATCACATCACCCGCATCTTTCAGGAGCTGCAGGTGCGCAACCGGGCGCAGGCGATAGTGCTCGCCCGTGAAGCCGGCTTGCTTGATTGCCAAGATCACTGGCCCGTGGGTTTACGGAGGTGCATCCGGCAAACACGCCGATGCCCGATTCGAGCGACGAGACTGCCGGAAGATCTGGTCGACCAACCCGCTGGGGCGGCTGAACAAGGAGATCAAGCGCCGCACCGACGCTGAAGGTCACGCCGGTGCTCTCATTTCCCACCACTCCGCGGGTCACGGCACCAACGCCGCCGCACTGGGCGTTGAGGAGTATCGTTCCGGCTCCCCAACGGGGCCTC
>DATLOH010000009.1:0-5951 GCA_035536375.1 Acidimicrobiales bacterium
CGACTCGATCATGAGCGGAACGTTGGACGCCTTGACCGAGATCTTGACGTCGTCGAAGCCGACCTCCTCGAAGTACCGCAGTTCGATCTGCGCCGACTCGACGAGCGCTTCGGGCGTGGCGCCACCGTGCTTCTCGTAGAGGTCCTTGTCGAGCGAGCCCGCGTTCACGCCGATGCGAATTGGCACCTTCCGGTCGCGCGCCTCGCTGGCGACGAGCTTGATCTGGTCGGGGTTGCGGATGTTGCCGGGGTTCAAGCGCAGGCAGGCGACACCGGCGTCGAGCGCGGCGAGCGCCATGCGGTACTGGTGGTGGATGTCGGCCACGATCGGGACGGGCGACCGGGGGACGATCTGTGCGAGTCCCTCGGCCGCCTCGATCTCGTTGCACGTGCACCGCACGATGTCCGCGCCAGCGGCGGCCAGCGCGTAGATCTGTTGGAGCGTGCCTTCGACGTCCGCCGTCTTCGTGATCGTCATCGACTGCACGCTTATCGGCGCGCCGTCCCCCACGGCGACCGTGCCGACCATCACACGGCGGGTCTTTCGGCGGGGCGCAGCCTGACCGGTGAACTGCAAAGGCCTATCCGTTCAGGTTGATCGGATTCTTGATGTCGAGATACAGCGCAGTAACGCTGATCAGCATCAAGAGGATGATGACGCCCCATGCGACCGGGAGCAGCTTGTTCATGTCGACCTGATAGCGCCGGCCACTGATCTTCGAGCGGATCGCCTCGTACGTCGCGACCGCGACGTGCCCGCCGTCGAACGGCGGCAGCGGGATCATGTTGAACATCCCGACGAAGACGTTGATGAGGACGAGGAGCATCAGCACCTCGCGCAGACCGATTGCGGACACGTCGCTGGCGAGGTTCACGAGCCCAACTGGACTGAGGAACCGGTTGCCTTCGGCGGCCGGATCGCTCAATGGCTTGCCCGCGAGCTGGTCGCCGTAATCCCCGATCGAACTCGGCGTGAACATTCGGACAAGGCCGGTCACGGTCTGGCCGGTGAGGCTCACGAGCTGCTTGCCGGCGCGCCCGGCAGCGACGACCGGATTGACCCGCTCGACCGGACCGGGATCGACCTCGGGCAGGATCCCGATGAGTCCCGTGGCGACCTCGTCGTTGCGCACCTTCTTAGAGCTCGCCGTCACGACGGTGATGTCGAAGCGGGACCCATCTCGGTCGATCGTGAGCACGATCGGCTGCTCGACGCGCGGGCCGATGTAGGCGGGCACGTCGGCCCAGGACCGCACGGGCTGGCCGTCGAGCGCCACGAGGCGATCGCCCGAGCGCAACCCCGCTTTGGCGGCAGGACTCGCTTGGCCGCCGAACTGCGCAGTTGTGCTCACCTCGTCGATGACCGGTGTAGCGGTGGCCTTGTCGGAATCGAGGACGCCGGTGCCGGCATAGATGCCGACTAGAAGCAAGAACGCGAGAAGAAAGTGGACGATCGAGCCGGCCGATGCCATGGCAAGCCGGGCGAGGTACCCCTTGGCGCGGTATGTGCGCTGTTCGTCCGCGGGATCGACTTCGTCGAGGTTGTTCATGCCGATGACCCGCACGTAGCCGCCGACAGGGATCGCCTTGATCCCGTATTCGGTCTCACCGCGGCGTATCGACCACAACCGCGGCCCGAACCCGAGGAAGAACTCAGTGACCTTCATCCCCGCTCGTCGCGCCATCACGTAATGACCGAGCTCGTGCAACATGATCATGAGGATCACGGCGGCCATCACCGCCACCGTGCGCCACACGCCGAAGAACACCGCCGCGGCGACGAGGCCCCCGACGACGAGTGCCAGACGGGTCACCGCCCCAGCGCCTTCGTCCGCTGCGTCCGGCGAGGGCGGGTCAGTTCGCGGTGCTTCGAGTGTCTGGGTCATGCAGCTGCCCGGAGCGAAACGGCCTTCGCAGCGCGCCGACGGGCTTCGGAATCGGCGTTCAACACATCCGCGACGGTAGCGGGCATCTCGGTAGGCGCAGCCGCGAGGACCTCCGCGATGACCTCTGCGATCTCGATCCAGCGAAGTCGTCCATCGAGAAACGCTTCGACGGCGACTTCGTTGGCGGCGCTCAGCCATGCCGGGGCGACGCCGCCGGCCCGGCCGGCGGCGTAGGCGAGGTCGAGCCCGGGAAACGCTTCCCGATCGGGCGGCTCGAAGTCGAGCGAGGTCGCCTCGTCCCAGGAGAGCGCGCCGAACGGCGTGGCTAGTCGGGAGGGATACCCAAGCGCGTAGCCGATCGGCAGGCGCATGTCTGGCTGCGACAGCTGCGCGATCGTCGCACCGTCAGTGAACGACACCATCGAGTGGACGATCGACTGCGGGTGTACGACCACGTCGATGCGGTCGTAGGGCAGGCCGAACAACTCGTGCGCCTCGATCACCTCGAGACCCTTGTTCACCAGCGTCGACGAGTCCACGGTGATCTTCGGCCCCATCGCCCACGTTGGATGAGCGAGTGCGTCTGCGATGGTCACGTCGCGCAGATCGCTCGCGTTGCGGCCGCGGAACGGTCCTCCCGACGCCGTGAGCACCAGGCGTTCCACCTCACCTCGACTTCCGGACCGTAAGCATTGGTGGACCGCGCAGTGCTCGGAATCAACCGGGATGATTTCGGCGCCTTCGGTTGCCCGCGCCTTGGCGACGACCGGTCCGGCGGCGATGAGCGACTCCTTGTTGGCCAACGCGAGCCGGTGGCCGGCGGAAAGCGCTGCAATCGTCACCGGCAACCCTGCGAAGCCGACCACCGCGTTCACGGCGACCTCACCGGCGGCGCCGGCTTCGCTCAGCCCGTCGGCGCCGCAGATGACCCGCGTCCCGGGCGGGACTGCATCGCGCAACGATGCACCAGCCGCCTCGTCCGCGACCGCCACGAGCGCGGGACGCCATTTCCGCACCTGCTCCACCAGCTCTGCGCTCGCCGTCCCGGCCGCCAGCGCAACGACGTCGAACTGCTCGCGGTGCTGAGCGATGACGTCGAGCGTCTGCGTGCCGATCGACCCGGTCGAGCCGAGCACGGCAACGTCAGTCACGACGCTTAGGTGTAAAGAACTTGAACGAGGTAATAGACGGCGGGAAGCACGAACAGCAGAGCGTCGAAGCGGTCCATGACACCGCCATGACCGGGGAGAAGACGTCCCATGTCCTTGATCCCGAGGTCACGCTTAATCATCGACTCGGCGAGGTCACCTAGCGGCGCAACGATCGACACGACGAGCGCCAGCCAGAACGCCTTGCCGCCGTCCCACGGCTCCATGCCGGGGAGGAACCCGAGCACGAGCACGGTCACGACGATGCTGACGACGGCACCGCCTATCGCGCCCTCCCAGGTCTTGTTCGGGCTGATCTCGGGAGCGAGCGGCCGCGATCCCATGCGGCTACCAACGAAGTACGCGCCGATGTCGTTGAACGCAGTGGCCAGAACTGCGCCAAGCAGGAAGGCAATTCCGACCCGGGAGTCGAACGGGTCGGGACGGGCCATCAGCATCGCGAAGCTTCCGAGGAACCCGGTCCACATGAACGCCAGGATCGTGGCCGCAGCGTTGACCGTCGGGCGGGCGGTGACGACGCGCGCGAGATACCAGATGAACGTGAACGTCACCAGGAGCACGGTGACGAGTGGGAGCGCAGCTTCGCCCTCCTGATACGTCGCGACCAGGATCGCGAGCGTTGCGCTGAGACCGAGCAACGTCGCCGGCTGGTACCCGGCCCGGCGCAGCACGTCATACAGCTCGACCGCCGCGAGCATGACCACACCGGTGATTAAAAGTGCGGCCCAGAAGGGCCCCAGCTTGAACGCAAGCAGCGCGACGACGGCGAAGCCGACGCCGATGCCCACCGCGGTACCGATGTCTCGGCCCTCCGGCGGTGCGTTCCGAGTTACGCCCGGCAAGCTGCCCGAGCGCGGGCGAGGCACACGTGGCGCCCGGCTCCGCCGCTCGGGAGCGGGAGCAGGCTGACGGAGCGGAATCGGATCGACGACCGCTCCCGCACCGCCGTCGGCGAACGCGCCGAAGTCATCATCGAGCGGCTCGTCTTCAAAGGCGAACGGTGAAGTGCGGCTCTCGTCGAGCGCACCAAGGGGGGGTTGGTCGTCAGCGAGTACAGACGCGTCGTCGTAGCCGGAGTCGTCCCAGGCGTCGTGCCGGTCACGCCACCGCGGCTGGCCGCCGGACAGTGCCGACCACGCGTTCAGGTCGTCTTCGTCTGTTTCGTCCGCGGCGCGGCCGGAGAGCACTGAGGGCACCTCGCCGGTAGGCGGAGCGGTCCAGTGCGGCAAGGTCGGGGGTGCGGCGGGCATGGCGACCGTCGGACGTGGCACCTCACCGGGGTCGACCTCCAACGGGAAGCTGGCCGCAGGGGTCACTCCCTCGGGTGCCGTGCGGGTCGGGAACCGGAGCGGCTCGCGGCCCTCAGCCTGTCCCGACTGCAACGCCGCCGCCGCCTCCTCCGCACCGAGGATGCGCACGCCTTCGCCGGGTGGACGGGCGGGCGTCGGTTCCTCGTCGACATCCGCTCGGTCGTCGTCGCCGTCCCAGTCGTCCATCGATTCTCCCTTGGATCTGTCGAGCTCTGCGACCGACGGTGCCGTGGCCCGCCGACTGCTCAGACCTCGAGCAGCTCCTGTTCCTTGGTTTGCAACAGGCGGTCGATCTCGGCCACCTGGTCGTGCGTGATCTTCTCTAGGTCCTTTTCGGCTCGCTCGAGCTCGTCGGTCGTGATGTCTCCATCCTTCTCGAAACCTTCGAGATCTTTGCGGATGGCGCGGCGAACATTGCGGACCGCCACCCGGGCCTCCTCGGCCTTGTGGTGCACGATCTTGACCATCTCCTTGCGCCGCTCCTCGGTGAGCTGCGGGAAATTGATGCGAATCACCGTGCCGTCGTTGTTCGGCTGGAGACCGAGATCGGAGTTCTGAATGGCCTTCTCGATGCCCTTCAGCGCGGCCTTGTCGAACGGCGCGATGACGAGGAGCCGCGCTTCGGGCACGCTGAACGACGCGAGCTGCTTGAGCGGCGTGTCGGCGCCGTAGTAGTCGGCTCTGAGATTCTCGACGAGCGTCGGCGACGCCCGGCCTGTGCGCACCGTGGCGAAGTCATGCTGCGCGTGCGCAACTGCGCTGTGCATCCTCTCGCGCGCTTCGGCCAGCGCGGCTCCTTCTAGAGAGTCGTCGTTCACCGGATCAGCGTACCTATCGGCTCACCGAGAAGAGCGCGACGCATCGTGCCCGGGGTCATCACGTCGAAGACGAGGATCGGCAGCTGGTTGTCCTTGCAGAACGTGATGGCGGTCAGGTCCATCGCCCGGAGGTCCTGGCTGACCACTTCCATGAACGACACCTCGTCGAGCTTGGTTGCCGTCGGGTCTCGGCGCGGGTCGGCGGTGTACACACCATCAACGCCTCCGTGGGTGCCCTTCAGGAGGACCTCGGCCTCGATCTCGACGGCGCGCAGCGCCGCCGGCGTGTCGGTGGTGAAGAACGGGTTGCCCATCCCGGCGGCGAAGGTCACGACCCGCCCCTTCTCCAGGTGGCGCATGGCCCGCCGGCGGATATAGGGCTCGGCCACCTCTCGCATCTCGATGGCCGAGAGCACCCGGTTGGGCTGGCCGTGGCGCTCGAGAGCGTCCTGGAGGGCTAGGGCGTTGATGACGGTGGCCAACATGCCCATGTAGTCGGCCGTGCCGCGGTCCATGCCGGCGCCGGCGCCGGTGGTGCCCCGCCAGATGTTGCCGCCGCCCACCACCACGGCGATCTCCACGCCAAGCTCCGAACGCACTTTGGCGATCTCGCCGGCGATGCGGTCGACGACGGCGCCGTCGATGCTCTCGTCGGAGAGGGAGCTGGCAAACGCCTCTCCCGAGAGCTTGAGCACGACGCGCCGCCACCGGGGCGGCATCAGCGCTTCAGCCTCCGATCACGACCTGGGCGTAACGCACCACCCGGGCG
>DATLOH010000010.1:0-16631 GCA_035536375.1 Acidimicrobiales bacterium
GCCCGTCGGTGCAACGCACCTGCGCAATCTCAATCGTGGCGTCTGGCAACTGCTTCACCCGTCGCACGCCAGGTCTGCGGTTGCTCTCACCCGCGAGCAGGAGGATCTCGACACCGTCGGCGAGCGTCACCGAGTCGAGCCCGAGCAACACTCCCGCCAGCCCGCGCGCGCCGACGCCGCTGACCGCATAGGCCGTGGCGCGAGCGACGTCGAGGGGAGAAGGCGGTTCTGGCCCCTCTCCGTAGACGCCCTTGACGATGCGGCGCCAACGGCCGTGGCGTTCGCCCCGCCGGAGATAGTCGCGGTTCCAGCCTCGCTCGTTCAACTCCGCCACCGTCCGCAACACGCGCACCCGAGTCTCCGCTGCTCAGATTGATGCGATGGGGGCAAAAATCCGCACGAATTTGCCCGTAACGCATCACATTTCGGCAGGGGGAGGTGTGGCGGTGCTGGAGCGCAGGTTACGGGTGGGGTGTGGCGCGCCAATCGTCCTGCGGGGTGAGGGCGATCACCCTGGAGGTGGTGGTGGGGCTGTGTGGTCGATCTGTACGGTTTGCGCATGACGACGATCACGGCGCCTGGGGGCACCACCATCAAACCGAGTCGTTCGGGGATCAGTCCGTGGCGGGCCTTTCCCGCCAAGCCCGAGGACTGGTTCGATCCGGACGAGATCGCCAAGGCGAAGCGTTACCTCAAGCCGATCCGGGCCGTGTCGGTCGCACAGAAGACGCTCGTTTTCCTCGTCGACCTCTGGATCGTGGGCTTCCACCTGATGCCCAAGCTGTTCGAGGCGCTGAACATCACGAACTGGGTGTTCCAGGTCGTTGCCGTGATCATTGCCACGGATCTCATCGGCACTGCCCTGAACTTCGGCTTCTCCTGGTGGCGCACGATGGTTTACGACAAGAAGTGGGAGTTCTCGACGACGACAGCCGGCACGTTCTTCTCGGATCTGCTGAAGGGGACGGTGCTCGGCTGGGTCATCGGGTCGCTGCTGCTGATCCCGCTGTGGGCGGTCGTGCGTGCCACGGACCTCTGGTGGTTCTACGGGTGGATCCTGATATCCGTGCTCAGCGTCGGGATCGGCCTCCTGGCCCCGAAGATCATCTTTCCGCTGTTCAACAAGTACACGCCGCTCGCTGACGAGGAGCTGCACCAGGACCTGCTGCGGGTGGCGAAACATGTCGGAGCCGACGTGCGCAAAGTCGAGGTCGAGGACGCGTCGAAGCGCGACAACCGCGACAACGCCTACGTCGCCGGCGCCGGCAAAGTCCGCCGGCTTGTGCTGTTCGACACGATCCTCGACCGTCCCCGGGAGCAGATCCGGTGGGTGTGCGCACACGAGCTCGGCCACTGGAAGCTGCGCCACATCGTGCGGATGGTTCCGGTGGCCGTGGCGATGCTGCTCGTGAACTTCGTTTTCTTGAAGCTCGTGCTCGAAAGTGACTGGGCTCTCCGATTTGCAGGGGTCGACGGCACCGGACCGTTCTACGGCGGTGGACTCGGCAACCCCGGCGCAATCCCGCTGTTCATGCTGGTGTTCGGCCTGCCCGGGCTGTTGACGAACCTCGTGACGTCTTACGTCTCGCGCGCTGCGGAACGAGAGGCGGATCTCTTCGGCCTCGAAGCCGTCCCGGAACCCGAAGCCGCCTCGGCGAGCTTGCGCAACCTGCACACCGACAACCTCGCCGATCTCGCTCCGTCGCTCTGGAAGCGCTTGAATCACTCGCACCCGCCCGTGGCCGAGCGCCTGGCGCTGATCCGCGAGTGGGAACGCCGCTCTAACGCCAGCGCTTCCTGAGCACCGCTGCGATCGCGTTCCCGTTCGTAGCGGCGGGAATTGCGAGCGCGCTCAACACAAGGGCACTCAGGGCCAACGTCAGCAGGACGCCGCCAACCGCACGCGCGTCGACGTCCCGCGTCGCTGCCGCGAACAGCGGGCCGCGCGGCAGCACCGGAACGGCAAACGCGGCGTCGTTAGCTGCTTCGGCTGCCGCGGCCGCGGCGTCATCGGGTAGCGCCTGAATCTGCTCAGCCCGGCCGAGCGATCCCTCGGGCACCGCGGTGGTGACCCGCAGGGTGAACAACGTCGACTTCAGGCCCAGCGCCGAGTCGAATGCCAGACCGCTGACGGAGCGCGGACCATTTACCCCGTTCAGGCGTACCTCGAGTGCCCGCCCCGACGGCCCGCGGCGTACGACCTCCACCGAATCGGGCGCACCGCCGTACCCGAGACGCGCTCCAATCTCGCGTAGCGGCGCGATGACCTTCCAGCTTGCGGGGTCGGTGGTCGTGTAGGGGGAGGGACGCAGGTACGGGTAGTTGGAGCCGGTCGTCCCGAACCCCTCCTCGCGGCTGGCCGAAAAGCCGCCTCCGTTTGCCGAGTAGACGGTCGAAGCAAGCGTGCTGCCGAAGTACAGGACTTGGCCGCTCGTGTCGTTCACGGCCTTGTTCATCGCCGCGTACTCGGCGGCCGCCCCGAGGTACACCTGGCAACGCTGGCTGTCGCACAGCTCGCCGCCGGCGGTCATCGCTCGCAGCGCATAGGTGCGCGCCGCAATCGCCTGGGTGCGCAGCGACGCCGCCGGCCAGCTCGGGTTGCGCACCTCGCCCATACCTTTGAGGTAGGTCTCTACGTTGACGTTGTTGACGAAGCGGAGTGCGCCGCCCGACGCCGTTGCCTCGATTGATCCGCGATACGCGCGGCCGCGCGCGGGCACTGACACTGTCCCGCCATCCTGCGGGATCGCCCACAGTGGTCGCGTCGAACTGGCCGCCGGTGTGGATTCCGCGGTTGTGAGTGCTGCCGTTGTCGTCGTCGCCGCCGCATTGATGCGGGTGGTCGTGCTCGGCGATACCGGGGTGGTGGTCGACGTGGGCGCCCCCGGGTTGGTTGTGGTCGTCGTCGAGATCGGCACCGGATTCGGCCCACCCGCAGGTGCGGTGGTGGTGGTGGTGGTTGTGGGAGCCGAGGTAGTCGTCGACCCACTCGGCCCCGGGGCGCTCACCTGTCCTGAAGGTGTGGCCTGGTAGCGCCCGTTTGAGTAGCTGATCGCGACGGAGTCGCCCGGCGCGACGCGGACCGACATCGTCGCCGAAGCGTCCAGAGCATCCCGTATCTCACCGCCGCTCGGGAACGCGATCATTCCGGACGAGCCTGCGCTCAACACGGGAACGCGCACGTTCCCGCTCGCGCGGCCGATCTTCGTGCCCGGATAGAAGTGTCCGAGGATCTGCGGCGTCGACGCGCCGGCGCGCCCCATCGACAGCGCGCCGTCTTGTGCCATCCCGACGCCGTGACCGAACCCCCGCCCCACGATCTCGAGTGCGGGCACCGCCGTTGGCGCGGCCGGTGCGGCGCCTGCAGTCGGCATCACAAGTGCTGTGCAGCCAGCGGCCACGATGGCGCGCCACGTCAAGGCCGTACTCCGCATGCCCGCATCGTACGATGCCGTCGTGCCCGATCCGATCGAACTCGCCAACGGAACCCACGTCGTCCATCTCTTCTTCGACGTAGGAGAGGCGGCGGACAGCGAATCGCTCGTTTCAGCGGTCAAGGCGGCGGAGGCCGACGGCGTCCAAGTCGTGGCCGTCGCCATGATCGGGCACAAGGCCGACCTCGGGATCATGGCGCTCGGCCCTGACCTGTGGCGCCTCCGGCGACTCCAGAGCGACCTTCAGGCGGCGCGGGTCGAGCTCGTCGACTCGTACGTCTCCATTACCGAGGTGTCGGAGTACGCGAAGGGCATGCCGGACGAGGCTCTTCAAGCGCGTCTCTATCCCGTCCTGCCTCCGGAAGGAAAGCGGGCGTTCTGCTTCTATCCGATGAGCAAGCGCCGCGGCGAGTCGCACAATTGGTACGAGCTGCCGTACGACGACCGCCACGAGCTCATGCTCGGACACGGAAAAACCGGCCGCACGTTCGCCGGCCGCATCGTCCAACTCATCACCGCCTCAGCGGGACTCGACGACTACGAATGGGGCGTGACCTTGTTCGGCGTGCACGCCGACGACCTGAAGGATGTCGTGTACTCCATGCGCTTCGACGAGGCCTCGGCGCGTTACGCCGAGTTCGGTCGATTCCTCACCGGGGTCGTGGGCACGATCGACGAGGTCGTCGCCGAACTCGTGCGCTAGGGCGCTGCGAGAGCGGTAAGCGCGAAGGCCGATGCTTCCGCCGCCGACATCGCCGCGCCGACTGACCGCTGTCGCTCATATTCCTCTGTGGTTGGAGCTACCGCGCGCGCGGCGCGCTCTGCGTGTGCCAACACTTCGGCCTCGCCTAGGAACGGCTCGTCGTGGGGCTCGCGAAGCGCGCTGCCTGCGCCCGCGAGCACCGCGGCCCGATTCCAATCGCCGCCGTCGGCGGCGAGCGCAGCCGCCTCCTCGCAAAGGATTGCGACTAGCCATCCGGGGTCGCCTGCTTCGGCGGTGACGGCAAAGCCGGCGCGCACTTCCGCAGCAGCCTGTTCGGCCTCGCCGAGTGTCCGCAGAGTGTCGGCGAGTCTGTAGCGCGCCACGACGACGCGGGCGTCTTCGTTGTCGGTCGCAATGGACTCCATGAGTAACTGGCGCGCCGTCTCATTGTGACCCTCGAGGTGGTGATACCACCCGGCGTCTTGCAGAACGTGGGCCAGGTTGGCGGCCGAGCGCGATCTTCGGGCGAGGTCGACGAGTTCAGTCGTTAACCCGACGGCGCGGGCGAGGTCGCCGTCTGCGGCGGCACCAAGCGAGAGCCGCGACTTCGCCGCGAACGACATGTCGACATCGGCGATGGACGAGGCGACCTCGAGAAGCTCCTCGTCAAGCGCGCGGGCGGAACGGGGGTCGCCCGCCCGGCGGGTCATGGCACCGGCGAGAAGGTTAAGTCCTCGAGCGACGCCTATCCCAGTTCCGGCCTTTCGCGCCCACTCGATCCCGCGCTCCATGTGTGCGACGCCCTCATCGAACTCGCCGAGCGTCGCGAGCTTGCGCCCGAGCTCGCTGTAGGTGAAGGCGAGACCGACGGGGTGGCCCATCGACATGGCCAGGTCGACCGCTGCGCGAGCGGTAGCAATCGTCTCCCTGTCATCTCGGCCGGCTACGAATTCTGCGGTCGAGCGCAACGCGAGCGCCAATCCGGGACACCACGAGAAGACGCTTGCGCGCTCGATCGCCCCGGAGAGGGCGACTGCCTCGTCCAGAAACCTCGGATCGTCGCCCATGTTGAACGAGAAGAGTGCCTCGCCGATCGCAGCGCGAAGGCGGTGCTCCAGGCTTGCGGCCGGGGCAGCATCCAGCGAGGCGCGCAACTGGTGCGTCGCAAATGGGAGTCGGGTGGTGCCGAGCCAAGCCCACCAGAGGGCACCGGTTACTTCGAGTGCCAGCTCCTCATGTCCGCTCGTCAGCGCCCACTCCACCGCCGCCTCGATGTCGGCGTGCTCGCGCAGAAGCCGGTGTCTCCACCACGCGTCACCGCCCTGGTGAATCGTCGCCTCTGCTTCGCGCGCCACGCTGACCGCCCATTGCAGGTGTCGGTCACGCGTACTGCCGACCTCTCCGGTTTCCTCGAGCCGGTCTCGGGCGTAGGCGCGCATCGTCTCGAGGAGGCGATAACCGTCACCGTCGACCACGATCAGGGACTTCGACGCGAGCTGCCGGACGATCCCTCTCACGATTGAACGTTGACCATCGATGGCGGCGACGATTTCGGCGGCGTCGAGAGTGAACGCGCTCGCGAAGACCCCGAGCCGCCGGAACACGAGTTGCTCCTCGCGCTCGAGAAGGTCGTGACTCCAGGCGATCGTGGCCTCGAGCGTGCGCTGTCGCGCGCCGGCGGCGCCGCGCCGCCCGACGAGGATCCGGAACCGATCGTCGAGCTGCTCCGCCAGCTCTTCGACGGGCATCACCGCCAGCCGCGCCGCTGCGAGCTCGATGGCCAACGGGATGTGGTCGAGCCGCTCGCACAGGCCGATCACAGTCGCGGCCACCGCGTCGAGCGAAAACGAAGGGTCGACGAGACGGGCCCGCGCTTCGAACAGTGCGGACGCATCGCGGTCACTCAGTGATGCAATTCGGGTCACGGCTTCCCCACCCACCGCTAGAGGTTCGCGGCTGGTGGCCAGAACGACGAGCTCCGGGCAGCGACTGAGCAGCGCGTCCGCGGCTGCTGCGGCCCCGTCGATGACGTGCTCGCAGTTGTCGATCACTAGGAGTGTGTGGCGACGGCCGATGTGTTCGGCCACGGCGTCGAGAAGCCTGCTTTGACCGGTGTCGGCTCCGAGGCTGTGCGCGATCTCGGACGCGACATCGTCGTGCTCCGACGCGCCAGACAGATCGGTGAACCACACGCCGCCCGCAAACGCACTCGACGCGTTCTGGGCGACCGCGATCGACAGCCGCGTCTTTCCCGCGCCGCCCGGACCAACGATCGTCACTAGTCGTTCGGTGGTGACACTCGCGATGAGCGAAGCCACCTCGTCGTCGCGGCCGACGAACGAGGTGAGCGGCTCGGGAAGGTTCGATCCGGCGGCGCCTTGGGAGCGCGGCGGCGAAACGTCGGCGTTCAGGCGCGGATGTGCGAGCTGGAACAGGTGCACGGGGTGCACGATGTCCTTGAGCGTGTGCTCGCCGAGGTCGGTCCACGTGGAGGCCTCCGGCAACGAGCCGGCGGCGACGGTTGCCGAGGTTGCGAGCACCTGACCGCCGTTCGCCGCCGACGCCACGCGGGCGGCTTCGTGAATCGCCATGCCGACGTAGCCGGTCACGGTGTGGGAGACGTCGCCCGTGTGCAGACCCATCCGGACGCGCAGCGGGGTCGCAACACCCGTTGTCTCCTCCGAGAGATCACGTTGCACGTCGAGCGCAGCTGCGACGGCCTCGGTCGCACCGGCGAACACGACAAAGAAGGCGTCGCCCTCGGTCGAGACCTCGTACCCACCGTGCCGCTCGATCGCTCGCCGCATGGTCGAGTGGTGCCGCTCCAGCAGCGCGCTGTACCCATCGCCGAGCTCGTGCAGGAGCCGTGTCGAACCCTCGATGTCGGTGAACAGCAGCGTTACGGGGCCCGTAGGAGGCGCCGCCACAGTGATCAGCCCCCGTACGCGACGCCGCGACGTTGGAGCACGGACTCGAGCAGTGACGGGCGGTCCGTCATGATGCCGTCGACACCGAGGTCGACGAGTCGGTCCATCTCCGCTTCGTCGTCGATCGTCCACACGTGCACGGCGAGGCCGTGCTCGTGGGCCCGTGCGACGAGTCGTTCGTCGACGACGACAATTTCGCCGATCGACGCGGGCACCTGTAGGGCGACGTGGCGTGTCTCGGGTAGCGGCGCGCCGTCCTGCACCGCTTGCCAGATCGCGGTGGTTTGCAACGTGCCGCAAGAGGTGTGGATCTCGGGGGCGTACGCCGCAAAGGCGTCCGTGGCGCGGTCGTCGAACGAGGCGACGATCACGTTGTCGCGACGCTCGTACTCTCTGAGCAGGTCCGCCAGCCGATGCTCGTACGGCTCGACGACCGGGGCCGTTTGCTTGATGTCGAGGTTGAGGAACGTGGTGGGGAACTCGTCCAACACCTCTCGGAGCGCAGCGATGCCGAAGGATCGATCAGCGGGGGCGAGCCCTCTGTGCACGTAATCGCTTTCGGCGCGACCGGGCGCCACGACCTCGCCCGGGACCCACCAGTGCGCGTTGTCGAGTTCGCGGATTTGCCGGCTGGTCAGCTGAGCGATGGCGCCGGAGCCAGCGGTCGTCCGATCGACCGTGTCGTCGTGGCACACGACCACCTCAGCATCGACGGTGCAGTGCACGTCGAGTTCGAGGCCGTCTGCACCGGCGGCGACCGCCTGACGCAGTGCGAACAAGGTGCTCGACGGCGCCTCGCGCGCGCCGCCCTGGTGCGCGTAGTTCAGGACCCGCCGTTCGAGCCACGGGTTTGCGGCCAAGGCCTAGTCGCCCTCGGACGGTTCGGTGTCCTCGCCGATGTCACCGCCGAGATATGCGTTGCGCACCGAGTCGTCGGCCAGGAGTTCGGCAGCCGGCGCGCTCCGCACGACCGTGCCGGTTTCAAGGACGTAGGCGAACTGGGCGCGCTTGAGAGCCTGCGCGGCGTTCTGTTCGACGAGGAGCACGGTCGTGCCCTGCTCGTTGATGGTCGTGATGATCGAGAAGATCTGTGCGACGAGCCGGGGTGCGAGTCCCATCGAGGGCTCGTCGAGCAGCAACAGCTTCGGCCGGGTCATGAGTGCGCGGCCGATCGCAAGCATCTGCTGCTCCCCACCCGACAGCGTGCCTCCGCTCTGGGTGCGACGCTCAGCCAAGCGCGGGAACAGCGCGAACACGCGGTCGTAGTCCGCGCTGAGCGAGCCCTTGCGCAAATAGGCGCCCATGCCCAGGTTCTCCATCACGGTCATGCCGGGGAAGATGCCGCGCCCTTCGGGCGCTTGCCCGATACCGCGCTTCACGAGCTCGTGCGGGGCCATCCCATGAATCGCGTCGCCCTCGAATTTGATCGTGCCGCTTGTCGGTTTGCGCAGCCCCGAAATGGTCTTGAGCGTGGTGGTCTTGCCCGCACCGTTGCCGCCGACCAACGTCACGATGGCGCCCGTCTCGACCGACAAGGTGATCCCCTTGAGCGCGGCCACAGGTCCGTAGTGCACGACCACGTCGTTCAGTTCAAGAAGCGTCATCTTCGACTCCCAGATACGCCTCGATCACCCGCGGGTCGCGTTGCACGCTGGCCGGTGTGCCTTCGGCGATGTGCTTGCCGAAGTCGAGCACGACGATGCGGTCGGACATGCCCATCACGAGGTTCATGTCGTGCTCGATGAGCAGCACCGTGATGCCGCCGTCGCGGATGCGCCGGATGAGCTCGACCAGCGCGCGCTTCTCGGACGGGTTCATGCCCGCGGCCGGCTCGTCGAGCAGCAACAGGCAAGGGCCGGTCGCGAGCGCACGGGCGATCTCGAGCCGCCGCTGGTCGCCGTACGGCAGGCTGCCAGCGCGCTCCTCGGCGCGGCCTGAGAGCCCGACGAAGGTCAGCAGCGAGAGTGCCTCCTCTCGGCCAGAGCGCTCCTCGCGGCGATGGCGCGGGGCGCCGATCATCGCCCCGGGCACGCTGGTGGCGTGCCGCGCGTCGGTCCCGACGAGCACGTTCTCGATTGCGCTCAGGTCGGCGAAGAGACGGATGTTCTGGAACGTGCGCGCAACTCCGGCATGGCAGACCTCATGTGGCCTTTGGCCGACTACGGAGCGACCGTCGAGCAGGATTTCACCCTCGGTGGGCTCGGATAGTCCGGTAACGCAGTTGAACAGCGTTGTCTTGCCCGCACCATTCGGCCCGATGACAGCCACGATCTCGCGACGGCCGACGTCGAAGCTCACCGCGTCGAGGGCGCGCACTCCGCCGAAGTCGCGTGTCAGCCCCATGATCTGTAGCACCGGGCCGGTGCCGGTTGTCCCGCGTTGCGGCGCCAGCTTGGCCTCGGGCGGGGCAGCCCTCAGTGGCGCGACGCGGGTGCGCCGCTTCGGAATCAGACCCTGCGGCCGGAACACCATCATCGCCACAAGCGCGGCGCCGAAGAGGAAGACCCGGAAGTCGGTGATGGTCGATGCGTTCGAGCCCAGCACCGTGTTGAACAAGCGCGTCAGGGTTTCGCCCGCAGCGAGGTCGCGCAGATACTCAGGCAGAAATCCCACCGCAAACGCGCCGGCGATGACGCCCGGGGTCGAACCCAATCCCCCGAGGACGACTGCGGCGAGGATCAGCACCGACAGCGAGAACGGGAAGTTGTCCGGATTGATGAACCCGACGTAGGACGCGTAAAACCACCCGCCGAGGCCGCCGGTTGACGCACCGACCGCGAAGGCCCACAGCTTCATCTTGAACGTGGGCACGCCCATGGTCTCGGCAGCCTCTTCGTCCTCGCGCACCGACTCCCATGCGCGCCCCACCCTCGAGCGCTGGAGTCGCGAGGAGAAGAACACCGCGATCGCGATCGCCCCGATCGCGAGGTAGTAGTAGGGCATCACTTCGAGCGTGAACGGCGCCGGATGCTGAATACCGGTTATCCCGCGCGACTCGCCGAGTGCGTTGGTGTTCTGCGCCACGATGCGGACGATCTCGCCGAAGCCGAGGGTGACGATCGCGAGGTAGTCGCCGCGGAGACGCAGCGTCGGGCCACCGAGCAGCACGCCGGCGAGCATGGCGAACAGGATCGCAAAGGGGAGCGCATACCAGGCGTTGACGTCCCAGGTAGTGGTGATGACGGCGGTCGTATAGGCGCCGACCGCGTAGAACGCGACGTAGCCGAGGTCGAGCAGGCCGGCCGACCCCACCACGATGTTGAGGCCGATCGCCAGCAGGACGTAGATCGCCACGGGCGAGAACAGGATGGTCTTGAGGTAGGCAGAGAGGAACGGGGGTGCGACCAGCGCGGCGACGATCGCGAGTGCGAGCAGAGCGAACCGCACCCGCGGATGCCCGGTGACCTCCCTCACCACCGAGCCGCGCCCACGCAGCATTCCCGGCGCGGTCATGCCCGCGCCCTCCCGATGCGCTCACCGAGGAGGCCTGTCGGCCGAAACATCAGCACCAGGACGAGTACCGAGAACGCAAAAACGTCCTTCCATTCCCCCCCGAGCACCGCTGAGCCGTAGTTCTCGAGCAGACCGAGCAGCAACCCGCCGAGAAGCGCGCCGCGCACGTTGCCGATGCCGCCGAGTACGGCGGCGGTGAACGCTTTGATGCCCGGAAGAAAACCGAAGTTGTAGCGCGCTGCTTCGAAGAAAATGGCGAAGAGGCCACCGGCAGCGCCGGCCAACACGCCGCCGAGCAAGAAGGTGAGCATCACGACCCGATCGATGTTCACGCCCATCAACTGGGCGGTTTCCGGGTCCTGCGAGGTGGCCCTAATGCCGCGGCCGAGGCGCGAGGTCTGCACGAAACGTTCCAAGGCCACCATCAGGATCACGGCAGCGACGAAGACGATGACCTGGTCGAGTCGCACATCCGCCCCGAGGAAGCTGAACAACACGTCACGCTCGATCAGCCGTGGAATCGGCAGGGCGTCACGCCCGTAGCGCAGGGCAAAGAGCTCCTGAAGGAACAACGACGCGCCGATCGCTGTGATGAGCGCGGTGAGTCGGGGCGCGTTGCGCTTCCGGAGCGGGCGGTACGCAACTCGCTCGAGCACGATCGCCGCGAGCCCTGAGACGACCATGCCGGTCAGGACGCAGGCCAGCAGGGCGATTGGAATCATGGCGCCGGTAACCGGGTCGCCCGTTTCGATCCCGAGGCCATGCACGGCGAAGAGTGCGCCGAAGATCCCGACCATGAAGATCTCGGAGTGGGCGAAGTTGATCAAGCGCAACACGCCGTAGACGAGCGTGTAGCCGAGGGCGATCAGCGCGTAGATCGAGCCGAGCGTCAAGCCGGTGACGGTTTGCGCCCAGAACTGATCGCGCAGGCAATCAAGACAAAACTGGATGGGAAGCCTCCAGGGGGTGGCGCGTGACGGGGCGCCCGCCGCTCGGCGAGCGCCCCGTCATCTGATCGCGTGTGGCTCTAGAAGTCGTCCGTGGTCGTGAGCGGCGCGAACTCCCCGTCCTTAACCTGGAAGAAGTACACGGTGGTCAACGAGAGGTTGCCGTTCTCGACGAACTCGATCTTCTTGCTGATGCCGTCGTAGGCAGGTAGGCCCTCTACGTGCGCGAGCAACTTCTCGCGCGTCGTGTTCCCGGCTTCGATGCCCTCGATGAGGATGTTTGCGGCGTCGAACGCCTCGGACGAGTAGGTGCCGGGCTCGGAGCCGTGCTCGGCCTTGTAGTCCTTGGCGAACGTGCCGATCCGTCCGCCGGCAGCCTCAGTGGCGAGGTTGCACGGGCAGGAGATGATCGAGTTGTTCGGGCCTGACCCGGCGCCCTTGAGGAAGCCCTGGTCGAGCGCTCCGTCCCCGCTCATGAAGAGCGCGGTGACGCCGGCGTCGCTGAGTTGCTTCTTCAGGCGGCCGGCCTCGGCGTAGTAACCGCCGTAGAAGACGATGTCGGGCTTCGCGCCCTTGACCGAGTTCACTGCGGCGGAGAAGTCCTGCGAATTCTTGTCGACTGTGAACGTGCCCAGGTTGCGGTGACCATTTGCGGTTGCCGCCTTGGCTACAGCGTCGGCCAGGCCCTTGCTGTAGTCCTGGTTGTCGTGCACGTACGCAACGCTCTTGCCGGCCTGCTTGGCCTTCAGGTACTTCGCGATACCGGCGGCCTGAGCGGCGTCGTCGGGCAGGACGCGGTGGAAGACCGTCTGCCCGGGCACTGTGCCCGGGATGTCGGAGGCGGTGGCCGACGCGCTCACCATGACCAGGTTGGCCTCCTGCAGGTTTTTGAGCACGGCCTTTGACTCGCCTGAGAACGCCGGACCGACGACGCCGACAATCTCTTGGTCGGCGATGTACTTGGCGGCCTGACCGGGTGCCTGCGCCGGATCACCCTGCGTGTCGAACTCTTTCAGCACGAAGTTGAACTTGTCGGACTTCTCGTTGGCTTGCTTCACGGCGACCTTCGCCCCGTTCAGGATGAAGATGCCGAGGTTGGCTGCGTCGCCGGTCTTCGGACCTACGTACGCGAGTGCGACGGTTTGCTTGTCGCCTCCGCCGCTGTCCTCTTCACCTCCCGACGCACCATCGTCGTCGTTGCCGCACGCGGCGGCTATCAGGCTCAACGCCAGAAGAACGGCTGAGAGCCGCCACCAGCTTCGAGTGTTACGGGGCATGCGTTGCCTCCTTGCCCATCCGTCGGATGACGCGGTCGAGCATAGGCTCACCGATCTTGAACAGGCAGGGAACTACCAATGCGGGTGACCGGCTAACCGCCGCGCTGTCCCGCCACGAACGCCTCGTCGTGGCGTTCAGTGGCGGGGCGGACTCGGCGCTAATCGCGTGGTGGGCGACGGATGTGCTCGGACCCGATGCAGTGCTTTGCGTCACCGCGGTCTCACCGTCGCTGGCGCTCGGCGAGCGTGAGGATGCGCGCGCTCTTGCCGAAGAGTGGGGTCTGCGTTGGTGCGAGGTCGTCACCGACGAGATCTCAGAGCCCGCCTACGTCGCCAACGACACTGATCGGTGCGCGCACTGCAAGACCGCGCTCATGGACGAGCTCGAGCCGTTGGCGCGTGCCGAGGGGGCGGCAATTGCGCTCGGCGTAAATGTCGACGACCTTGGCGATCATCGTCCTGGGCAGGCGGTAGCCGCCGAGCGCGGCGCAGTGTTCCCGTTCGTCGAAGCCGGGTTGACCAAGGCGGACGTTCGCTCGCTCTCTCGAGACGCCGGTCTACGAACGTGGGACAAGCCCGCGGCGGCTTGTCTTTCGTCCCGCATTCCCTACGGCACGCCGGTGACCTTGTCAGTGCTCGACTCGGTCGGGCGCGCCGAGGCCAAACTCCGGGCCCTCGGCTTTGCGGCGGTGCGCGTCCGCCACTACGGGTCGGTAGCTCGTCTTGAAGTCCCGGTCGAGGATTTCGCCGCCGTCCTGACCAAGCGCGCTTCGGTCGTGGATGCGGTCCTCGGAGCCGGGTACGGGTACGTCACCCTCGATCTCGAAGGACTCCGGTCCGGCAACCTCAACCGGGGACTCGCAGGCGTTCCCACAGGACCGCCCGAGCACGAAGGCAACTGATGCGAAAGCTGATCTTTCTCGGCGTGGTCGTGGCGCTCCTCGGCGCGGGCGATTTGGCCGCCCGTTCGTATGCCGAGACCAAGCTGGATGCACGTGCCCGCCAGGAGGTACCGCCAGGGTCAACCGTCGACACGTCGGTCGGTGGGTTTCCGTTCCTCGGCAGGCTGGCTCTGAACGGCACGGTCAGCGAGGTCGACTTCCGCCTCGAAAACGTCGATGCGGGCGTAGTCGTGTTCGCGTCTGTCGACGTCGACCTCCACGGCGTGCATCTCGATCGCCAGCAGCTGTTCAGCGAGCAGAAGGCCCGCCTCACGAGTCTCGACCGGGGCACGGTCACCGTCGACATCACCGAGGACGCACTGAGCAATGCGCTCCGCGTCCCCGTGACGGTTGCAAACGGCAACGTCACCGTGCGGGTGCTGACGCAGGACTTCGACGTCGTCCCAAGGATTACCGCCGAAGGGTCGTTGCGTTTCGAAGGTCAAGGGCTGGCGCGCGCGCTCACGTTGGTGATCCCGAAGACCGACACGGTCCCGTGTGTCGGCCGAGTGACTGTGCTCGCTGGGCGTCTCCGCCTCGTGTGCAGCATCACCGAGATACCGGAGGCGTTCCTCGACGCGGCGGAACGCGTCTAGGGGGGATCGCTCGGCGGCGCGATGGGAATGCTCCAACCGTGGCGGAGCAGCTCGTGCTCGTGGACGACCGGCCGGCGGATTGGCGGATCGACGATCAGACTCGTCGAACCGGACTCGCGGGCGTCGCCGAGGCGCGGCGTGCGCTCCGCGAAGGCGTCCAACGGGGCGAACGTCGCCGCAAGGGCGACGTACCGAAGCGGCGAAGCGACGCCGCCTGAGCCTGCATACGGCGCACGAACGGTGCGACACTTCGCTCGTGCTCGCCTACGTCCCCGACCTGATGGACCGGTCGCGTCTAGCTGCATTGGGTAACTCGCTGGAGTTCGTCACGAGTTTCGAGGGCTTCAGTGAAGCCGGGCGCGGTGACATCGTGATCGTCGATCTCGGCCGTCCCGGAGCGCTCGACGCCGCAGGCGCGGCCGCCGCGCGGGGCGCACGAGTCGTCGGCTTCGCATCGCACGTCGACGACGCCCTGATGAGCGCCGCGAAGGGCGCCGGCATCGAGGCCCACCCCCGCTCGCGGTTCTTCAACCACGCCACGGAGTTGCTCGGCGCCTGAGGCCACGGCGTTCACGCGGTTGAAACATCACGGTCGACGCCGCGAAACATCGTGACGACATCCTCTCCGGAGCCTGTCCGCTACCTGTTGGGAGACCTCTCCGGTGACCGAGATCGACACTGGCAATACCGCCTGGGTCCTGGCGTCAGCAGCACTGGTGCTGTTCATGACACCAGGGCTGGCGTTCTTCTACTCGGGCATGGTGCGCAGCAAGCACGTGCTCGGGATGCTCATGCAGAACTTCTTCTCCATGGGCCTCGTCAGTGTCCTCTGGGTGCTGGTCGGCTTCAGCCTCGCGTTCGGTGACGGCGGCGGATGGATCGGCAACTTCGACTTCGCCGGGCTGAAGGACCTCGCAACGATCGAGAACCTGCCCGGCTACACCGGAGACTTCGCGCTCACCATCCCCGTGCTCGCTTTTGTCGCCTATCAGATGATGTTCGCGGTGATCACGCCCGCGTTGATCACTGGGGCAACCGCTGATCGGTTGAAGTTCGCCGGATACACCGCCTTCCTCGCTCTCTGGCTCGTCCTCGTGTACTCGCCTGTCGCCCACTGGGTGTTCAGCCCGAACGGCTGGCTGTTCAAACGTGGCGCCCTCGACTTTGCGGGTGGCACCGTCGTGCACATCAACGCGGGCATCGCCGCGCTCGTACTCGTCCTGGTCATCGGTAAACGGCGTGGATGGCCCCGTGAGGCAATGCCGCCTCACTCGCTTCCGCTCACGCTGCTCGGCACGGGCATCCTGTGGTTCGGCTGGTTCGGATTCAACGCCGGCTCCGCGCTCGGTGCCAACGGCCTGGCCGCGCAGGCGTTCATCAACACGCACATGGCTGCGGCGGCGGCGATGTTGGGCTGGCTCGTCGTCGAGCGCATCAAGGGCGGGCATGCGACGACGCTTGGCGCAGCATCCGGGGCAGTCGCCGGTCTGGTGGCCATCACCCCCTGCGCAGGATTCGTCGGTGGTATCGCTCCACTGGCGATCGGCGCGATCGCAGGTGTCGTGTGCTTCCTCGCCATTCAGCTCAAGTTCAAGCTCGGGTACGACGACTCGCTCGACGTGATTGCAGTGCACCTCGTCGGCGGCATCGTCGGCTCGCTGCTTCTCGGCCTCTTCTCCGACAAGGCGGTCAACAGCCTCGGTGCCGACGGCATCTTCTTCGGCGGTTCGGAGTTGATGATCGACCAGCTCGTCGCGGTAGGTGCGACAGTGCTGTTCTCCGGTGTGGTCAGCTTCATCATCGCCAAGCTCGTCGACGTCACGATCGGCCTGCGGGTCACGCCCGAGCAGGAAACGGAAGGCCTCGACCTGTCGCAACACGCTGAGGTCGCCTATCAACTCGGAGGAGTGCCCCGATGAAGCTCATCACCGCAATCGTGAAGCCGTTCAAGCTCGACGACGTCAAAGCCGCTCTGCAGGAAGCGGGAATCGAAGGCATGACCGCTTCGGAAGTGCAGGGGTTCGGCCGTCAACGCGGCCACACCGAGGTGTACCGCGGCGCGGAGTACACGGTCGACTTCGTTCCGAAGGTGCGGGTGGAAGTCGTCACGAACGACGCTGACGTCGCCCGTCTGGTCGAGGTCATCGTGAACTCTGCGCACACCGACAAGATCGGTGACGGCAAGATCTGGGTCACCGATGTCGAAAGCTTCACCAGGATCCGAACAGGCGAACAGGGGGCCGACGCCCTCTAACGCGCTAACCGCTGCTCGCGACGCGTTGTTGGCCTCGCCCGCAAGCGGTTTGGCGGTTTGCCGAGCTTGGTCCGACGCGCTGGATGAGTGGCTCGAAAC
>DATLOH010000011.1:0-9443 GCA_035536375.1 Acidimicrobiales bacterium
CGACGACCCCGTCGTCACCGATGGCGGGCGTCACCTCGAGTGGACGGTGCCGGTCGCGGTTCCCGCTTCGGGTGTGAGCCAGCTGCACTTCGGCGTCAACGCGCCGACTCTGCCGGGTGACTACTTCAATCGTGCTAGCGCCACCGCTCCGGGTGGGGTGCTCGTGAACCCGACCGGCGACACCGCTCTCGTCTCGATCCTGGGTCCGGCGAAGCTATCCATCACACCTGACCGGATCACGACACCGGCCAGCCCGGCCAGCATCGCCACGGGCGACATTCCGATGCAGCCACGGTCGCCGTATATGCAGAGCGCTCCGGTCGTGCAGTTCCCACTTTTGAGCTCGCCCGTCGTGCAGTTCCCGCTACTGAGTTCGCCGGTTGTGCAGTTCCCACTACTCAGCTCGCCCGTCGTGCAATTCCCACTACTCAGCTCGCCCGTCGTGCAATTCCCGCTTCTGAGCGCGCCCCTTGGCTTCGACAGCCTCGTCGATCCCGATGACCTCGGGTCTTCCCCCGCCGTCGGAGCGGGCCTCGCGGGCATCCCGTTGTCGGCGGTGGGCATCGTCTCCGGCGATGACTGGGCAACGCGGCTTGCCGGTACCTCGCTGGCCGACGAGCCCCTTCAGGGCATCAACTTCGGCCAGGCGCTCTCCGTTCTCCCTGCTGAGCGCACTCCGTCGCTCGCAGAGCTCGACCTGGCAAATAGCCCGCTTGGGCGCCTCACGAGCTTCAGCTTCTTCATGGGTGACACGAGGCTCCGTGCCATCGGCGGCTCGACATTCGGCTGGTGCGGGAAGCTCGAAGCGCTCGGGCACTCGGACTGCGGCGCCGCGCTGGGCGTCGCCGGCGATCCTGACCGTGGGTTGTCCGCCAGCCTGTTGAGCCTCGAGATCGCCGGAGTCAACCTCGACGAGATCGCCGGGCTGCGCTCGGTGCGGATGAGCGAGGTCGACTTCCCTGCTGGCGACGAGGCTTCACTGCCCGCCGTTCTGCTCTCCTCGTTCGACCTCGAGCATGCCAGCGTCGGTGGCACGCTCGTCAATTCGATCCCCGCAGCGACCCGTGGGCAGGTCGTCAACTGCGGGATCGTCGACTGCGGGACTACGTCGACGACGCATCTTCACGCGGCAAAGCTTGCCGGCGCACTCGTGCCCGGGGCGACGATCGGTTTGCTCGGCGGCGCGATCGGAGCGTTGACGGTCCAAGAAGTCGTGCTCGGCACGTTCCCCGGCGACACGTACAACCCGTACGCGCTGCCGGCCGAAGATCTCGGGATCCTGGGCTACGGCGGCGCCGGCGCCGGTCTCGTCAACTTCCACGTGGAGCTGACCAACCCGGCCGATCTCGTGAACCCGACCCTGGCAGTAACGCTCCCTAGCCAGTTCCGACTCGTGCTCGACTCCTCGGTAGTAAAGGAGAACGGCGTGGCGTTGGCCGGTCTTGCCGCGCCGACCGTCGCCGATGAGCTCATCACGTTCTCACTCCCGAATCGCACGCTGGCCGCCGGCAAGACGCTCACCATCGATTTCGGTGCCCGCCCTGGGCTCGAAGTCGGCGCGCTCAACGCGTCGGTTACAGCTCGCGCGGGTTCGTTCGAGCTGACCCGTGCGACCACCACGCCGATCACCGTGACCGAGCACTTCGAAGCCGGCGACACCGTGGCGGACGCGTCGCCGATCACGCCTGGCCAGCTCAACTTCGGCCACCTCAACCGTGTCGGTGATGTCGACTACTTCACCGTCGCCGCACCTGCGCAGGCCGGCTCGAAGCTGAACGTGTACCTGACCTGCGAGTGCGACGCCGATCTCATCGTGTACCACCCGAGCTCGTCGCGGCCCCACGATGCATTGCGCCCGCCGGCTCCGGGACCGGCGATTTCGACCGAGCGCGACCAACCGCTGACGCTGGCGACCCAAGGCGAACCGCTGGTCCCCGGGATCCTCGACGACATCCCATTCGCCGACCTCCCGTTGGCGGCATCCTCGGCCAATCGCGGCGAGGAGTCCGAGTACGTCGAGGTCACCACCTGGGACGCCGCGCCGGGCGCGCTCTACACAATCCAAGTCTCGAACTACAACATCTCGACCAGCGCCACGGCCTACGGGCTGCGGGCCACGCTCACGCAGCCGTCGCTCATCCCGCCGGTCGGAGATCCTCGTTCATTCGCGCACGACGGCAATATCGCCCCGTCATCGCCGGCACTCCCGGCCACCTTCGACAACACGAAGACCCTCGTCATCGCCGATAGCACGCGCCTCCGGCGCGCGTACGGCGACGAACGCGCCCAGATCGCCCTCGACGCGCTCGACCGGTTCGCGGCCGCGCCGCAATTCGGCGCCAAGGTCCTGTTTCTCGATGGGTTCGCCGACGTGCAGGCGGCCTTCGACCAACTCGACTCGCAGCCGTCGAATCCCGAGCTCTCCAACGACGTTGTCCGCCTCATCAATGCCCGCGTCGACACGGTCCTTGGCGCAGCGCGCTCGGGCCTTCAGTTCATGGTGCTGATCGGCACCGACGAGATCCTCCCGATGTCGCGACTTCCCGACCTCACCGAGACGGCCAACGAGCGCACGTTCGCGCAGGATCTAGTCGAGCTCGCGCAGACCACGGGCGGCAACAACGCGCTGCTCGGCGCAGCCAGCCAAGGCAAGATCCTGAGCGACGACCCCTACGGCGCCTTCACCCCGCGACCGTTCCTCGGCACGCAGCTCTACGTGCCCGATGTGGCTCTCGGACGGCTGGTGGAGTCGCCCGAGGACATGGAGAGCGTGGTCAACCAGGCACTCACCCCCACTGCGCCCGGTGATGCGCCCGGCGTGCTGCGCCCACAGCGCAGCCTGGTGACCGGTTACGACTTCATGACGTCGCTCGCCGATGGCATCGCCGAGACAGCGGAGAGCCAGCTCACGCCCGGGAAGGTGGCGCGTCTCATCGGCGACAACTGGACGGCCGACGACCTGGCCGCGGCGTGGCCCAAGGCCGACCCGATCCCCGACATCATCTCGCCGAACGGCCACTACGCCCCGAACGTCATGCAACCGGCCGATGCGTCCGGCGGATTGTTCTCGACGGAGGCGTTTGGCGGCCCCACTCCGCCGGATCTCGCCAAGCGTCTGATCTTCCAGATGGGCTGTCATTCGGGATTCAGCATCAGCAACGAGCTCGCGGCCGGCTCGGCGTCCGACTGGCCGGAAGCCACCCTCGGCCGCGGTGCCGCAGCATTTATCGGCCAGACCGGGTTTGGCATCGGGCTGGCCTCGACGCTGGCGTTCTCGGCCGAGCTCATGAACGGCTTCGCCAAGAAGGTCGACGAGCTCAGCTTCGGATGGGCGCTCACCGACATGAAGCAGTCCTACGCGTCGACGCGCACGCCGAACGTCTACGACTACAAGATCATGGCGGAGGCGACGTACTTCGGCCTGCCCATGTTCCGGCTCGCCGGAGCGCAGGAGGCACCCGCGCCGGCCGCCGCCGGACCTGCGCCGACGCCTGACCCCACCACTGGTCTCCTCGCCCGCAACTTCAGCGCAAACAATCCGGTGGGTGACAACTGGGTGAAGGTCACCAAGCCAGCCGGCAGCTACTACGCGCTCAAGCCCAATCTCGATCTTGCTGTCTCGCCAAATCGCCCGGTCATGCCTTCGATCTCGTTCGACGCGAAGAGCCCGAACGTCGAAACGCGCGGGGCAATGATTACCGCGCTGCGCTCGGTCGACGAGCTCGGGTTTGATCCGCTTCTCGCCCGCCCGGTGATCGCGTCCTCCGCCGAGACTGAGCACGAGTTCAGCGACATCATCCACCCGGCCGCTGTACAAAACCTCACGGGCGGTCCAGAGCAGAAGCTCGTGATCGTGCCTGCGCAGTTCCACTCTGAGGGCGACCGCATGCGGCGCTTCACCCGGGTCGACGCCCGAGTGTTCTATGCGCCGGCGAACAGCACCGACCGCTCGGCTCCGATCTTCCGGTCGGTGAGATCACAGAAGAACGGCAGCATCGCCAGCTACAAACTGGCCGTGGACGACCTCGGCGGCGGCTCGGTTGTGGACGTCGCAGTTCTGTTCCATGACATCAGCAGCTCCGACTGGACGTTCCGGCGACTCGCCCGGGCGGCCGACGGAACCTGGGTCGGCGGCTTTCCGATCGTGGGCTCGAAGGTCGAGTACCTCGTTCAAGCCGTCGACAGCACCGGCAACGTTGCCGTGACCACCAACAAGGGCGATCTGTTCGAGACGTTGGTGCCGTCGGGTGTGCAGATCGAGGCCGCCGTCAACGGCGCCGACGCCGGGGGCTGGTACGCCGATCCCACGACCGTGACGCTCAACGGACCGGAGGGAACGACTTTCCTCGTCAGCGACAATGGCGGACCTGCGACAACGTGGGCCTCGGGCCAGCCGATCCCGGTCAGCGGATCGGGGATCCACACGCTGCACTATGTCGCGCAGCCGAGCGGCGTCTCCGGCGACATCACCATCCCTATCGATGCCACCGTTCCCACCATCGTCGGCAGTAGGTCGCCCGACGGCAACGAGTTCGGCTGGAACAACGCGCCCGTGACTGTCTCCTTCGCGTGCTCCGACGAGCACTCCGGTGTCGCGACATGTGAGGCCGACCGGACCCTCGACCAGGACGGCGCCGGCCAGTCCGTCACCGGGCGCGCCGTCGACGCAGTCGGCAACGCCGCCACTGTGACGGTCGGCGGCATCAACATCGACCGGGTCGCTCCGACAATTACGGGGGCACCGACCACAGCGGCGAACGCCGCCGGCTATTACCGGACGCCGGTCACGGTGCGCTTCAGCTGTGCCGACGACCGCTCCGGAGTTGTCGCTTGTCCGGCGGATGTGACGCTGGCGGCGGACGGCATGAATCAGTCGGTCACTCGTACCGTGACCGACAAGGCCGGCAACAGCGCCACGTACACCGTGTCGGGTATCAACATCGACCAAAGCTTGCCGACGTCGGACTTCAACAGCGGCGATCTCATCATCGTCATCCCAGGCGGACCGATTTCTGGCAGCGCATCCGACGCATTGTCGGGCGTGGCGAGCGTGTTGGTTTCGTTCCGGAACAACTTCACCGGCGCTACGCAACAACGAGCCGCAACGCTCTCGTGCAACGCCGCGCGTACGAGCTGTACGTGGACGGTCGCGGCACCGAGCACGGTCGGCGTGTTCACCTCGACCTCGGTGGCAACCGACCGCGCCGGCAATGCACAGAACCCCGGAGCGACTCGCCAAGTCCAAGTGATCTCCTAGGACCGCGTGAGGCCTACGGAGCGGCGCTCCGCCGGGCGTCGTCTTCTGCGCTGAGATCGGGCGTCTTGCGGTTGATCTCCTTGGCTTGCTCGAGCGTCTGCTGAGCGATGCCGAGCAGCTGCCGTTGGATCCCGAGGCTCTCCTCCGTGCGCTGTAGTTGCTGTTGCGCAACGCCCAACTGCTGCTGAGCGATCATCAACGTCTGCGCGCTGATGCGCTGCTGGCTCTCGGATATTTCGAGTTGGCGTCGTGTCAGGTCGAGCTGACGCTGCGCAATATCGAGCTGTTGCAGCGCGATCTGCTTCTGCTCCTGAGTGATCTGCAACTGCGTCATGGTCACGTCGAGCTGGCGGCGAGTCAGGGTGAGCTGCTCCTGGGTGACGTCGAGCTGTTCGCGTGTCGTCGCTAGCTGGACGGTGATCAGCTGCTTCTGCTTGGCGATGTCACCGCGCAGGCCCCGCCCGGGTCCGGCCACGAGTGCGATCGCGGCCACGAGCAAGAGCACCCCTACGGTCACACCGACACTGCGAAGCGCGCTGGCCGACGGTCTAGGCAACGACGGCACGCTCGCCCAGCAATCCCGACACAGCGCCGATGGCCTTTATCAGTGCGGCCGCGAGGGGCGCCGGCTGTGCGATGGGCGCGTCGTGATCAGCGTCGAGGTCGACGATCGTCGCACGCCATGCCGCGGCGAGACCTTCCTGGCGCGCCACCGGAATGAGTCGATCGCGCCGGGTGATCACCGTCGCTACGGGGAGATCTCGCTTTCGAGCGGCCAGCGGTCGACCGTCGAACTTGAGCAACGCAACGCCCGCGGCACGCATCGAGCCGGCATGGCCTCGTTCGAGCTCACCGACGAACCAGCCCCTGTAGCGCTCCATCGCGGGGCACTCCCTCGTCGAACGCGTGAGGATCTGGTGGGCTGCGGCGCGGCCGCTGGTCATGCGCTGAATTGTGCCGAGCCAGCCGCCGACGCGGTTCGCGACCTTGTCGCGACGATGCGCAGCAGGCGCAAGGTCGGATGCGGCCAGCACCAGGCCGTCGATCAAGTCCGGATGGCGATCGGCGATCGTCTGGGCAACTGCGCCACCAAGTGAGTAACCGACCACGACGACAGAGGGCACGCCCAGATCGCCTAGCAGCGCGGCGCAATCGTCGGCGGCGTCCTCCATAGTGAAACGGCGCTCCGGGTACAGCGAGCGCCCGTGACCCCGCAGGTCCGGCGCGATAACGCGAAATTGCGCGGCAAGCGCCTCGTACACCCCGAAAAAGTTCAAGTCCGCTGTGGCTTGCCAGCCATGAAGCAGCAGCACGGGCGGAGCGGCTTCGCTCCCCGCCACCCGGACGAAGACCTCGCCGCGGCCGGCGAGCGGGCGCAACTCGCCGCGCGGTAGGACGGGAATGTCGTTGGGGTGCGGAGTCATGGTCCCGCAGTGCTTCCCACTTCACGGAGTGCTTACTCTTGCTAGCGCGAGTTTTTCTCTAGTTAGCGGCTAACCACTGGACGACAAGGCCCCGAAGCCGGTCGATACCGACCCCTTTCGCCGCACTCACCCACACGACGTCGCCTGATCCCACCCCGCATCCGGCAGCCAGTTCCTGCTTTCGCTTCTCGCGATGGGACGACTTCACCTTGTCGTGCTTCGTGGCGACGATCACGTGCGGGCGCTCATACGAACGCAGCCACTCGAGCATCTGTACGTCGAGCTTGGTGGGACCGATCTCACCGTCGACGAGCACGACGATCTTGACCAGCTCGTCGCGCTCGAGCAGATACCGCTCGGCCATTCGTTGCCACGACGCCCGCTCCGAGCCTGATGCGGCGGCGTAGCCGTAGCCCGGCATGTCGACAAGCGTGCCGCCCTCGGCGAGTGCGAACTGGTTCAGGAGCCTGGTTCGTCCGGGCGTCTTCGAGACGAGGGCGAGCTTTCCGCTCCCGCCGAGCGCGTTGATGAGGGAGGACTTTCCGACATTCGAGCGGCCGACGACTGCGACTTCCGCGTCCGTGGGCTCTAGCTGCGCGAGATCCTTTGCCGACAGGAGGAACCGCAGGCGCAGCGGTCCCTTCATGTGCAGAGAATCGCACGCCGCCGGCACGCGACCCGACGGCGGGTATCTTGCGCGCCATGTCCGACTACGAACCGCCGCGCCCGGAACCGAAAGAGATCGACGAGAAGAACTGGCTGCAGCTTCAGGACCTCATGATGCGCTCGGTGCTGAAAGGACAGCCGTACCTCGGGAAGGAGAAGTGCGGGAACTGCCTCTACTACCTCAACACCGACGACGACATCTCGTATTGCTGGCACCCTCAACTGCGGGTGCTCGTCGGGTTCGAGTGGTGGTGCCAGTGGTGGGAGGAGATCCCCGAGGACGCCGCCTCCTGACCTGTCGCTGACAGTTACTTGCGCACTGGCTTGCGGAACCGGTACAGCCGGAGGCTGTTGGTCACGACGGAAACGCTCGACACCGCCATGGCCGCCCCAGCGAGAATCGGATTGAGAAGGCCAAGTGCGGCTACCGGAATCAACACGACGTTGTAGCCAAACGCCCAGAACAGGTTCTGCAGAATGGTCCGGAACGTGCGCCGTGAGAGGCGGATCGCGGTGGCGACGCCGTCGAGTTGCGGCGACAGCAGCGTGATGTCCGAGGACTCGATGGCCACATCGGTGCCGGTCCCGATGGCGATGCCGAGGTCGGCCTGAACGAGCGCAGGTGCGTCGTTTATGCCATCGCCGACCATCGCGACGACCCGTCCGGCGTCCTGGAGCCGGCGCACCTCGTCGACCTTGTCACCGGGTAGCACCTCGGCCAAGACGCGGTCGATACCTACGGCGGTGGCGATCGACTTCGCGGTGCGCTCGTTGTCGCCGGTGATCATCACCACCTCGACACCCATGGTCCGCAGATCGAGCACGGCCCCAGCGGCGTCGTCCTTCACGGTGTCTGCGACCGCAAGGACGCCACGGACGCGGCGCTCCCATCCGATGAAGATCGCCGTCTTGCCCTCGCCTTCGAGACGGTCGGCGGTCGCGTCCAAATCGGCGCACCCCATGAGGCCGGCCTCGTGCATCAGCTTCCGGCGGCCGACGTGGACGTCGACGCCGTCGACGCGCGCCCGCACGCCGTGCCCGGCTACCGAGGCGAACTCGCCGGCGGCACGAGTGTCGATCCCGCGGGCGGCCGCACCCGACACGACTGCGCGCCCGACCGGGTGCTCGGACGACGCCTCGACCGCCGCCGCCCGACGGAGGATGTCATCGCGTGACTCTCCTCCCCCGGCCTCCACGTCGGTCAACGCCATCTCGCCGCGGGTCAGCGTGCCGGTCTTGTCGAAGACCACGGTGTCGACCCGCTTCGAACGCTCGAGCACTTCTCCGCCCTTGATGAGAACGCCCATCGACGCTCCCCGGCCGGTGCCAACCATGATCGCCGTCGGCGTGGCCAACCCGAGCGCACAGGGGCAGGCGATGATGAGTACCGCTACAGCGGCCACAAGGCCGGCGCTGGCGTCACCTGCGAGCAGCGCCCACGCTGCGAACGTCACCACTGCGAGAACGAGGACCACCGGCACGAAGATGGCGCTGATCTGATCCGCAAGGCGCTGGACGGGAGCCTTCGTCCCCTGCGCCTCCTCGATGAGCCGCACGATCTGCGCCAGCGCCGTGTCCGCACCGACCGCCGTCGCGCGCAGCGTAAGAGCACCGTTGGCGTTGGTCGTTGCGCCGGCCACGCGGTCGCCGACCGTCTTGTCGACCGGAACCGACTCGCCAGTGAGCATCGACTCGTCCACTGCGGATCTCCCGTCGATGACCTCGGCGTCAACGGGAATCTTCTCGCCTGGACGAATCAGCAGTACGTCCCCGACGCGCACCTGCTCGGCGGGGATCATTCGCTCCACGCCGTCGACGACGACGCGGGCTTCCTTCGCTCCCAGCTCCAACAGCTTCCGTATCGCGCTCGACGCCTGACGCTTGGCGCGCGCCTCGAAGTACCGGCCGAGGAGTAGGAAGGCGATGATCAGCGCGGACGTGTCGAAGTAGTGATCCGAGTGCGCTGGCCCGGCGACGACGTTGAAGGCGGAATATCCGAACGCCGCCAGCGTGCCGATGGAGATGAGCGTGTCCATGTTGGCTTGGCCGGCACGGGCCCGCACGGCTGCCTGGTGCAGGAACGGCCAACCGGCCCA
>DATLOH010000012.1:0-8099 GCA_035536375.1 Acidimicrobiales bacterium
ACCGGATTCGTTCGGCCTCGCTCAGCCCTTCGAGGACCGAGCGGTCACGCGCGACCTGCTCGAGAAACTCCGTCGTCGACCGAATCCGGTCGTGCTCGTCCATCCGTCCCATCGTCCCACGCAACTCCGAGAAGGGTTCGCAGAGTCTGCGCGTCGTGCACGGCATGACCGTCGTAGTCGTTGTTGAAATACGCGTAGACGTCGTTGCCGCCGGCGAGCCACTCGGTCATCTGCGCGGCCGCGGGCGTCAGGCGATTGCGGCCGTAGCGTCCGACGTATTTCACCTCGAGCGCGCGAGGGCCGTGGAAGCGGACGTAGGTCCAATCGGTCGTGAGTACCCACGGGTGGTCCGGCAGCAGGTCGTGAATGCACAGCGCGGCACCGTGGTCACGCAGCACGGAGTAGATGTCGTCGTGCAGCCACGAGGGCTCGCGCACTTCGACGGCCCAGCGCATGTCCTGGGGCGCGGCGGCGAGGAACTCTTCGAGCCGTCCCGGATCGCGACGCCACCGGGGGGGCAGCTGGAGCAGGTTGGGGCCCAGCGAAGGCCCGAGCAGTCGCACGCGATCCAGATGGTTCGGCAACCACGAAGCGGCGTCGCGCAGCTTCATGCGGTGCGATCCGAATTGCCCGACCTTCAGCGCGTAGGTGAAACCGGGCGGCGCTTGCCGGGCCCATCCCTCGACCGCGTTGTCGGTGGGCAACCGATAGAAGGTGTTGTTGATCTCGACGGTGTCGAACAGCGTCGCATAGTGCGAGAACCACAGCCGCTGCGGCAGCTTCTCGGGATAGACGAGCCCACGCCAGTCCTTGTAGACCCAACCGGAGCACCCCACGCGTGCCTCGGCCACGCCGTGTCGTCTACCCGTCGACGGTGACGGGTACCCCCGCCGCGTGAGCGACGAAGCCAGAGATGCGCCTTCCGACTTGACCACGCTGACCGACGTGCTCGAAAGCTACGCAGAAGAGGGTTACGCGGCAACGCTGTGGGTCACCGATGACGGCGCCCTGCGGTGCTCGGAGTGCCAGCAGGACTCATCGCCCGAGACTGCCAAGCTGCTGTCACTTCGTCGGCTCGAGGGAGCCAGCGACCCTGACGACATGGTGGCCGTGCTCGCGCTCCAGTGCCCTAACTGCGAAGCTCGCGCGACGAGCGTGGTGCACTTCGGCCCCTCGGCCACACCGGCGGAGAGCGAGGTCCTGCGCGACCTCACCGACGGGCGCGGCACCGGCGACCTCCTCGGCAGCAAAGCCAGACCCGAGACCGACTCGGCGCCGTAGCTGCGCCCTAGCCGGCGCGATCGCGCGCTGGATCGCTCCAGTCGATTAACTCCCCGCATCTCTTGACACGCGCCCCATTCCGGGGTTCCCTTCGTGGCGAACACCCCAAATACCCACTTTGGGCAATGACGCCCAGTCAGGAGTACCACGCATATGCGGCGGATTCTCACGGCAGCTGCTGCTGTCGCGCTGTTGGTCACCGGTGTAACCGAAGCCAAGTCAACCTCGCTCTCCGCTGACGACTACATCCCGCCCGTCCTCGGCGGCATCTACGGCGTCGGCGCCAACGGCCCCGGCTCATACGCAGTGCTGATCGACGTACACGCCATCAAGAAGGACCCCGCCCGCCCCTCGGGCGGAACCGCGAATTGCTCGAACGCCCAACCTTCGAACGGCGGGTACGCGCTCACCGGTTGGCAGGTCGCAAGTGCTCTCACTGCGCACCTCACGGTCAGCACGGTTCCGAGCAGCCTCGGCAGCGTCACCGCTGCGATGCAGAGCTCGTGGAACGCGTGGCCCTACGCGCCGCGCGTCACCGTGGCGAACGACGGGACCGTCACCCGCTACACGGCTAACCGCAGTTACGACCTGCTGTTCGGCCGTACCGGCGGCTCGCTAGCGACGACCTACACGTGGCGGTGGAACGACGGCACGGTCGAGAGCGACACCGTCTTCGACACGGGCGTCACCTGGTTCCAGGCGGCCAGCGAGGGTGACGGCTGCATCGAGACTGCCGGCAACAAGTACGACGTTGCCAACATCGCGACACACGAGTTCGGACACTCCTACGGGCTCGACCACCCCGCAGGCGACCGGTTCGAAACGATGTACGCATACGGGTATTCGGGCGAGACGCTCAAGCGCTCGCCTTCAACCGGTGACTCCGCGGGAGCCAACGCTCTCTACTAGCGATTGACCGAGAGCCTCCGGTGGCCAGCTAAGCGGCCGCCGGAGGCTCTTTCGCGTCTCACGGCCGACGACGAGACAGACTGATCGATCGCCCGCCACCCGTTGAGATACCCGTTAGGCCCGATGGTCGTGCTCAGCCTCGTGAGCCTGGTCGACCAGATCGATATGGCGATCCTGCGAGGCGTCCTGCCGATTCTCGAAGACGAGTGGCGGCTGTCGAACTTCCAGCTCGGGTTGCTCGGCTTCTCGTTCATCTTCATCAACACGATCGCGACCGTTCCCGCGGGGTGGGTCGCCGACCACTACCGCCGCAACCGCATCATCGGCTGGACCCTCGTGAGCTGGAGCGGGCTGATCGTCCTGTCGGCGACCGCGGTCAACTACTGGAACCTTGTCTTCGCTCGCGCGTTGATGGGCATCGGTCAGTCAGTCGACGATCCCGCTTCGACGTCTCTGCTCGGCGACTACTACCCCGGCCGCATGCGGTCGCGGGTGTTCTCCGCACAGCAGATCGCCTTCTTCGTCGGGGGCGGCATCGGGCTCGCGCTCGGTGGTTACGTGGGCGAGCGATTGGGCTGGCGATGGGCCTTCGCGCTGGTCGGCATCCCGGGCTCGCTCGTGGCTGTGCTCGCCTTCCGCCTGCGCGAACCGATGCGCGGGGAGTCGGACCTCCGCGAGCTTGGCGTCGACGTCTCGACACGAACGCCCGCGCCGCCGGAAGCGACGTCGCCCGAAGACGCTTCGCTGCGCGACTTCGTGGGCCGCGCATGGAGCGAACTGGTGTCCGAGCTGCGGATGATCTTCGGCATCCGCACGATGCGCTACATCCTGATCGGTGTCTCAGCACTGTTGTTCACAGTGTCGGGCATCGGCTTCTGGTTGGCGATCTACCACGAGCGTTTCTCCGGGATGTCTGTCACCGAGTCCACCGCATTCACCGCAGCCGTCCTCGGCATCGGCGGTGGACTCGGAACGATCCTCGGCGGCGTCGTGGCGGACCGATCGGCGCGCCGCGGGCCCGGCGGGCGGATCGCTCTGGTGGTGTGGTCGGCGATCGGGTGCGCCGTGCTGTTCATGATCTCGTTCGCCGTTGCGCAAGTCCCGTTGCGCCTCGGGCTCCAGTTCGTCGGCGTGCTTTCCGCTGCCGGCGCGGCGCCCGCACTGCGCGCCGCGATGATGGACGTCATCCCCGCCGAGTCGCGCGGCGTGGGCGCGTCCGCATTCGCGCTCGCCGCCGCAGTGTTCGGCACCGCACTCGCACCGCCGCTCGTCGGACTGCTCGCCGACATCACCGGCTCGCTAGTCACTGCCTTCTACATCGTGTTCCCGCCGGTGATCATCGGGTTGCTGTTGTTGCTGCGGGCCCGCACCACGATCGTGGAGGACGCGGCCGCGATCGTCACGTCGATGGCACAGCGGGCTCAGCTTCATTCGGATGCTCCGCAGCTGGGAGACGCATGACGAAGGTCGATCCCTGCGCCACGTCAGAGGCCACCGATGCGGTGCCGCCGTGCGCTTCGACGATCGCGGCGACGATCGAGAGCCCGAGCCCGGTGTTGCCCGTGGCGCGAGCGCGCGACTGATCGGCGCGGTAGAAGCGTTCGAACACGTGCGCGGCCACTTCGGGCGCCATGCCCGGACCGGTATCGGTCACCTGCAGGACCGCGGAGTCGCCGTCGCGACTGACCTGCAGCTTCACTGCGGCGTCCGAGTTGGCGTGCTCCCGGACATTGGCGAGCAGATTTGCGACGACCTGCCGCAGCCGCAACTCGTCACCGTCAACCTCGATCGGCTCGGCGATCACTTCGATCGAACGGTGCGGCTCGACTGCCCGCGCGTCGCGCGCTCCGTCGTGCACCAACTCGTCGAGGCGCACGCGCGCACGCTCGAGCGGGCGGCCCTGGTCGAGACGTGCGAGGAGGAGAAGGTCGTCGACCAGCGCGCCCATGCGGCTCGCCTCCTGCTCGACGCGCCGCATCGCGTCGGAAAGTTGCTCCTCGTCGCGCAGACCGCCCGCTCGCCACAGCTCGGCGTACCCGCGGATCGATGTCAGCGGCGTACGCAGCTCGTGCGACGCGTCAGCTGCGAAGCGGCGCACCCGCGCCTCGGACGCTTCTTGCGCTCGGAACGATTCCTCGATCCGGCCGAGCATCGAGTTCAGCGCGGCGCCAAGGCGCCCGGCCTCGGTCTCCACCCCGGGGTGCTCCACCCGGTGTGAAAGGTCGCCGCCGGCGATGGCGTCGGCGGTGCTGGCCATGGTTTCGAGCGGCTGAATCCCGAGGCGCACCATCCACCACGACACCAGGCCGAGCGCGGCGAGCACTGCGCCGGTGCCGATCACTTGCACTCGGCGGGTGCGCGCCACCGTGTCGTGCAGCTCATTCAGGCTGGCGGCGACGATCGTGACCAGACCGGCGCGCGGGTCGAGCTGGGCGACCACGCGCCACGCGCCCCGCCCGGCGGCCGACGTCGTCGTGAAGGGTTGCGCCGCGCCCTCGACCCCGGTGAGATGGCTGCCGATGCTGGCTTGATCGAGCCTTGGCGTCGGTGCGTTCTCACCGCCGAACGACGAGCTGACCCGCACGTATTGAGATGACCCCGGCTCGCCGAGGGCGATGAAGAACTCCGACACCGCGCGGTCACTGTCGTCGAGCTCGACGCCGGGCCCCGACCGGGGACCGAGTCCGGGTGCGCGCAGGCGCGCGCCCTCGCGCGCCACGTCGACGAGTTGGCGGTCGACGCGGTCGAGCAGGTACGCCTCGAACGTGTTCGACAGGACGACGTTCGTGAGCACGAGCACGGCGCTGATGGCCGCTAGCCCGATCGCGAGCCGCCGGCGCAGCGACACTCAGGCCACCCTGGCGCTGTACCCCACGCCGCGCACGGTGTGGATCAGCGGCGGACCGAGCGAGTCGATCTTCTTGCGGAGATAGCTGATGTAGGTCTCCACCACCGTGGCGTGGCCGCCGAAGTCGTATTGCCAAACGTGGTCGAGAATCTGCGCCCGCGAGAGCACTCGGCCGGCATTGACGAGCAGGAAGTGCAGGAGGTTGTACTCCGTGGGAGACAGCTCGACGACGGTGCCGTTGCGGCGCACGACATGGGCGTCGTCGTCCATCTCGAGATCGGCTAGCACGAGCTTGGAGGAGGCAGGGCCGACGCCTTGTCGGCGCAGGATTGCCCGAACTCGCGCCACGACTTCCTCGAGGCTGAACGGTTTGGTGACGTAGTCGTCACCGCCCAGGGACAGGCCGCGCACCTTGTCCTCGACGCCGTCGCGCGCACTCAGGAACAGCACGGGCACCCTGACCCCGTCGAGACGAAGACGCCGGATGATCTCGAAGCCGTCGAGATCGGGCAGCATGACGTCGAGGAGCATCACATCTGGCGCGAACCGCTCGACCTCAGCCAACGCCGTGCGGCCGTCGTGCGCTACCCGCACGTCGAACCCGAAGTGGCTGAGCGCCGAGTCGAGCAGAAACGTGATGTTCTCCTCGTCGTCCACAACCAGCACCCGGGCGTCCACGGCACCAGTTTCCCCGACCATGCTGAGAGTTTCCTGTGAACGTTATGGACGGCGGCTGAGGTGCCCGCTGGCTCGCCAGGAGGAAAATCTCAGAAAAATTCGTTTGGTCATGTATGGCCGATTTGGGGCGGGGGTACAGGGGCACCAATGAACCGTCCCCCGTCAGCGGAAGCCGTGCTTTCGGCTTTCGACCGCGCCGTTGCGGCGGTGTGCGACGTTGACCTCACCGCCGACGAAGACCGTGCGTTGCTCGACCTCACGAGGCTCGACGATGCGACGACGCAGTCCACGGTAAAAGTGCTGGTCAAGCACCTCACCGCTGCCTGAGTAGACGCGCTCCCCGCCCTCCCTCCAAGCCGGGACCCGTCGCGTCCCGTCACCCGCTGTGGGCGGCCCGCTTCGCCTCTTCCGGTTCGATACCTTCCTCCAGAGGTTCCGTCGTCCGGCGGCCGCGCTCCTCGCGCCAGATCTCGAATGCCGCGACCGAGCCCAGCAGCCACGCGGCACCGAGGACATAGCCGCCCAGCACGTCAGACACGAAGTGCACCCCGAGGGCCAGACGTGAGAAGCCGATCGCGAAGACCAGCAGGGCGGTCGCCGCTACGGCAAGCCAGCGACGTGCGGGCGGGATGAGCGGCAGGAACACCAGCAGCAGCGCGCCGTAACAAACCAGCGAACTCATCGAATGCCCCGACGGGAAGCTGTTGCCGAACGCAGTAGCGATGGGCTCGTCGAATTTCGGCCGGGGACGACCAACGGCCACTTTGACCACTGTGTCGATCGCCCCGCCGCCGAGGCTAACCACCACGAGGAACAAGAACAGCTTTTTGGCGCCGCGCCGCAGCAACCACAGCGCCGGTAGACCGACCGCAAACGTCAGGAAGATCGGCTTGCCGGTGTAGGACACCGCGTGCATGAAGGCTTCGACGGCCTCGTTGTCGACCACGCGGACGTGCAGCCACTCCGCCGCGCTTTCATCGAGCGACGTGAGCGGGCCATCCCGGGTGACCTGGTGCAGCAACAGGCCGAAAGGCACGCCAACGAGAGCTACTGCTATCCCGACAAGGAGCTCTCGGAGGCCGTAACGTCCGCGCGCGTCGAGTTTGGTCGCCGCAGCTTCGGGTAGCCCGTGATCCACGTTTGTTCACTTCCCCTTCACAGTTAGGAACAACCTTGCGCAGAGCGCTGCTCGTGGCAGCCGGAATCCGGGCCGTGCTCGCGCTTGCAGCTATTCCGCTTGCGCCGATTCTGTACCGAGACCACGTCGCCATTCTGGTGCTCCTTAGGCCGACCAAGGAGACGCTGCTGTTCGCCGGCTTCGCCGCCCAGAACAACGACATCTCGCTCGGCGTCGCCGTCGTGGCTGCACTGCCCATTCTGCTGCTCGGGGTGTGGCTCTTCTTCTGGCTGGGCCGAGAGTTCTGCCAGGACCTCGCGACGCGCGACCTTCCGGGCGTCGCCGGCCGGCTGCTGCCCCGCAAACGGATCACGCGGCTTCAGGACGCGCTCAACGATCAGGGAGAGAAGGTCATCTTCCTCGGTCGGCTCGCAGCTATGCCGTCGAGCCTGGTCGCGGCCGCTGCCGGCGCGTCGGAGCTTTCGGTGCGGCGTTTCCTGATCTTCGACACGGCCGGCGGGCTGCTCTCGCTCGCCGCGATGCTCGGCCTGGGGTGGTTCCTCGACGACGCTTACGAGGACGCCGGACCGTGGCTCAGCACGATCGGGCTCGTCGCCATCGCCGCCGCCGCAATCCTGGTCGGTCGAGCGCTCACGCGTTCGGGGGGAGCGCCACGCGCAAAGCGCGCCGGCGCTTCGCAACGGTGAACGTCGCCGGCGCGTCGAATGTCTCCCCGTCGGCCGCGAGGCGGGGAGGACCGTCGAGGCATTCGACCTCGAGCGACTCGACAAGTCGCTCGTCGTAGACCGACAGCGCGCTCAAGCGACCCATCAAAGCGGCCAGCACGAAGCGGGTGCGGGCGTAACGGGGCCCGCCGTGCACCAAGCGAACGTCGAGCAGGCCGTCGTCGAGCTCCTCGCGCCACGCGGGGCCGAGCCCGGGCGGGTCGTACTTGCAGTTTCCAATCCAACCCAGCCACACGTCGACCCGTTCGCCGTCAAGCTTCAGGCGCATCGGCTCCATCCGCGGCAGCTCGCGCACCAGCGCCACTACGAGGGCGGGCCACTTCCCCATGCGCTCCGCGAGTTGGTCGCGGTGGTCGACCACCGCGCTGTACCCGCCGAACGTAAGCGTGTTGACGAACGCCCGATCGCCGACGACGCCGAGGTCGATGCAGCCAGCGGTGCCGGCGCGCACTGCGGCGACGGCATCCTCGGCCGAGTCGAGCCCGAGGTCGCGGGCGAGATGATTGAGCGTTCCCGCCGG
>DATLOH010000013.1:0-4709 GCA_035536375.1 Acidimicrobiales bacterium
CGCCGCGGCTGTGCCGAGCTTGCTCACGGTTGTGCCGGACATGGATGGCGACGCGTTGTCTGACGTCGTGACTTTCGCGCAGGGCACCGACTCCTGCCTGGTGGAGGCGCGGCGCGGCATCGACGGTGTTCCGCTCTGGCAGGTGACACTGCCGACGCCGATTCACCCGTCGGTAAACGGCTGCATCAAGCTGGTGCCGCGAGTCACGGCAACGGGTCGGGGCGGCGTGTTCGTCGATATCCGCAAGGCTTACGTCGCGATCTCGGAGACGGGCGCGGTGTCCTACGTTCTTGCGGGCAACAGCGACGATCCTCAGGGTTGGCCGGCCCGCGTGCTGCTCGACGCCATCCCGGGACCTGCGACCGACGTCGTGTACCGGGCGCCCACACAGGCTGGCAAGGTCGTGCTCACGGTCTTCGACGGCGCTACGGGCCTTCCGAGGAACGCCACAGTGGTTGACGCCCACGGAGTCTCAGGACTTGCTGGCGAGGTGGATATCAGTCCCGCCGGTGATCTGGACAGTGACGGTCTCGAGGACTTCATCGTCCACCGCACGGCAACCTCGACGACCGACACGTTCGCTGCGTACGCGGGAGTCTCGGCCAATCGTCTTTGGGCCTTCACGATTACGAGAACAACCTCACTTTTGGGAGCCGGTAGGGCCACGATGCTCGGTGATGTGACCGGCGACGGCGTCGCCGACTTCTCGTACTCTCCTGAGGCGCGCAGACAATTCGAGCTCCGCAGCGGTGCGACCGGAGCGCTCGTCTGGTCACGCGGCGCAGGCTCGACCTACCCGTTCGCCGTTGGCGACATCAACTCAGACGGCGTTGACGATCTCGTCCTTGCCGACCGGCACCCGACCCCTTTGAGCGTCGTCGGCGTAGACGGGCCCACTGGCGCAGTGATCTACGCGACCGCGTTGACCCCGGGCGGGGTCGGCCCGAGGTTCTCGCTCGTGGGCGATGTCGACGCCGACGGTGTCGGTGACCTGCATCTCGACACGAAGGGCACAGACGACTTCATCTCAGGTGCCACGGGTGCGGTCTTGCGCAGCGGGTCCAAACGGGTCCCGGTCTTCGGCTCGCTCGACGGCTCCGGTGACGACCTCATAAGTTCCGAGTGGGTCGCCGGCATCACGACGGTGCGAGGGCACGACGGCGCCACCGATGCGATCCTCTGGGAGCGGGCGCTCTCCACGAACGTGAGCCCAATGAACGCCGCGCGTCTTGACGGCGACGCCGCGCCCGAGGTGATTACGTCCGTGTTCGACCAGGCCCCGTTCAACGTGCTTCGCGGTTCCGACGGTGCCGTGCTCTGGACGCTGTCGTAACGCTGCGCAGTAGGGCGCGTCGAATCTTCAGAGAGATGCCCGCGTCAAAAGAAGGAGTCTGCGCCTCTTTGCCGAATTAAGACCTAACTGCAGTTCGTCTTCCGGGGGGTTGGGCCTTTTCGGCGAGCGCAGTCCGAGAACCGGCCGCTTGCGGCCCCGACCCCTAGGGGACAAATCAACATGAAGCGTCTTATCGCTGTTTCGGGTGTAGCCGTCATGGCCGCCCTGTCGTTCGCAGTCTCGCCTGCAGCCGCCGACCACGCGTGTGACTCGACCGTCGTCGACGGTGCCGGCGTCGCCTACGTCGTAGTCGACAACCCCGAGAACGCCCACGGTGGCGTGTGGATCTACGAGGAGAGCAACGGCGAAGCCGGCCTGCAGCGCGCCGACGACTCCTGCACCGGCGACGGTGGCGACACCATCATCTTCTAGTTTCACCTCGTTTCATGGAGAAGCCCCCGCTCCGGCGGGGGCTTCTTCGCGTCTGCGCCCAAGCAGCAGCGCACAGCGGTGACCGACTGGCGCGCGCGAAATGTGGGTATGCCCTGGCGTCACCGCGCGAACGCGGAACGACCATTTGCGACAAAGGAGAACATCATGGGCACCGACGACAAGCTTTCGAACAAGGCGCAGGATCTCAAGGGCAAGGCCAAGGAAGCGATTGGCGACGCCACCAACAACGATGACCTTGAGGCCAAGGGCAAGTCAGATCAGGCCAAGGCTTCCGTCAAGGACGTCGGCGAGAAGGTCAAGGACGCCGTCGGCGACGTCAAGGACGCCATCACCCGGAAGTAGCTCTCACCCGGAATTAGCCGGTCGTTCCCAGCGAACGACCTCCTCCACTCCGCCGTTCTCGACGTCGTAGACAAATCCGGCTACGGCGTCGAGCGGCGTGAGGAAGCTCGTCGCAGCGACAAGGTCAACGTCCTCGCGCAGGGTGACGGTGTGGTCGTTGATCGGCAAGAAACGAAGCTCCGCACCGGTAAGCGAGCGGAGTTCGTCGTCGGTGACACCGGCGAGCCCGCACTTCGTGTGCTGCATCACGACCAGCGTGTTGACCCCGAGCACATGTGTGGACAGCGCGAGGCTCCGCAGAACGTCGTCGGTGACACGGCCGCCGACGTTGCGGAGGATGTGCGCGTCGCCGATACGCAGGCCCAGAGCCGCCAGCACGTCGATGCGCGTGTCCATGCAAGTGACCACGGCCAGGCGGCGTCGCGGCCGCGCTTCGGCGTCGCCGTGCGCGTAGGTTGCGGCATAGGCCTTGTTCGCCTCGAGCAGCTGTGAGAGTTCTGCCACGTCAGCTGCGCACGAAGGTGACGGTCTTCGAGCCGCTCGTGCACGAGTAGTACGACCGAGGCAGCGGCTCGTCTTCGTAGCGGGTGCGTTGACACGTGTAACCCTCCACCGAAACCCGGTCGGGGCCGCCCGAACTCGTGCGTCGCCCGGCGATCTCGACGAACCGCTCCGCTTCGGCGCACGAAAGGCCTCGGGCGGTCACGTCGCTGGCCGCATCCTCGCTGTTCGGGCTGAAGCCGACCGTCTTGCACTTCTGAGTCGACGCCGCCACCGCAGTCGTCGATGGCACCGGGGACACAACCGTTGTCGACGTCGTGGTCGAGATCGAGGTCGAGGTTGAGCTGGAGGTCGTCTCGGCGGCGGGCGTAGCCGCGTCGTCGGCGTCGTCGCCACAGGCACCGAGGAGCAGCAGCGACAGGCTGAGCAAACAGGCGGTGCGGCGCATCTCCGCACGGTACCGCCATCACGAGTGAGCCATTGAGCTCGCGCCCCGTGCCGCGACCGCGCCACACCCCGCAGGCAAGATGAGCCGATGAGTTTCGGCCAGTCCTCGGGTCCGCCCGCGTCGACCAAACAGATCGATTACCTCCTCGCGCTGGTACGCAAGGCGGGCCACGACAGCTTCCGTGACGCACGGCGGCCACTCGGCCTGACACAGCGCCAATCGTCGGGGAAGTTCACACGCACCGAGGCCTCGGCCCTGATCGACCAGCTCGTGAACGGCGGTGACTCTGCGGACGAACAGCCGGCGTTGTCCTTCGAGTCATCGGCGGCCGCTGCGCGCATCGACGACGAACGCGCCCGCGTGTTGTCAGCGGCGCCCGCTCAGCTGCTGGCTGACGAGCTTCAGCGGCGCGGCTGGGTGGCGACCCCACCCGGCGAAGCAGGCGACAGTCAATCGCGCGCGGGATAGAGCCGACTCGTACCCCGCGGAGGATTGAAGCGACGCCACGAGCCCGGAGGTTGCGCCAGTCGGTCGGCGATCACGACCAGCGCAGCCGGGTTGTGCCCGAGCCCGCAATGACTCCCGCGCACTTCGACGTTCTCGCGCTCGGGCCCGGGGTCGTCGAGACAGGTCCGCCACGGCACGATGCCGTCGCCTCGGGTGTACACGTTCGTCACCGGCACGCGCAGCGCGCCGTCCTGGGCGGTCATCCGGAACGGACTGCCCAGCGTGATCACCATCCGGGTGTGCTCGGGTGCCGCTGTAGCGATGCGTCGGGCGTAGATGCCACCGAGACTCCACCCGACCAGCGACATCGGCTCGCCGTGCGCGGTGCGCAGGGCGGTCATGCGGTCGCGGAGGCCGCCGAGGACGAACTCGGTCGGCCCCATGTTCCGACCGACGCGCCATCCGTGCACGTGGTAGCCGAGCCCGCGCAGGAACCGCCGCAGGTAGCGCGTCGACGTGTCGGACGCCGCGAGCCCCGGCAGCACGACCACGTGGTGGCCATCGCCTTTCGGAAGTCGCGCCAGCAGCGGTGACACTGCGACCGCGGCGGCAAATTCGCCTGCGGCGCGCGGCAACTCGGTGAGGATGAGCGCAGGGTTGCGGCGGTCCGAGAAGATCGGCATTAAAGACGCCTCACCAGTCCGTGGGCTCGTAGTCCTTGAGGAACTGCCCGTACACGTGGTGGCCAGTGTTGACCCCGGCGATGATCGGATCGACGATGCGTGCGGCGCCGTCGACGATGTCGAGCGGTGGGTGGAAGCGATGCTCGGCCGTCTTCGAACGGGCGATCTCGACCGGGTCCTCGTCGCTCACCCATCCGGTGTCAACGCTGTTCATGTGGATGCCATCGGCGTGGTAGTCGGCCGCCGAGGTACGCGTCATCATGTTGAGCGCCGCCTTGGCCATGTTCGTGTGCGGATGCTTAGTGGTCTTGAAGCGCCGGTAGAACTGCCCCTCCACCGCCGACACGTTCACGATGTGCTTGTCGCGGTCCTGCGTGCGAAGCATCAGCGGCTTCAGCCGGGCGTTCAGCACGAACGGCGCGACCGCGTTGATGAGCTGCGTTTCGAGCATCTCCACGGTGGCCACCTCGCCGAGCGTGAGCCGCCACGAGTTTCGATCGCG
>DATLOH010000014.1:0-2832 GCA_035536375.1 Acidimicrobiales bacterium
TCGCGCCCTCGCTGATCGACTCGAACACGCAAACGCCAACGCCGTCACCATCGCGCATCATTACGCCGAGGCGGCGCGGCCGGGCGACGTCAGCACGGCTGTGGACTGGCTGTTCCGTGCCGCCGAGAACGCGGTCGGCGAGTTGGGCTGGGAAGAGGCCCGGGCCTTGGCGGCGCGGGCCGCCGAGCTGCTCAACCTCGAGGAGCCGGGTGCGTTGCCGGAGCTTCGGGCGCGGGGGCTCTACTTCCATGCCCGCTTCACCGACGGTCTCGACGGAGCGGCAAAGGCTCGCTCCATCATGGATGCCGTCGCCGCCGCCAACGCCTTGGGAGACATCCAGCTCGCGGCGCGCGCGGTTGCCTTGCCGCTGTCGCTCGCGGTCGGCGAGGTCCACCGCCAGTATGTCGAGGCCGCAATCTCCGTACTCAACGAACTGGGCAACAGCCTCGAACCTGCTCGGGCCGAAATCACCTTCGCCCTATGCCAGCACTTGATCGTCGGAGGATGCGGCAGCGAGGCGAACGACGTTGCTCGCCGGTACGCCGAACCGCTGGTCTCGAGTCCCGATTTCCACACGTCGCTCGTCGCCCTCGGAGCCATCGCCTACGCGGGGCTCGCCACGGGCCAACTTCTCCGACTCGATGCGTTCCTCTCGGACGCGGCGCTCGCACAGGCGATGGCCGATGGCCCGTACTGGACATTCGTCCTCCACGGCGGCCGCTTCATATGGCACCTGCACCACGGTGAACGCGCCGCGTTCGAGAATGAACTCGCGTTGATGGCAGCCGGAGCGCCGCGTTCACTGCCTGTAGCTCAGCAACTGATGAGCCTCCAGAGGGCGGTGATGATAGCGATGCTCGACGGCCGCTTTGCCGACGCAGAGGACATCGCCAACGACCTCTTGGTCCGCGCTCGAGCCTCAGCCGACGCCGGCGGCTGGGGGAACTTCCTGGCGGGCTATGCGCTCCACATGATGCTCATTCGCCTCGAACAGGGCCGCATCGCCGAGCTTCTGCCGCTCCTCGAATCGTCGGTGGCGACCAACCCGCTCGCCGCAGTGCGGTTGGCGTTGGCGGTCGCGCTCATCGAAAACGCGGAGCATGCGCGGGCGGACGAGCTGGTCGCGGCATTCGTTGACGACGAGTCGTTGCCCTACGACATCATGCGCCCAGTGGCCATCGCCATGCTCGGCGAGTACCTGGCGCGCACGCGTGACCGCCGCTTGGCACTGCTCGCGCTGAGTGTGCTCGAACCGTTCCAAGCACTGACGCTCGCACCAATCGCACCAGCGGTCTGTCTCGGTCCCACCGACCGATATCGCGCCATGGCGCTGAGCGTCCTCGGTCGGCACGACGAGGCCGAGTCGCACTTTGACGCCGCGCTCGTCATCGATGAGCGGCTGAAGGCGCCACCACTGATTGCCCGCACCCAGTACTGGTACGCCCGCATGCTGGTCGACCGCGGCCACCACGACGACTACGACCGAGCCCGCGCGGTGGCCGAGCACTCAGCGGCCACCGCGCGCGAGTTCGGAATGGGAGGACTCGTGCGCGACAGCGCGGAGCTGATCGCACGGCTGATCGCCAACTGAGGGACGGTGGAACTCGCGTTCAGGAGTCGGCATCCGGCGTCGTCGAACGACTGCCGCCGGCCGGGCGATCATGCGCTAGATGTAGTTCCCATCCACGTTCGTCAGAACGGGCTCCTTGAGGATTGGGGGTGCGACCCACCCTCACCGCAAGGAGCCCGATGCAACTTCACGCTAACGCCCGACTGACCCCGTTCCAGCGAGCTCTGCTGTGCGAACGGGTCCGCGAAGAAGGTTGGACGGTCGCGGACGCGGCCGAGGCTGCGGGGTGTTCGGAACGCAGCGCCTATCGATGGCTGGCTCGACACGATGCCGGCGAGTCGATGCTGGACCGGTCATCGGCGCCGCGGTGCCGCCCGGCACGCACGCCGGCGTCCGTCGAGGCCGAGATCGAACGGCTCCGCCGGCTGCGCTTCACCAGCACCCGCATCGCCGCCACTCTCGGCCTGCCCGTCTCGACGGTGTGCGCTGTCCTCGCCCGGATCGGCCTGAACCGCCTGTCGAAGCTCGGCCCGCCCGAGCCCCCCAACCGTTACTGCCGCCGCCACGCCGGCGACCTCATCCATCTCGACGTCAAGAAGCTCGGACGCTTCCGCCAGCCCGGCAAACGAGTCCTCGGTCAGGGGCCGGGGCGGCGTAGCAATGGCGCCGGCTGGGAAGCGGTCAACGTGTGCGTCGACGACGCCACCCGGCTCGCCTACGTCGAGGTCCTCCCCAACGAGCTCGCCGTCACCACCGTCGGGTTCCTCGAGCGTGCCATCGCCTGGTTCGCTGAACGCGGCGTGACCGTCCGCGAGGTCATCACCGACAACGGCAGCCCCTACCGCTCGCGCGCCTGGGCCGCCTTCTGCGCCGCCCGCGGCATCGAACACATCCGCACTCGCCCATACCGGCCGCGCACCAACGGCAAGGCCGAGCGGTTCATCCAGACCATGTTGCGCGAGTGGGCCTACGCCGCCACCTACCGAAACTCACACCATCGGACCCAAGCTCTGCGACCATGGCTGCGCTACTACAACGAACAACGCCCCCACGGCGCCCTCGGTCACAAGACGCCCGCCAGCCGGCTACTCGCCGACTGACCAACGTTCTTGGGAACTACAGCTAGATGGCGTCGGTGAGCCGATCGTCGTCCTCGTCGTCACCTGCGAGGTGAACCTGCGACGTTGCGCCGCCGAGCGCCTTTGCTGCGTACATTGCCCTGTCGGAACGCCGCACGATGACACGTGCCGGGGTGTCAGGGT
>DATLOH010000015.1:0-6112 GCA_035536375.1 Acidimicrobiales bacterium
GGTTCGGCTCGATATTCGAGCCGAACCCTGCCGAGAACAGCGCTAGACGCCGGAAGTACACGGCGCGGATCTCGCGAACAGTCGCATCCGCTTCGCAGGTGACGTGGGTCCAGTCGTAGCGGAGGAAGCCGTAGCCCTCGCGGGTCAGCTTGTTCTGGCGCGTTTTATCGAGATGCGAGGCGTCGAACGACGAGTGGACCGTCCATCCGTCGACCTCGACATCGAGCAGCGCGTCCGGGAACGGGAAGTCGAGCCGGTACTCGCCGTGGGGACCCGCGATCATCTCGCAGATCGGGTCCGGCAACCCTGCGCGCTCGATGATCCGACGCATCTTCGCCTCGAGAACGCTCGGCGCGTGGCTGCCGGTTACACCAACCTCGTCGAGGATGCGCCGGAGCGGGCCGACACCCGACCGTCCCTTGCGCGCCACCCGCTCAAGCTCGGCGAGTACGGCCATGGGTGTGAACAGCTTGAGGGCGCGCCCGCGGTCGAGCATGTCGCGCACGTCACGTTCGGGCATGACCGCGCCAGCATCGACCATCACTCGCAGCGGTGATGTGGTCGGGATCCCGAGGCGTTTCGTGAGGTGGGTTCGATCGAGGTCACTCGATCGGTGAACGATCAGACCGGGCAGCGACGGAGCGCGTCCGCGGATCACCGACACTTCGGGCACCCAGAGCTCGCTCCGAAGCGCCCACAGCCACCCGCCCGCCCGGTGCGAGGCGTACGAATCCGGCCACGTCGCCAACACCCCGGCCATGAGGGCACGAGCAGGCCAATCGCCGATGCCAGCGATCCCCCGCACGCCGCGGTACCGATAGTTGGCCCAGCGCCCCCGCCGCTGCCCGGTCTCGAGTTGGGCCTTTGTGACGCCCAACTTGCATGCCTGGGCCGTGAGGAACAACCCGTGCTGCGTCGCGGCCAAGGCCATCAACGCGTTCTCGGCAGGGTTTGGCTCGATATTCGAGCCGAACCCTGCCGAGAACCGCGGGCGACCGGGGGTTGGGCCAGCGAATGGCGAGCAGGGGTCGAGTCGGCGGAGCGCGTTGTGGGCGACGGACATGCCGCCATCTAACTCAGGGGGTGTGGCAGATCCCCTGCGCTAAAGGTTGCCGCGGCGGTCCTGTTCGCGCTCGATGGCTTCGAAGAGCGCCTTGAAGTTGCCTTCGCCAAAACCCTTGGCGCCTTCGCGCTGGATGATCTCGAAGAACACGGTCGGCCGGTCGGTCACGGTCTCGGTGAAGACCTGGAGCAGGTGGCCGTCGTGGTCGCGGTCGACGAGGATGCCGAGGCGCTCGAGGTCGCCCCATGGCAGGTCGATGCCGGCCATGCGCTCCTTGGCGTCTGCGTAATACGAGTCGGGCACGCGCAGGAAGCGCACGCCGCGCTCGCGCAGCGCGCTGACCGCTTGGACGATGTCCTCGGTGCGCATCGCAATGTGCTGAACGCCCGGGCAGCCGTAGAAATCGAGGTACTCCTGGATCTGGCTCTTCTTCTTGCCGTCGGCAGGCTCGTTGATCGGCAGCACGACCTTCGACCCGTCCCACACCACCGTCGACATCAGCGCGGAGTACTCGGTGGTGATCTGCGCGTCGTCGAAGTGGACGAGCTCGTCGAAGCCGAGCACCTCGCCGTAGAAGTCGACCCAGCTCTTGAGCTGGCCCTTCTCCACGTTGCCGACCACGTGATCGATGCGCCCGAGGCCTACCGGCGGACCCGCCGGTACCGGCGGCAGGTTGTCGTCGTCGAAGCCGGGCAGGAACACGCCCTTGTAACCGTCACGGCCGACGAACGTGTGCTGCGTGTCGCCGTAGGTGGCGATGGTCGCGCGCACGACCGTGCCGAAGTCATCCGACTCACTCCACGGCGCGCGCAGGCCGACCGCCCCGCGCTCGAGCGCAGCTGCGTAGGCACCTTCAACATCGGTGACCCGGATAGCAAGGTCGCGCACGCCGTCGCCGTGGGCGCGCTGGTGCGTGGCGATTGCGGAGGTGCCGTTCAGCGCGCCGGAGACGACGAGGCGGATGTCGCCCTGCTGGAGCAACCACGAGCAGCGATCGGTGACGCCGGTCTCGGGACCGGCGTAGGCGGCGATCGTGAATCCGAATGCGGACGACAAGAAGCCGGCGGCCTGGCGAGCGTTTCCGACCCAGAACTCGAGGTGGTCCCATCCGGCGAAGTACGTCGTCGGCGCGGGCGTGCGGAGGTTCGTGTGCGTGGCAACCATGGGGACTACTTCGACGTCCGGCCGGCGAGCCGGTCGGCTTCGAGGCCGTCCCAGAACGCCTTCACGCCGTCGAGCATCTCGGCCGCGGCCTTGAGAAACGTGTCGCGGTCGAAGCCGGGCGTGTGGAATGCATCGGCCAACTCGTCGGTCGTGTGCGCGGCGTGCTGGTCCTCGACCTTGTCGTGCCAGGTCCAGAACGCCAGCGGCAGATCCGCGCACTCTCGCTCCTTGAACGCGGTGAGCCCGGCGATCAGCTCCTTCCAGAACCCAGCTGCGGCCCAATGCTCGACTGCGTAGCTCGCACCTTCGGCCTCCGACGCGTCCTCCGAGCCGTAGATGCGCAGCAGCTCGTCGCAGAAGAACAGTGTGGGGTCGGTGCCGTGGCGGCGCTTGCCCATGTCGGCGAAGCCGAGGCCGAGCGGCTTGGCGAAACGAATCAGCCACTCGAAGTGCGCGGCGGCGAACTTGAAGCGGCCGCCGTCGACCGTGCCCTCGGTCGACACCAGGTCGGGGTCGACGCCTTCCGCGGCGCCGGCATCCGCAGTTGCGGGCTTGAACACGACGCCGAGCTCGTTCATCAGGATCTCTTTGCCGGCGCGGTAGCTGTCGACGTCCGCGGCGTTGATGACCTTGCGCAGCTGCGCCTCCACGAACAAATGACTGAACACGCTGAACTGCACGGTGAGGTGGCGGACCTCGTCGGCCGTCGCGTCACCCTTCGCGAACCACCGCGAGTACGCGTTGTCGGTTACGACGGGGTGGCTGTTGACCAGGGCATCGATCTCGGCGGTGAAAGCCGCCAGGTCCTCGCTCTTCGCGGCCGGAGCAGCGTCGTGGGTCAGTGTCATTACGTGGGTCCCTCCCATTTGGCGAACAAGATGTTCATGACAGGGTGCGCCACATGGTCGATCAGGGCAAGACTTCGGGTTTTTAGCCAGCAATCTGCCCACTTCTCGCGCTTGCAAGCCGTACGATGTGTGCATGTTGCCCAGCCTGGAGTTGGACCCGCTCGACCGGCGGCTGATCTCCGCCATGGCCGCGTCCCCGCGCAGCGGTGTGCTCGAACTGTCGCGACGGCTCGGCGTCGCGCGTGGAACCGTCCAAGCGAGGCTCGACAAGCTCGTCGGCCGCGGCGCGATCACCGGCTTCGGTCCCGACCTCGACCTGCGCGCCATCGGCTACGACGTGCTCGCGTTCACGACGCTCGAGATTGCGCAGGGTCGCCTCGACGATGTGGTCGCCCACCTCCGCGACATTCCGGAGGTGCTCGAAGCCCAAGCGACCACCGGGCCGGGCGACCTCCACTGTCGGGTCGTCGCCCGCTCCAACAGCCACCTGCAAGAGGTCGTGAACCGCATGCTCGAGGTGCGCGGCATCGTGCGCACGTCGACGGTCATCGCAATGACCGACCAGATCCCCTACCGCGTGCTCCCCCTGGTGGCCGGGCTGGCCTAGACGGGGGCGTCGGCGTCGAGCTCCGCGAGGCGAGCCAACGCGGCGTCGAGCTGATCGTCGGGGAAGATCTCGACCCGGGTCACGAGGCCGGACTCAACCAGAGCGAGTTGGACGAGGGACCACTCCGCTGCCATGCCGCTCGTGGATGTTCCGGTGCCGGCAACCTGCATGACCGCTCCGTGCGAAGCGAGCGCGGGGACAGAGACGACCCGGAAGGCGATGTCGGGGACGAGCGACCACATTCCCTTGGTGAACCCGAGCGACGCGGGGCGATGGTCCACGTCCACAATGTCATCGGAGAGCAACCCACGGAAGCGTGCGCTATCGCGGGCGTTGTAGGCCGCGAAGATTTCGACCATGGTCGCCCATGTCTCGGCGAACGGCGCGGCCTCGCCGGCCAGGTAACGCGCGTCGAGCTCGGCATAGGCGGCGTCGAGGTCGTCCGGGTCGAACCAGACCTGGGAGTTGCAACGTCCGTGGTCATCGACGCCGAAAACGAACAAGTACTCCCAGCGCGGGGCACCGGGCTGATCATCGTTGCCGCCAACCGAATCAAGGCCGAGCGTGAGGCGGTCGCCGCGTATCGCCAAGGCCGTCCCATCGACGTGGGGAATGAGCGCGGGAAGCTCACGCCAGGCGCGCGCCCCAGCGACGAACGCGCGGCGGGACACGACCGGCAGGCCCAGTCGGTCGCGTCGTCGGTCCTCCTGCGTGAAGTCGGCCGCCAGCCAGTCGGCGTCGTCGTCCCACCGGTCGCCGTTGAAGGCCGCGTGCATGCGCTCGATGGTGCGCGTGGCTGCGTTCGCGAGCGCGGGTTGGCTCTGCGCCAGTTGGGCGAAGCGGGCGACCGCAGCGTCAATCTGGTCGTCGGGGTACATCTCCATGCCCGCGACCTGACCGTCGCGCACGGTGATTACATGTACGTTCGCCCAACGCGCGTCGAACCCGTCCGCGCTCCTGCCCTCGGCAGTGCTGGTGATCACCGCCCCGTGTTCGTCGAGCGCGTGCACAGCCGTGATCCGAAATCGAATGTCGGGGACGAGTTCGAACAATCCTTGGAGGTCGGCCGCCAGCTCCCCCGGCGCAAACGACGCACGTCGATGGTCAACGCTGGCGAACCCTGGTGCTACTGCCGGGAACTCGTGGCGGTTGTACGAGGCGTATACGTCCGTGACAAGGCGCCACACTTCGGCGTGCGCGGAGGCCTCGCCGGCGATGTATAGCGCTTCGAGTTCGGCCAACGCGGCGTCGAAATCATCGGGGTCGAACCAGATGCTGATTGCACAGAGTCCCGCGCCGTCGACGCCGCCTATGCACAGCCACTCCCACCGCGACGCGTCCGGGCGATCGTCCGCACCGCGGAGGACCTGTTGAACGAGGGCGAGGCGATCACCGCGCGTTGCCAGAACCATCCCCTCGACATGGGTTAGGCCAATGGCCTCCGACGCCTGCGCGCCGGCGAGATAGGCGCGCCGCGACACGACGGGGAGACCGAGGCGGTCACGTCGCCGGTCCTCCTGCGTGAAGTCGGACGCGAGGAGCGACTCCATGTCATCCCATGAAGCCCGGTTGACCGCGCTCTGCAAGCGACGCACCACCCGTGTCGCAGCGTTCTCGAGCGCGACGTGGCTCGGCGCCAGCTGCTCGAACCTGGCCCGCGCAGCGTCGAGATCGTCATCGGCGAAAAACTCGATGCGCGCGATCCGGCCGTCGCGCACGATGATCACGTTCAACAACGACCAAACCGCCTCGAACCCGTGCTGGCTCGTGCCCTCGACGCTGACGCAGACGACTGCTCCGTGGTCAGCGAGCGCGTGAACAGCGGTCGTCCGGTACTGAGCGTCGGGCGTGTCCTCGAACGTGGCGCGCATGTACGCGGTGACCTGACCGGTGCCGATCGAAGCTCCCCCCCGCCGATGGTCGACGAACTCGAAGTCGGATGTCACCGGCGCGAACTTCCGCCGGCTCAAGGCGGCGTTGTTGTCGACGACGAGCTGCCACGCTCCGGTGTGCGGGGCGGCCTCGTCCGCGACGTAGCGGGCTTCGAGCTCGGCGTACGCGGCGTCGAGTTGGTCGAGATCGAAGGTGACCCAGAGGGCGATCCGCCCGCTTGCGTCTACCTCGAACACTTGCAGGAGATCGGTGTGGAACGCCTCCGGCCGACGATCGCGCCCGACCAACCGCGTGCGGCGCAGGCACAATCGGTCTCCGCGTGTTGCGAGGACGTTCGTGACGAAGTCGGACACGCCGATGTCGGCAACGCCCTTGGCCATGGCCACCACATCGCCGCGCCCTCGGTAGATACCACCGAGCACCCGACGCCGATCGTCGTACACGCTGTCTTCAGTGAAGACAGTTGCGACGCTCTCCCAATCGCGCTGCACGAATTTCGTCGCGAAGCGGTTGTGGGCGCGAGCGGCCGCGTTCTCC
>DATLOH010000016.1:0-21746 GCA_035536375.1 Acidimicrobiales bacterium
AACCTCCCCTCAACCCCCTCACCCCGTCCGGCGTCCCGATGAGGTGCACATCCGAGCAGTCGGCCGGATCCGCCGGTCTACGGCACGCGAGCTCAGCGTGCACCGCTCGCCGCCGCAGGCGGCGAACCAGCTCGCCCGAGCGTCAGCGAGGGCGATTACGCGAAGCGAGAACGAATGAGGTTCAGTGCCCCTCCGGCGCGGAACCAATCGATGTGCTCGGGCGACATGGTGTGGAGTCCGGTGAAGTCCTCGGTGGTCCCATCGGTGTGGTGGAGCACGCCGCGCACAGGCGTGTCGGGTTTGAGGTCGGCGAGCCCGACGACCGAGATGGAGTCGTCCTCCCGCACCCGGTCGTACACCGACGGATCCTCGAAGGTCAGCGGCAGCACGCCCTGCTTCTTGAGGTTCGTCTCGTGGATGCGGGCGAACGACCGGACGATGATCGCCTTGCAGCCACGGAAGCGCGGCTCCATTGCCGCGTGCTCGCGGCTGGATCCCTCGCCCCAGTTCTGGTCGCCCACGGCTACCCATGACCGTCCCGCCTCGCTCGCCGCTTTCGCGATCTCCGGGAACGGCTGCGTCGAGCCGTCGAGGAAGCTGCGGCCTTCGCCGGCGGCGCCGGTGTAGGCGTTGACTGCGCCTAGGAAGAGGTTGCCGCTGATGTTCTCGAGGTGCCCGCGGTACTTGAGCCAGGGTCCCGCGGCGGAGATGTGGTCGGTGGTGCACTTGCCCTGCGCCTTGAGCAGGATCGGCAGCTCGACGAAATCCTGGCCGTCCCAGGCTGCGAACGGCTCGAGCAGCTGTAGTCGGTCGCTGTCGGGCCGGACGACGACCTCGACCGTCGAGCGGTCTTTCGGCGGTGCGATGAAGCCCGCCTCCCCGGACTCGAACCCGCGCGCGGGCAATTCTTCACCGACGGGCTCGGCCAGAATCACGCCGTCGATCGGTTGCGACCGCGGATCGAAGTCGAGTGTCCCGGAGAGCGCGTACGCCATGACCGTCTCCGGCGATGTCACGAAGCACAGCGTGTTCGCCGAGCCGTCGTTGCGCTTCGGGAAGTTGCGGTTGTAGCTCGTGACGATGACGTTGACGTCCTCGGGGCTCACGTCATCGCGCTTCCATTGGCCGATGCAGGGCCCGCACGCGTTCGCGAGCACGGTCGCGCCGATGGCCTCGAGATCTGCAAGCAGTCCGTCGCGTTCGATCGTGGCCCGCACCCGCTCCGAACCGGGAGTCACGAGTAGGGGTGTCTTGACCCGAAGTCCGGCGGCTGCCGCCTGGCGGGCGATGCTCGCAGTGCGGGTGATGTCCTCGTAGCTCGAGTTCGTGCAACTTCCGATCAACGCCGAGCTGATCTCGAGTGGCCAGCCGGCGGCGCGGGCGTCGTCGCCCATGCGTGAAACCGGATGCGCGAGGTCAGGAGTGTGCGGACCGTTGAGTTGCGGCTCGAGCGTCGATAGATCGATCTCGACGATCTGGTCGAACACATCTGCGGCGTTGGCGAACGCATCGTCGTCGGTGCGGAGATGCTCGCGGACGCGGTCGGCGGCGTCGGCTTGGGCTTCTCTTCCGGTGGCCTTCAAATACGCGGCGGCGCGGTCGTCGTAGGAGAACAACGACGTGGTCGCGCCGATCTCGGCGCCCATGTTGCAGATCGTCGCCCGGCCGGTCGCGCTAATCGATCCCGCGCCTGGGCCGAAGTACTCGACGATCGCGCCAGTGCCGCCCGACACCGTGAGGATCTCCGCCACTTTGAGAATGACGTCTTTCGGCGACGCCCACCCGGACAGCTCGCCCGTGAGATGGACGCCGATCACCTTCGGCCAGCGCACGCCGAACGTGGACCCCACCATGACATCAACGGCGTCGGCGCCGCCGACCCCGATGGCCACCATGCCCAGGCCGCCAGCGTTCGGCGTGTGGCTGTCGGTGCCGATCATCATCCCGCCGGGAAAGGCGTACTGCTCCAGCACGACCTGATGGATGATGCCCGAGCCCGGCTTCCAGAACCCGATGCCGTAACGCTCGGAGACGGTGCGAAGGAAGTCGTACACCTCAGCGTTGGCGTCGATCGAGACCGCGAGATCGGTAGCGGCGCCGACGCGAGCCTGGATGAGGTGGTCGCAATGCACGGTCGACGGCACCGCGACCTCGGGAAGGCCGGCGGTCATGAACTGAAGCAGGGCCATTTGCGCAGTCGCGTCTTGCATCGCCACCCGATCGGGGCACAGCTCGGCATAGGCGACGCCGCGGGTGAGGTCCTGGTTTTCCGGGTCGGCCAGATGGTTCACGAGGATCTTCTCCGCCAGCGAGAGCGGCCGGCCTAGCCGACGGCGGGCCAGGGCAACTCGCTCCTCGAGGCGCCCGTACACCTCGTCGATGAGCTCAATCGGTGTTCCCGCTTCGACAGTCATGGGCCCCGCTCCTCGTCGTACCGCTCGATCGAATAATACAAGTAGCATACAAGCGGTGCGCGAACTCCGCTACCGGATGATTGCCGACGATCTGCAGGCCCGGGTCACGGCCGGCGAGTTCCGCGCCGGCCGCCTCGTGCCGAGCGAGGCCGAGCTCTCGCGCGCCTACGGCGTCAGCCGCGTGACGGTGCGCAAGGCGTTGGAGCAATTGCGCGCCGACGGTCTCCTCGACGCTCGCCAGGGGTTCGGCTGGTTCGTCGCTGTCGATCCCCTTCGCCAGACACTTGGCCGGCTCGGCACAATCGAATCGCAACTTGAAGCACTGGGCGCAGAGCCGGCCCGCCGGATCCTCGAATTCGGGTTCGTCGCCGCGCCCCGCCGCGTCCGCTTGCATCTCGGTGCGGGTGACGTGCTGCGGGTGCGGCGCGTGAATCTGGCCAACGGTGAACCGTTTGCGAGGGTGACGGTCTGGGCGCCAGAGGCGTTCGGGCGCGGCCTCTCGCGTGACGACGTAGAGGCTCACTCGTTCTACGAACTGCTGCCGGTCAAGGTAGGCGGCGCAACGCAGACCATCGGCGCAGCTGCGGCCAGCGCGGCAGATGCTGCGGTACTGGAGGTTCCGGTGGGCTCGCCGATTTTGCGCTGCGAGCGCGTCACTTACGACTGTGATCGTCGACCGCTACTGGTCGCCGAGCACGTCTTCCCCGCTCACCGGAGTGAGTTCGTCGTTGAGCTAGCGAGTGAAGAAGGCGAGTCCATGTCGCCGTCGGGCTTGAGGCTGGTCCACTGACGAGCAGTTCCTGGAACATCCGCCGACTGCTCGGCGCCATGCCGAGCGCCGCCACGATGGCGACGAGTGCGGCGCCGGCGACAAGCGGTAGCGCCCCCATCCCACCGGCGGGCTGGTGCGTCACGGGTGTCGTTGCGATCGTGGCCACATCGGGGTACGGCGACGGCGGAGCGTCCGTGAACAGAACGGTCGGCACGGTGGTCGGGGAACTGCTGGGCACCGGAGCTGCCGCCTTCTTGACGGCTGGCACTCGGGGTTTCAGTGCCACTCTCGCGACCGGCGGCTTCGGTCGGGGTGCGGGAGCGACGGTGCGAACAGGTGCAGGCGCACTCGGGCCCACGATGCGAGACGTCGCAAGGAAGTCCTGAGTGATGTACAGCACGCCGAGATTGTCGGTGACGACGCCGATCCCGACGCCGTTGAAGCGCTTGTCGAGAATGTTGGCGCGGTGGCCGGGGCTGTTCATGAGGTTTTCGTGGGCGTCGTCGACGCGGCTATCCATCGCGACGTTCTCACCCAGGGCGGTGGCCCCCAGCTCGCGCCGTGTCTTGGCCGAGAAGTACTCGTCGTTGTGGCTGATGTAGCGGTCCTTGAGCATCTCCCGCGACCACGATGCGGCGATTTGTCGGGCCCGCTCGTGCACGGCGAGCGGAGCGGCACCGACCTTGGCCCGCTCGGCGTTGATGAGCTCGAGCATCCGGGCGGGCCCGCCGGGGACGTCGTATGCGGCGCCGGCGACAGGCGGGCTCTGCCCGGGGTCGTTCGGAGGGGGCTCGGAGGGCGGCGGCGGCGGGCTGGTAGTCGGCGGGCTCTCGGGTGGTGGCGTTGTCGTCGGCGGAGGGCAGAGCAGGCAGCGGTGATTATCGGCGGAAGCCTGCGGGGCGAAGATCAGAAGCCACAGAATGACGAGGCCGGCGACGCCTCCGATACGGCAAAGCAGAGAAGTGAGGCGATCGGGCATACCCTCCGATCGGCAGGTCTAAACCCGTTCAAAGCGGAAATCGGGAAAAATCCAAATAGTCCGGATCAGGCAATCACGCGCGAAGCGATCCCGACCAGGAAAAAGATGATGATGCCGACGGTCAGCGCCAGGTTTGTCCACGCACCGACACGGGCGAGCCACACCAAAGTGTCGTTGCGCTGGTCGACAGGTGCGTCGACGGCGTCGCTGTCGGTCAGCGTCTCGTTGCGACGAACCTCATAGGCCCGGGCGAGGAACAACGCGGCGACGGCGAGCACCACCGGAACGAGGAAGCTCCCGGCCGCGCACGCGACCGCGCCGGCGGCGTAGCCATCGATCTCGGTGTTCGGCGTCTGCTCCTCGTCAGGCATTCACACCGACCCTCGACGCCGCTTCGGCTTCCAGTCTCCGCACCTGGTCCACCGGTGCGATGTACCACAGGTGCGCTGCGGTTCGCACCCAATCCGACAACAGGGCTCGCGCCCGCATCGACGCAGTGAGCTCCGCGTGTCGCTCGATCAGCCAGCGGACCTCCTCGAGCTCCGAAGTGTCAGGCCGCATCGCCTCGACCAGCGCGCCGTTGAGTCTTGCCGGGAGGTCGCCGTTCGGGTCCCACACGTAGGCGGTACCGCCGGTCATTCCCGCTCCGAAGTTGTGCCCGGTTTCGCCCAAGACGACGACGACGCCGCCGGTCATGTACTCGCAACCGTGATCGCCGACCCCCTCGACGACCGCGGTCGCTCCGGAGTTCCTCACCGCGAAGCGCTCACCGGCGACACCGGCGACGTAGAGGTGCCCGCCGGTGGCGCCGTACATGCAGGTGTTGCCAGCGAGGACGGGCGCCGGCCCGAGGGCGTCGGCACCAGGGACCAGCGAGGCGTCGTCGGCGGGTGGACGGATGACGATCTGGCCGCCGCCCATCGCCTTGCCGACGTAGTCGTTCGCTTCGCCGACGAGCTCGAAGTGCACGCCGTCGGTGAGGAAGGCGCCAAAGCTCTGTCCCGCCTCGCCGTCGAAACGAACGCGTGCCACCCCGCGCGGCGTCTGCTCGCCGAATTCCAGTGCGAGCGCGCCGCAGAGCGCGGCGCCGACCGACCGGTCGGCGTTGGCGATCGCGTAGGCCAGCTCGACGTGCTCGCCGTCCCAAACGGCGCGGTACGCGTCCGCGTTCAGGCGGTCGCCGAGATCGCTGCGCGGGCGCTGTAGCGCGATTCCTGCCTCGTAGCGGCGGGCGGCGTCTTGTTGCTCGGGAGGTGTGATGAGCGCGCCGAGATCCACCGCTGCCGCCCGAGCAGAGACATCAGCGCGGGGCGTCAGGCACTCGACGCGCCCGACTGCTTCATCGATCGAGCGCAATCCGAGCGAGGCGAGCAACGACCGCACCTCCTCTGCCACGAACATGAAGTACGAGGCGACGCCCTCCGGTGTCCCGGCGAACTTCGCGCGCAGATGTGGACGCTGGGTTGCTACGCCGACATTGCACGTGTCCCGATGACAGGCGCGCAGCATGATGCAACCTTCCGCGATCATCGCCGCAGTCCCGAAGCTGTACTCGTCCGCGCCGAGGAGCGCGGCGACGAGCACGTCACGGCCGGTCATGAAACCGCCGTCCACGCGAACGCGCACGCGGCTGCGCAGGTGGTTCTCGATCAGGACCGCCTGTGTTTCTGCGAGCCCCAACTCCCAGGGCATTCCCGCGTGCTTGATCGAAGACAACGGCGACGCTCCCGTGCCGCCGTTGAAGCCTGAGATCTGCACGACGTCGGCGAGTGCCTTGACGACGCCGGCGGCGATCGTGCCGACCCCCTCGACGGCGACAAGCTTCACGGAGACATCGGCGAAGGAGTTGACCTGCTTCAGATCGAAGATCAGCTGCGCCAGGTCCTCGATCGAATAGATGTCGTGGTGCGGGGGCGGCGAGATGAGGGTCACGTTCGGTTGCGTGTGCCGCAGCTTGGCGATCTCGCCGCTCACCTTGTGGCCGGGCAGCTGGCCCCCCTCGCCCGGCTTCGAGCCCTGCGCCACCTTGATCTGCAGCTCATCCGCAAAGGCGCAGTACTCGGGTGTCACTCCGAAGCGTCCGGATGCGATCTGCTTGATCCGGCTGTTCTTGTCGTCGCGGCCCAGGCCGCGCGTGCGGTACCGCGACGGCTCCTCGCCCCCTTCACCGCAATTGGACTTGCCACCGATGAGGTTCATCGCGCGAGCGAGAGTCTCGTGCGCTTCGCGCGAGAGCGATCCGTGACTCATTGCGCCCGTCGAGAACCGCTGCACGATCGACGCCGCGGGCTCGACCTCGTCGACCGAGATCGGCGCGCCGGCAGGCGCGAGATCGAGCAGGTCGCGTAGCTCCGTAGGTGGCCGGCCGTTCACCCGTGCCGCGAATGTTTCGTAAGCCTCGTCGCCGCCACCGTTCAGTGCCTTCTGGAGAAGGTGTGCCGCAGCCATGTCATCGAGGGCGCGCGCCACTGACGCCGCATTCAGCGCGTCGACGACCTCCTTGTTGTGGGTGTGATGCTCCGTGCCGCCCTTGAGGTCTCGGTAGTAGCCGGGGTTCGTGAGGTCGGCCTCTTCGTGGACGAGCAGCGCATCTGCTCCCAACTCGTCGAATCCGAGGCCGCCAAGCGTCGAGACGACACCTGGGAAGCACAGCTCGACTACGTCCGCGCCGAGGCCAATTGCTTCCACGATCTGCGCACCGCGGTAGCTGTCGACGGTGGCAATGCCCATCTTCGACAGGATCTTCAGCACGCCGTCCTCGATCGCGGCCTGGAAGTGCTCCTGCGCTTGTGGAGACGTGAGGCCGGAATCGGCTGCGTCCGCATCGGCGGCAACCGTCATCAGCGCAAGTCGTGGGCAGATGGCGTCGGCGCCGAATGCCAACAGGCACGCAACGTGGTGGGTGTCGCGGATGTCGTCGCCGACCACGACGATCCCCACTTGGTCACGGCGTCCGGCACCGACCAGCGCGTGGTGAATCACCCCGGTGACGAACACCGATCCGATCGCCGCGCGCGTTGCTGATACCCCGCCGTTGTCGACGATCAGCAATTCGGCGCCCTCCTCGCTGGCCGCCACGGCGTCGGCGGCCAGACGCTCAAGCGACGAGCGCAGGCCGCTCGCACCGTCGGCGACATCGAAAGTGGCGTCGAACTCGGCGAGGTTGAAGGGTGTCTCGTTGCGGAGACGGTCGACGGTCGACGGGAACGCGAAGAACGACGACAGCCGTACGAGACGGGCCGCTTCCTCGGTCTCGGTGAGAATCGGCGGACGTGGGCCAAGCAGCGTGCGGAGGCTGAACACCGACCGTTCACGGAGATGGTCGATGGGCGGGTTGGTGACCTGCGCGAAGCGCTGGCGGAAGAAGTGATGGATCGGACGCGGCCGCGTGGCGAGGAACGGCAACGGCGCGTCGTCGCCCATCGAGAAGACCGGCTCCTTGGCTTCGGCCGCCATCGGCCGCACGACCATGCGCAGTTCCTCGACGGTCCAACCCTGCGCAACCTGGCGAGCTTCGATCTCCTCGGCGTCGGGAGTCTCCTCGACGGGCCGGTGCCCGGGGAGGGGGCAGACCCCGTCGGCCGCCCAGCGCGCATAGGGCGCCCCAGCGGCGAGGCGCAGCTTGCAGTCGTCGTCGAACAGAACGCCTCTGCTCGGGTCGACGAACAGCATCTGCCCGGGGCCAAGCCGACCGCGGGTCACCGTGCCGTGGCCGTGCACGTCGACCGCCCCCGCTTCTGAGCAGCAAACCACGAGGCCGTCCTCGCAGATCGCGTACCGAAGGGGCCGGAGCCCGTTGCGGTCGAGCGCCGCACCGACTCCGAGACCGTCGGTGAAGATCAGTCCGGCGGGGCCGTCCCACGGTTCCATCAGAGCGGCGTGGTACCGATAGAAGCCGCGGACCTCTGGGTCTAGATCGCGCGCCCCCTCCCATGCTTCGGGGACGAGCATCGCGATCGCGTGACGAATGTCGCGGCCGCCGCGGACGAGCAGTTCGACGGCCGAGTCGAGCTGGCCCGAGTCGGAGTCCCGAGCGTCGAGCACCGGATGAAACAATTCCTCCGGTCCCAGCCCGACTTCCTCGGTGCCGAGCTTGCCGCGCGCTTCCATCCGGCGGGCGTTGCCCGAGATCGCGTTGATCTCGCCGTTGTGACACAACGTCCGAAACGGCTGCGCGCGCTCCCAAGTGGGTGCGGTGTTGGTGCTGAAGCGCTGGTGGAAGACGACGAAAGTCGACTCGACGTCCTCGCGCCGAAGGTCGAGATAGAAGTCGCCGAGATGTGCCGCCGAGACGAGCCCCTTGTACACGACCGTGCGAAACGAGCAGCTGGCGACATAGGTGTCCGGAAGCTCGGTGCGCAGTCGGCGGCGCAGGCGGAATGCGGCACGCTCGTGGTGGTTGGGCGAACTCGAAGCCAGCACCGCCTGGAGGAGTTGCGGGCGCGAGTCGACGGCTTGGCGTCCGAGCGCCGCCTCGTCGGTCGGAGGGGTGCGCCACTCGACAACGCTGAGATCCTCGAGGGCCGCAACGCGTTCGAACGTCGCTCGCGGATCGCCGCTACGCACGAAAAGCGATGCGACGCCATGGCCCTCGCCGAAGATTGCCGGAGGGATCGCCAGCAGGACGCCCGAGCCGTCGGCGGTGCGGCTGTCGGCTGCGACCGCGCCACGATGGACCACGCTGGCGAGGCCGTCCAACGCCGCCCGCACGACCGTGTGTGAAGCGCGGCCGTGCGCGTCGGCGACGAACCCGATGCCGCACGCGTCACGTTCGGCGCCGCGAAATCGGATGTCGCGATCCAGAGGGTTCGGCATGCAAACTCCAGGGGTGGTCAGACGAACTCGATGACCGGGACGCTTCCTCGATGAAGCAAAAGCGCCATTGCCCTGGCCCCGGTCGGGGGAGGCCACAGAGTAGCGGCACCGCTGTGTCGCGCAGGTTTCCGTCGCTGTGGAGCGATGAAACCTGCGCGACCGGGACGTATCGCGGGTTAGCGGCGCAAGTGGCGCCAGCGCTGGCTGCGCTGGTCCTCGGCGTAGAGCGCGGTGCCGGCGGCGGCGGCCAGGAACGCGAGTGCGGCGAGCGCGACCGTGCCGGTGGGGGCGCCCCTGTCACCTGACGCCGGGGCGGCCGCCAGATCAGCGGCGACGGTCGGGGCCCGAAGCGTTGTGGCCGGCCCTGCAGTGACCGTCGGCGTGTCCAGGACCACGGCGGTGATCGTCGTAGTCGACTGCACCGCCCCGCCGAGCAGCGTCGGGTCGAGGGTCGTCGGTCCGGCCGCCGGCGGCGGCGTCGGGCCGCGCGACGCGGTGGTCGTCGTCGTCGTGTTGGGGGCGGGCGGCCGCGCCGTCGTGGGCGGAGCTGTCGATCCTGGTGGCCGCGGCGGCGATGTCGTGGTGGTCGTAGTAGGCGGACGTTGGGGCGGAGCGGCCGTCGTGCTCGGCGTTCCCGGCTCCGTCACCGGCGGATCGGTCTGCGCGGCGGCATTTGATCCGACAAGCCAGGCCAGCGCGCCGAGCGCGGCGCAAGAAGCGGTCAATCGTCCCCGGGGCACCCGTCCATCGTAAAGCACGTGCTCGCCAGGCCACGGGCGCGCCAGGATGAGGGATGGCGAACCCTTCGCTGCTGACGCATTGGCCCATGTTCGGCCTGGTCGTGCGCACCCCGCGCCTCGAGCTGCGTTTCGCGGACGACGACCTGGCGTGCGGTGTTGCCGAGGCCGCTGCGCAGGGCATCCACGATCCGGACTACATGCCGTTCTCCATCACATGGACCGACGTCCCGCCACCCCAACAGCAGCGCAACACGCTCCAGCACTTCTGGCAGATGAGGGCGGCCTGGAAGCCTGACGACTGGCATCTCCTGCTGGCAGTGGTGATCGACGGACAACCGGCCGGCGTGCAAGGCGCGGGCGCGAAGAACTTCGCACTTCGACGCGTGGCCTCGACTGGATCGTGGCTTGGCCGCCGGTTCCAAGGGCACGGCTACGGCAAGGAGATGCGAGCAGCGATATTGCATCTGATGTTCGACGGGCTGGGAGCGACGCGCTGCGAGAGCGGGGCGTGGGAGGACAACGCGCCCTCCTTGGGCGTCTCGCGCTCGCTCGGCTATGAGGAGAACGGTGACGAGTGGTTGCTTCGGCGCGGAGTCTCGACTCGCCAGATCGGGCTGGCGCTCACCCGCGAGCGCTGGGAGGCGCACCGGCCAGCGTTCGACATCGCGATCGAAGGACTCGACGCTTGCCGTGACATGTTCATCTCACGTGTCGATGAGGACGCCGGGATTGAGGACGCCGGCAGGATCGAGTGATGCCTTCGCGGCGCGGAGCGCGGTTGCAAATCCGTCCGGACGTTGGCGGTCGTACCACGGCCGATGGTCGCGCCCGACCGCGTGGTGGTGCGTGATCGTGGCGCCGTGAGCGACTAGCACCTCTGACGCAGCCGCCTTGATCTCCGCCCACTGCGCAAGCTGCGAACCGCGCTTGCTGGCTGCGAAGACGCTGAAGTACGGCGCCGGACCGTCGGGGTAGACGTGCGTGAAGCGACACGTGACCCAACCGATCCCGCCGCACACTTCTTTGAGTGCCCGCTGGACAGCTTCGGTCACGTCCGCATGCAGCGCCGGAAAGCGGTCCCAGGTCGTCGCGGTCTCGAAGGTCTCGACGATCAGGCCCATGCGCACGAGCGCGTCCCGCGTGTAGGGCGCGCGCACAAAGGCGTTCCGCCACGCGCCGACGGCGCCGCCGCGCCCGGCGCCCGTATCGGTTGTGTCCGCGCTCGACGGCCCCGATGAAGCGATCCCGTCGGGGACTGCGCCGCCGTGGTCGAGAGCCAGCTCCACGGCCCGCGCGATCCACGTGTCGACTGGATGATCGGCGGACTCGAAGCCGAGCACCAGCAACGCGGTGCCGTCCTCGACGCCGGCCGACGTCGCCGCCTCGGTGGCGTCGAGCAGGCGACAGTTCGTCGGAAAGAGCGCGGATTGGCTGAGGGCGCGCACTGCTTCCACGCCGCGGGCGTAATCCGCGAACCGGACGCCCGCCGACGCCTTCCAGCGCGGGCGATCCTGAACGCGGAGCCAGGCCTCGCTGATCACACCGAGGATGCCTTCAGAGCCGAGGAACATTCGATCCGGCGACGGCCCTGCTCCCGATCCCGGCAGGCGCCGGCTCTCGACGACCCCGGTCGGAGTGAGCACGCGCATCGACTCGACGAGGTCGTCGATGTGGGTGTACACGCTGGCGTAGTGACCACCGCTGCGCGTCGCCAACCATCCTCCCACCGTCGAAAACTCGAAGCTCTGAGGGAAGTGCCTCAACGTGAGCCCGTGCGGACGCAGCTGGTCTTCAAGGACTGGACCGAGCGCGCCCGCCTGCACGCGGATGGCGCGACTCGTGCGGTCGACTTCAAGCACGCGGTCCAGAGCGGTGAGGTCCATCGACACCGCCCCGGGCAATTCGACGCCGCCGCATACCGAAGAGCCGCCGCCGAACGGGACCACCGGTGTCCCGCTCGACGTCGCCCAGTCGAGTACTGCGGTCACGTCAGCTTCGTCGCGAGGGTGGGCGACGAAGCTCGGCGCAGGAGACAGGTCGCCCTCGAGACCGCGCACGACGTCGCGGAACGAGCGCCCGTACGTATGAAGGGCGCGTTCGTAAGGGTCCGCTGAGGAAAACGCCTTCAGAGCGTCGGGAATCGAGACACGCGGCCTTGGCATGTCGTCGTCGCCCGGCTGGGGCGGTGATGGCGCGACCTCGATAGGGACGCCGAAGCGGGCGCGCACCGACGCCGCCAGCTTGTTCGTCTGTTCGTCGGTTAGGGCGGCATCCTCCCAGCCCCATCCCCACCACGACCGTCGTGAAGTTGTCATCGCGCCGGAACGCTCAGGGGGTGAAGCCGAGCGCGCCGATGACCGTCTCGCCGAGCGCGGTGTCGCCGGTCATCTTGACCTCACCGGGCGGCGTGTCGCATCGCCCACAACACAAGAAGGCGAACATCTCGTCGCTCATTGCGAGCACCACCGTCGAGGCGTCCGGAGGGCCGTCGAGCACGGTCGCCACGCCTCCGGAGTAGGAGGCCGCGAGCTGGCCACCGTTGGGCCCGTCCAACTCGAACACCACGGTCGACCCGTCGGGTACAACGGCCGCGATCGCCGACGGTGCGACGCGCTTGCACGTTGTCAGCGACACTGCGGCCGCGCTGGTGTCGAGACCGCCCCGCCGACCGACGGCGCGGCGGATGTCCTGCTCGTGCGCCCAGCAGTCGAAGACCCTGATGGGCAACGACTTGCCGAGCGGCCCTTTCGATCCCATCGGCCCGGGGGCCTCGGACGCGAAACCCTCGGCGTCCAACGACCGCAGATACGCGAGGCGGGCCGCCCACGTCTCGTTGAACTCCCCAAGCACCTGTGCGCCGCTGAGCGCGCGACGAGCGTCGACCTGGCGCTCCATGTAGCGGCCGGTCTCGCTGCGGACGTGGGGGAAATCGCCGACGAGCTCGTGCTCGGGCTCCGGTTCGCCTGCGAGGACGCGCTCCAGCCCGTAGAGGTGCACGACGCTGTCCTTCACGGTCCAGCCGGGGCAGCCGGTCGGCCATCCCCACTGCTCGTCGGTCAGGCCGGCGCACACTTGGCCAGTCGCTTCGATGGTGGACGCCAGCGCTTCGACGAAATAGGAGGGTTCGGGCACAAGGCGAAGCTACCCGCGCCCGCTGCGCGAGGCTCGGTGGATGGCCGCTACCGATCACGGCTACGTCTACGAGCTCTTCCGCAAGCTCGGGCTGTCCGACTTCCAAGCGTCGACCGGCGAGTTCCTGCTCGTCCGTCCGCTGCGCGTGCTGCTCCTGGTGGTTCTCGCTGTCATCGCGGGAAGGCTCGCGGCGCGCGGCATCAAGCGACTGATCCGATCGGCGCAACGGCGGTCGCCGCTGCGTGCGGTGACGCCGAGAGCGGATCAGCGGGCGGACACCGTCGCCGAGGTGCTCGCCAACCTCGTGCGGATCACGCTGCTCGGCTGCGCCGCGCTCATGGCGCTTGGGCAATTCGGCATCAACCCGGGTCCGCTGATTGCCGGCGCCGGGATCGCTGGGGTCGCGATCGGCTTCGGAGCGCAGAGCATGGTGAAGGACTTCCTCGCCGGTGTGTTCATCCTCGTGGAGGACCAGTACGGCGTCGGCGACACCGTTGATCTCAGCGCTGAGGTAAGCGGGACGGTTGAGGACGTCACGCTCCGCGTCACCCGGTTACGCAGCGCCGACGGGACGGTGTGGTTCGTTCCGAACGGAGAGATACGGCGCGTCGGCAACGCGTCGATGGAGTTCTCCCGTGCACTCGTGGATGTCCCGATTGCCCGGAGCGCGGATGTCGAGGCCGCGTTGGTAGCGCTCAGCGAGGAAGCCTCGGCGATGGTTGCAGCCGAGCCGTGGTCCCAGATGATCACCGGGCCCCCGGAAGTCCACGGAGTGCACGGCCTCACGAACGACGCCGTGACCATACGGGCGACGCTCACGACGCGGCCCGGGCAGCAGCACGCGGTGGCGCGCGAGCTGCGGACGCGGGTTGCAGCGCGACTGGCGCGCGACGCGTCCGCCTAGCCAAATGACTGCCTGCTTCGACCGCAAAAGTTCCGGTAAGGTCCGGAAAATGCCGACTGCTCGGGGCTTCAAATGGATCTCGTGACGCGGCTGCGCAATGCGAACTCGCTTCCGGTCGTGCTCGTGCTCGCGAATGTCATCGTGGTGCTCCTGCTCACGGGGGTAATCGCATCGCTCGCCGTCGGCGGAGACGACGGCGGCGGTCCCGGCCCCGACGGCCCACGACAGGAACTTTCGCTCACCGACGACGAGACTGCGGACTCCGCAGCGCTCGGTGACCCGAGCGTCACCACTCCGTCGGGTGATCCGATCGGCAACGTCGCCGCACCCGGAACCCCGGGCGCGACCACCAAGCAGACGACGAGGGGCGGCGCAGGCGGTACCGCCGGAGGACCGACCGGCGGCGGCCCGAACATCCCCCAGACCGCCACCCGGACCGGCATCTCGAGCTCCGAGATCAAGTTCGCGCTGCACGCGCCGGTTACGTTCGACGGTGCTCCGCTCAACTTGGCCGAGGACCCCATCGAGGGCGTCAAGGTCTACACCGACTACATCAACATGAAGCTCGGTGGCGTGTTCGGCCGCCAGCTGAAGTACCAGGTGTTCGACGACCGCTACACCGTTCCGGGGGCTGGCGGGGCCGCCAACCAGATCACCGACTACAAGCCGTTCTTCGTGAGCGGCACGCTCGGGGTCGACCAGGTCGCGGTTGTCGCCGCCGCCGCGCAACAGCAGCGCATCCCGTACATGGCCGCGGGCGGATCCGAGGGTCTCTTCAAGGACATCGGCATGTTCCAGATCTCGGCGTCGTACGACTCGCACCTCGAGAAGCTCGCCGAGTTCCTCAACAAGGAGCGCAACACAGCGGGATCGCCCTACCGAGGCATGACCAAAGTGGGCGTGAGCCAGCTCGACTCGAAGTACATCGACCCGTCGGTCGACGTGTTCAGAAAGGCTCTCTCCGCACGCGGGATGTCGCTCGTCGCAGTGGCCAAGGTGAAGAAGCCCACAGAGCAGACCACTTACCGGGAGGAGTTGCTCCAGCTGCGCGAGGCGCAGATCGTGGTACCGGCCCAGGATCCGATCACGACGTCGCGGATGGTTGCCGAGTGCCGCCAGCAGGGCGGGTGCGGGTTCAAATGGTCGTTCTCGAACTTCGCGCACGAGAGTGACACCGCGCTCCAGTTGATGGCCGGCGAGTTCAACGGGGCGCGCGGCCTATCGGCGGGCTGCTACTACGTGCCGTCCGCGAACCACAACCCCTACGATCCCAACCCGGCGACGTGCGGATCGATGGGCAAGGCGCACCAGCAATGGGTCGAGATCAACGGCCAGAGCGACTGGGAGAAGGACGGCCAAGGCGGTGCCGCCGGGTACCAGATCGTCAACTTCTTCATGAAGGCTCTCCGTGACGCGGGCACCGACCCGACCAGAGAGAAGTTCCTCGCGTCGCTGTACAGCTACGACCGCTACAACGACCTCGTGAGTGGCCCGATCACGTTCCTGAACTCTCCGAACATCGCCCACGGCGCAACGCAAATGGTGCCGTTCGAGGCCGGCATCGACAAGTACCGCCAACTGACCGCCGGTTTCGTCAGCGGCTTCTAGACCCGCACCATGAAGGCCAAGGTCCGAAAGAAGCCGCTGCGCGCGCAAGCGTGGACCGAGCGTCCGGACGCGGAACTCGTGCTCTCGTGCGAGGAAATCGGCGTGCGCTTCGGTGGTCTGGCGGCCCTCGACGAGGTCACGCTAGAGGTACGCCAGGGCGAAATCGTCGGTCTCATCGGCCCGAACGGCGCGGGCAAAACGACGCTGATGGAGTGCATCTCCGGCTTCCAGCCGGTGACGCGGGGCGCGATCTCCTATCGCGGTGAGGATCTGCTGAAGCGCGGGCCCGGCGACCGAGCCGGACTTGGGGTCGGGCGGACCCTCCAGAACGTGCGGCTGTTCCCGTACCTGTCGGTGCGCGACAACCTGCGCGTCGCCCTCCACCTGCGCAGCACCGGCGGGATCATCGGGTGCGGGCTTGCGCTGCCTCCGGCAACCGCAGACGACCGGCGCGTCGCGGAGGAAGCCGACGAGCTGCTGGACCTGCTCGGACTGACGGCGTTCGTCGAGAAGTTCGCGTCGGAATTGTCGTACGGGACTCTGCGCCTGCTGGAGCTTGCGTGCATGGTGGCGTTGAAGCCTTCTCTACTCCTGCTCGACGAGCCCGCATCCGGCATCAGTCAGAAGGAGACCGAGGCGCTGGCCCCGCTCCTACGTCGCATCCGCGATCACACCGGCGCCACGATGCTGCTGATCGAGCACGACATGCCGCTGGTAATGAGCCTGACCGATTGGATCTACGTCCTCGACGCGGGGCGCAACCTCGCCGAGGGGACTCCGGCGACCGTGCAGAGCGACGAGCGCGTCGTCGAGGCGTATCTCGGGACGCCGCGCGAGCGGCAGCTGGTTGCGGCGAAGGTCAAGGCCAAGAAGCGCGCCGCTGCCGCAGCTGACGCTGACGTCTTGCTCGAGATGAAGGGTGTCGACGTCTTCTACGACAAGGTGCAGGTGCTCGACGATGTGAATCTCGTCGTTCGCCGCGGCGAGCGCGTTGCGCTCCTCGGGACCAACGGCGCCGGGAAGTCCACGATCCTGCGGGCCGCATCTGGTCTGGTGGAACCGGCCGCCGGCGCCGTTATGTGGAAAGGCGAGCTCGTGACGCCCAAGGGCGCGGAGCAGCTTGTGCAGAAAGGGCTCGGACATGTGCCCGGTGGCCGCGGGTTGTTCCCGACGCTCACCGTGCGCGAGAACCTGCGCATGGGCGGGTTCCTGCTTCCCCCGGGCGATGTTGACGCCGAACTGGAACGCGTCATCAACTACTTCAGCTGGATCTCCGGTCGGCTCGATCAGCCCGCAGGCACCCTCTCGGGCGGCGAGCAGCAACAGCTCGCCTGCGCCCGTGCGCTGATGGTCCGTCCCGATCTGCTGATGATCGACGAGTTGTCGCTCGGGCTCGCGCCCGTCGTTATCGAACGGCTGATGGAGACCGTGCAGCGGCTGCACGAGGAGGAAGGGCTTACCGTGCTCATCGTCGAGCAGCAGGCGAGCTTCGCGCTCGGTTTCACCGACCGCGCGTACTTCCTCGAGAAGGGCGCGGTTCGCTACGAGGGGCCGTCGGCCGGCCTGGCCGAGCGCCGGGACCTCCTGCGTTCGGTGTTTCTCGCCGGCGCCGCCGCAGGTTTCGGCGCAGCGAAGTGATCTACGCCGCGGTGTTCGAGGACCTCCTCGCCCGACTCGCGATCGGCGTGAGCCAGGGCTTGATCATCGGGCTGCTCGCGCTCGGCATCGTGCTGATCTACAAGGGCAGCCGCATCCTGAACCTCGCTCACCCTTACGCCGGGCTCGTAGTCGCATTCGTGTGCTGGTGGCTCACTTCGAAAGCCAGCTTTGCGCCGTTCTCGTGGCTGCCATTCGCGCTCGACACCAAACCGAGGTTCCTGCTGTGCGCAGTCATCGCGCTCGCGCTCGGTGTGCTCAACGGCTACGCAATAGAGCACGGCGTCATTCGACGCCTGAAGGGCCAGCCCCGCCTAGTAGTCCTCGTCGCGACGATCGCGCTCGCGCAGGGCAGTGTCGGGCTCGTGCTCCTGTTGTTCTCGCGCAACGAGGAGCAGGCCACCGTTCTGCGCCGCTTCCCGACGCTGTTCACCGGTGGGATCCGACTCGGCAACTCGACCTTCACCGGCTCGGACATGATCTCGCTGGTCATCGTCCCGATCTTGTGCCTGGCGCTGGCGGCGTTCTTCCGATACACCCGCTTCGGAGTCGCCGTGCGGGCTTCGGCCGAGAACGTCGACGCCGCCCGGCTGTTGGGCATCCCCGCCGCGCGCGTCTCATCGTTCGTATGGATGGCCGGCGCCTTCCTGGCCGGCCTCGCCGGCATCCTCGTCACGCAGGTCAACGGCAGCCTCGACATCGGCACCTTGTCGACCGGTTTCCTCGTGCGAGGCCTCGCCGCCGCGCTCGTGGGCGGCCTCACGAGTCTTCCCGGAGCGATCGTCGGCGGGCTGTACGTCGGCGTGTCGGAGTCCGTCCTCAAGTACGCCACGAACGATCAGCCGGGCGTGCCTGAGACTTTGCTGTTCCTCAGCATCGTCGCCATCCTGCTGCTGCGTCCGGGCGGTTTGTTCGGTCGGCCTGAAGCGACTGAGGACAAGGTTGCGTTCGTGCCAACGGTGCGCGGGCTGCCGGCGCGCCTGCGCGGCACGCTCTCGGACCGCGGGGTGCGCGCGATCTCGATGTCGGCCGCGCTCTTCGTGATCCCGCTGTCACTGGCGACCGGTGCGTTCGTCAACGGCGTTCTCATCGACATCGCCGCCTACTCGATCGTCGGCGTCAGCCTTGTGGTGCTCATGGGCTTCGCTGGACAAGTGAGCCTCGGCCACTGGGGGCTTGTCGGCGTCGGTGCGTTCGCCACCGCGAACCTCGTCACGCGCGTTGGCGTGCCTTACCTGTTGGCGATTCCTGCAGCGGCTCTGATCGCCGCACTCGTGTCGCTGGTGATCGGACTTCCGGCGTTGCGCATCCGTGGCCTGTACCTCGCAGTCGTCACACTGGCCTTCAACCTCGCAGCCGAGTCCTACCTGTTCCAGAGCCGGCTCGTCGGTGGATCGACCGCGGGAGTGCAGATCAACCCGCCAAAGCTCGGTCCGTTCGACATCGACAGCCCGACGCGACGGCCGCTGTTCGCCTTGACGTTCCTGCTGTTGCTGGCCTGTCTGTGGATCGCGCGCAACATCGGGCGCTCGCGCACCGGGCGGTCTTTTGCAGCACTGCGCGAGAACGAGAAGGCGGCGGCCACGCTCGGCGTCGATCTCACACGAGCGAAGCTCCAGGCGTTCGCTCTGTCCGGCGCCATGGCGGGCCTCGCCGGCGCGATGTTCGTCAGCGCGTCGAGAATTGCGGAGCCGACCACGTGGACGACGGCGCGATCGCTCGTCCTCGTGGCAATGGTGATGATCGGGGGCCTCGGGTCGTTGACGGGCGCAGTGCTCGGCGCGTTCATCGTGTTCGGGCTTCCACAGTTGCTCGACTTCGCCAACGACTGGGTTGTCTCCCTGGGGACGGGCGCACTCCTGCTGACGGTGATCGTGCGGCTGCGCGGTGGGCTCGCGGGGCTGACACAGGTGGCGCGCCAGCGCGTCGTCGAGCGACTCGACGAGCTTGACGAACCCGCGAGCGAGCGGCCAGCCGTACCTGTCGCGTGATCGAGGCGCGCGGTCTGACGTGCGCCTTCGGCGGACGCGCCGCGGTGTCGGATCTCACGTTCACCATCAACGCCGGCGAGGTCGTCGCGTTCCTCGGTCCGAACGGCGCCGGTAAGACAACCGCGCTGCGCCTGCTGCTCGGCTTGCTGCCAGCCGACGCAGGAACGTCGGAGATCACCCGCCCGGTCGGGTATCTCCCGGAGCGTTACGCCGCTTACGACGTCCTGACGGTCACCGGATACCTGCGGCTCCTGGCGCGGGCGAAGGCGGTCGACGACGCCGCCGTCGACGAGACGATCGGCCGCAGTGGCCTCAAGGGCCTAGCCCGCCGGCCCGTCGGGCGGCTGTCTCGTGGGCAACGACAGAAGGTTGGCCTGGCGCAGGCGACACTCGGCTCGCCGGCGACGTTGTTGCTCGACGAGCCCACGCAGGGGCTCGACCCATCCGAAGTAGTCGTCGCCCGTCGCGTCGTCCGCGAGTCCGCGCAGCGCGGCGCAGCCGTGCTGTTCTCGACGCACCTGCTTGCCGAGGCGGCGTCGACGTGCGACCGCGTTCTCGTGATCGCCGGTGGTCGCCTCGTCGCCGACGAACCCGTTACCGACCTCGCAACTCTGGAAGAACGCTTTCTGCGCCTCGTTGGCGCAGCTGCGCTTTCGTGAGCGCGCTGCGTCGCACCGGCGCGTTCCGCCGTCTCCTGGCGAAGGAGCTGGTCGTGCTGTGGTGCACGCCGCTGCCCTATGCGGCCGGGGCGGTGTTGAACGCAACGCTCGGACTGCTGTACTTGAGCGAGCTGCAAGCCCGCCGGCAGGCGGCATTGGCCCCTCTCGTTCCACTCGCGGGCTTCCTGCTTCTCATCCTCGTTCCCGTGATCGCGGCGCGCAGCGTCGCCGAGGAGCGTCGGCTGGGCACGCTCGACGTGCTCGACGCCATCCCCGTGCCACGCGTCGCGCTCGTGCTGTCGAAGTGGCTGGCGACTGCGCTCACTGCGTTGACACTGCTGCTCCCGGCAGTTGGCTTCGCCGCGCTGCTCACTGCGTGGGCCGAGCCCGACCGCGGACCGATGGTCACCGGGCTCGTCGGTCTCGCGCTGCTCGCGATCGCGCTGGCGGCCGTCGGCGTCGCAGTGTCGGCCGCGTGCACGCAGCAGGCCGTCGCCGCGCTAATCGCGGTCGCGATCGGGCTGGCGCTGTGGTTCGCGCACGTCGAACCCGGCGCCGTCCGCACCCAAGCGATCCTCGGGCGGCTATCCATCAGCGAGCGGCTGCGTTCCTTCGCTGGAGGCGCGCTCGATGTTGGTGACGTCGCGTTCTTCGTGCTCGTCGTTGTTCTTGCGCTCGTCGTCGCAGTCGCATTCGTCGTGCCGCGAGGCGATCGACGTCGCAAACGAGGAGCGTGGGTCCGCGCCGCCGTCGCGCTCGTTGCCGTCGTGCTCGTATCCGGCCGCGCTGACGCGAGCGCCGCGGTATACGACCTCACGGAGGACGATGCGCTGACCCTGTCCGCGCAGACGCGCACGATCCTGCGCGCCGTCGAAGGGCGCGTGCGCGTCACCGCACTGGTGAGCGACGACCGCGGCCGGTCGGAGGCGGCGGCACTCCTTGGTCGGTATCGAAAGCGTCACCGAGGTTTGACCTTCCGGGTCTTTGGCCCGGGCGAGTCGCCCGGCGAGGTGCGCCGGCTCGGCCTCGATCCCGTGCTCGGCGGCGTCGCGTTCGAGCAACGCGATTCGATCGAACGGGCACCCGACGTCAGTGAACAGGACCTGACCGCTGCGCTGGCGCGGCTCGTGCGCGGCAAGTCACCGTCGGTGTGCGTTGCGTCTGGCCACGGCGAGTCCGATGTCGCGTCGGCGACGGGGGAGGGGTGGCAGCGGGCGACGCGCACGCTTCAGGCGAACGGATATCGGCTCGAGTCGATCGACCTCCTGCGAGCGCCGTCCGTGCCTTCGACGTGCGACGCACTCGTGCTGTCGAGCCCGACCAGCGCGCTCGGCGCGGCAGAGGCCGGGATCGCGAGCTACTTGGCCGCAGGTGGCAGCGCATTGGTCTTGGCGGACCCGGTGTCGGTCGTCGACCTGACGCCGATCGTGGCGCCGTACGCCCTGTCGCTCAGCCGCGGCATCGTCTTCGAGGGAGACGACGCTCGCCGTCTCGGCGCCGACCCGGTCACGCCGGTCGTGTCGTCGTTCCGCTCGGGCGTGCCGGTTGTGCGCCGGCTGCCGCCGGTGTTCTTCGCCGGCGCGCAACGGGTGATCGTCGGCGACTCGCCTTTCGGCGCGACCGTTGCCGCCATGGGCGAGACGTCAAGCCTGTCGTATCTCGAACGTGATCCCGCCGACGAAGGCTTCGACGAGACCGTCGACGCGCCCGGCCCGATCACATTGCTCGCGGCCGCCGACATCCCCGCGGCAACCAATGGTGGTCGCGCCCGCTCACGCGTTGTCGTCACCGGCGACGCCGACTGGGCGACCAACGGACTCATCGAGCAGGCCGGCCACAGCCGCCTTCTCGTGCAGGCACTCGACTGGCTCACGCTCGACGAGTCGCTCGTCTCGGTTTCGCCGAACATCGCACGCCTTCGCGCCCTCGACCTCAGCCCGGCGCGCCTGCGCTACGCGCGGGTGCTCATGTCCGGCCTGGTGCCGCTGCTCTACATCTCCGCCGGGCTAGTGGTGTGGGCGCTTCGGCGGCGGCTCTAGATCTTCTGGTGACGGAAAACAGCACAGGGCGCCGTTT
>DATLOH010000017.1:0-8171 GCA_035536375.1 Acidimicrobiales bacterium
CGACAGCGAGGGGACGCGCTTCGACCGCGTTCTGCGCCTAGCCAAGGAATACGGCGCTGCTGTCGTTTGCACTTGCATCGATACCGAAGGCCAAGCGCGGACGCCGGAGTGGAAGCTGCGTGCGGCGCAGTCGATCCGCGACCTAGCGGTGAACCGCTACGGATTGCGCGACGAGGACCTGCTGTTCGACGCCTTGGCGTTGTCGATCGTCACCGGTCTCGAGGAGAGCCGCGGTGACGGAGAGGCGACGATCGAGGGAATCCGCCGCATCAAGACGGAGATGCCAGGGGTCTTCACGATCCTCGGGCTGTCGAACGTTTCCTTCGGCGCGTACCCCGCGCTCCGCCACGTCATCAATTCGGTCTTCCTGCACGAGTGTGTCGAGGCCGGTCTCGACGCAGCGATCGCGCACGCGGGGCGCCTGATGCCGCTCAACCGAATCGACGACGCACACAAGCAGTTGGTCCTCGACCTCATCTACGACCGGCGGCGGGACGGATACGACCCGCTCCAGGATCTGCTCAACGCTTTCGAGAACGTGAAGTCGACTGCGTTGGTGAAAGAAGATCGCAGCGGATGGCCGGTCGAGGAGCGCCTTGCTCGCCGCATCGTCGACGGCGACCGCGTCGGCCTCGAAGCCGACCTCGACGAGGCGCTTACGTCGATGGACCCGCTCGCGATCGTCAACGACGTCCTGCTGGCGGGCATGCGCGAAGTCGGTGAGCTGTTCGGCCGCGGCGAGATGCAGTTGCCGTTCGTGCTGCAGTCGGCCGAGGCCATGAAAACCGCGGTCGCGTACCTCGAGCCGCACATGCCGAAAGTGGAGGGCCAGCACAAGGGCCGCATCGTGCTCGCCACGGTGAAGGGCGACGTGCACGACATCGGCAAGAACCTCGTCGACATCATCCTCACCAACAACGGCTACGAGGTGCACAACCTCGGCATCAAGGTGCCGCTAGCCGACATGGTCGCCAAGGCCGAGGAGGTCGGTGCCGACGCCATCGGGATGAGCGGCCTGCTGGTCAAGAGCACGCTCGTGATGCGCGAGAACCTCGAGGCCCTCAACGAGCAATCGCGCTCTTCGATGCCGGTGCTGCTCGGCGGTGCCGCGTTGACGCGGTCGTATGTCGAGCGCGACCTGCGCGAGGTTTACGACGGCCGGGTCTTCTACGGCAAGGATGCGTTCGAGGGTCTGCACACGCTCGACGAGTTGATGAACCGAAAGCGCGCAGGGACACTTGACGGCGACACGGCGTTCGGCCGCGAAGCAGGGGGTCGCAAACTGCCGCCGCGGCGGTCGCAGCTCATGGCGGAGATCGATCCGGCGACGATCCCCAATCGGTCGCCGGTGGTGTCGACCGACAACGAGCTCTTCGCTCCTCCGTTCATCGGGTCTGAGATCATCAAGGGCGTCGCCCTCGACGACATCGCAACCTTCATCAACGAGACCGCACTGTTCCGCAACCAGTGGCAGTACCGCCCGCAGTCCGGCGAGGACGACGACGCGTTCAAGGCGCGCGTCAGGCCGATCCTGCGCGAGCAACTTGCGGTCGCAAAGGCCGAGGACATCCTGATCCCGCAGGTTGCGTACGGCTACTTCGCGGCGTCGAGCGAAGGCGACGATCTCGTCATCTGGGAAGACGACGATCGGCGCACCGAGTGGCTGCGCTTCACGTTGCCGCGTCAAAAGGTCGACCCGTATCTGTGCATCTCCGACTTCGTGCGTCCCATGAGCAGCGCCGAGAAGGACTACGTGGCGTTCCATCTCGTGACGATGGGCCACGCGATCTCCGAGCGAACGGCCGAGTTGTTCGCCGCCAACCGGTACCAGGACTACCTGCACCTTCACGGTCTCGGCGTTGAGATGGCCGAGGCGCTAGCCGAGCTGTGGCACCGACGGGTGCGTGAGGAGTGGGGGTTCGCCGCCGAGGACGGGCCGACCATGACCGGCTTGTTCCGCCAGCAGTACCGCGGCGGCCGCTACTCGTTCGGCTACCCCGCGTGCCCGGACCTCGAGGACAACGTCAAGATCAGCGAGTTGCTCGGCGCGGAGCGAATCGGCGTGGAGTGCTCGGAGGAGACGGCGTTCCAGTACCACCCCGAACAGACCACGTCCGCCCTGATCCTGCACCACCCCCAGGCCAAGTACTTCGTGGTCTGACCTCCCGCCACTCCGCCACACCCCGAACCTGCGACCCACTCGCGCGCCTGAGCGCGCGATTGGGTCGCAGGTTCGGCTGGGCTTGGGCGGGTCAGCCTTGGGCGAGGAGGGCGCGGGCGACGAGGTCGGTGCCGAAGGCGGTGAGGATCGCGAGGTAGAGCAGCCCAGTGGCGGCCATCACCGCGCTGTAGGCGCGCTCTTTGAGCGCCGCTTTGGTGACGAAGCAGAGCACGAGCGTCGTGATCGCACACGCCACCCAGAACCAGCCGAGCATGCCCCCGTAGCCGTCGTCGATCGAACCGCTCAGCACCGAGAGCATGCCCGTCGGCACGAGCAGGAGCGCAACCTCGGCGGGCCAAACTAGTGCGAGGAACCGGTTGAGCTCGTGCAGCGGAGCGCGGGGCAAGCCGGGCTGAACGAGGTACCAGTGCCCGAGCAGCATCGCGTCGCTCACCGCACCGAGAAAGAGCGCTCCGACCAGAGTCCGGGCCACCGCGAGCACGTCGGGTCCGCCGGCAGCAAGCCCGCCGGCAACCAGCCCGACTGTGCCGATCACGGGCGCAAACAGATCGAGTGCCGGAGCGAACTCACCCCGCCCGCGCGCTCCTTGGACGGAAACAGGCGCAGGGCGCCGGTTTCCGTCATCAGTTTCAGGAGAGGTGGCGACGTGCTCGCCGGCGACACCGGCTTTTCTTCGGACGATCGACACCACGAGTGCGACTAAAGCGGCTAGCGCGACACCAGCCGCAGCGGCGTCGCGCACCGGCGCAGGGTCGCCCAACGTCCCGGCCGCGACTGCGCCGACGGCGAGCACGCCGTACACCGACCGCAGCAGCCAGCCGTACCCGATCCCCACGATGCGGCGGCGCGACGTGACCCACAGGAAGAGCAGACCACCCGTCGCCCACTGAAGCAGGACGGTCGCAACGTCGAGGTTGATCACAGCGGTCAGAGAAGACCGAGGGTGGCGCCGCCGTCGACCTGCAACGCAGCCCCGCTCACGAACGCGGCCGGCTCGGAGCACAGGAACGCAACAACTTTGCCGAAGTCGGCGGGATCGCCCATGCGCGCGCCTCCGCTCCCGCCAAGCGCCCGGATCCGGTCGGTGTCGTGCAAACCCGGGCACACGAGGTTGACGGTCACGCCGTCGGCGGCAACGTCTGCTGCCGCAGTCTTCACCCATGCCCATAGCCCTGTTCGGGCGACGTTCGACAACGACAGATACGGCGACGGCTGTTTGACCCACGCGGAGGTGATGCAGCAGATTCGTCCCCATCGACGCGCCTGCATCGAGGGAAGCGCGGCGCGCGCCAGGCGAATCGACGCGAGGCAGTTCGCCTCGAACGCCGCCCGCAGCGCGTCGTCGGTGACCTCCCACGCGCCACCGGGCGGAGGGCCCCCTGCGTTCGGCACGAGGATGTCGACCCCGCCGAACGCCTCGACCGCTTCCGTGACGACCCGCTCGGCCTCACCGTGCGCGGTGACGTCGGCGGCGATCGCGAGCACGTCGGTGCGGCCCGTGGACGCAGCGGTAACCGCGGCGTGCGCGTCGGCCAGCGTGGAGGCCGTCCGCGCCACGATGGCCACTCGAGCGCCGTCCTGCGCGAGCGCTATCGCACTGGCGAGACCGAGGCCCTTGGATGCTCCGGTGACGAGCGCGGCGCGGCCCTCGAGCCCAAGGTCCACTAAAGCTTCCTAAGCCTCGACGGTGACGAGCGAATGGTCCACCGAGTTGAGCGACCAGGGCCCTTCATCGGTTGCGACGACGATGTCTTCGAGCCGCGCCCCAAACCGGCCGGGGATGTAGATGCCGGGCTCGATCGAGAACGCATGGCCGGCTTCGAGCAGCGTCGGATTTCCGTCCACCAAATACGGATCCTCGTGCGCGTCCCGACCGATCCCATGACCGGTTCGGTGCGTGAAGTACTCGCCGTAACCGGCGTCGGCGATGACGTCGCGGGCAGCACCGTCGATTTCGCCGCACGGAGTACCGACGAGCGCGGCGTTCACGCCGGCGGTGTGCGCCTCGTGGACGACGGCGTACAGATCCGCCAACTCGCTCGGCGGGGTCCCGGTGCAAACGGTGCGGGTGATGTCGCTGCCATACCCGTCGAGCGAACCGCCGAAGTCGCACACCACGGCCTCGTTCTTGCCGATGATTCGATCTCCGGGCTCGTGATGCGGCGACGCCGAGTTTGGGCCACTGGCGACGATCGCGAAGGAGACGCGCTCGTGTCCCTCGGCCACGAGACGGCGGCCGATGTCGCGCGAGACCTGAGCTTCGGTGCGCCCGATGAGCGCGATGTCGCCCCGGTGCAGTGCGGCGGCGACGCGGTCGGCGGCGGCCGCAGCGCGCGATAACGCGTCGAGCTCCGCGGCGTCCTTGACGGCGCGCAGCGGTCCGGTGATCAGCGCGGCCGGGAGCCAGCGGCGGGCCGGCAGCGCGTCCTGGAGCGCGAGCAGGAAGCGCGACCACATCTGGTCACCGACAGCGAGCGTGATGCGACCGCCGACGATCCCGGACACGAGGGAAATGGGATCGTCGGTCTCGTCCCACGCGACGAGGCGAAACAGCTCGGGATGCTCGTCGACCCGAGGTGCCTCGAGGCGGGGCACGACAAGTGTCGGCTCCTCCTTCGCAGGCACGATCAGCATCGTGAGCCGCTCGAGGGGCATGGCTTGATAGCCGCACAGCCAGGGCAGGTCGGCGCCGACTGACAGCATCAACGCGTCGACGCCAATCTCGGCCATGCGCGCCCGTGCCCGCATGAGTCGTTGCTCGAAGGGCGACATGCGGTCGGACACGCTAGGAGAAGGATCCCGACGCGGCCAGCGGCGTGCCCTGTGCCATGTCCGCCGCCGCTCGCGCGTGGTAACTCGATCGCGTCAGGGGCGAGCATTCAACGTGGGCGAAACCCAGGTTGTCGGCTTCCGCTTTGAGGGCCGCGAACTCCTCCGGCGTCCACCAGCGAGCCACGGGCAGATGCTGTTCAGTCGGGCGCAGGTACTGGCCGACGGTCACTATGTCGACACCGACACTGCGTAGGTCGCGCAGCGCGCCGATCACTTCGTCGTGCGATTCGCCGAGGCCGACCATGATCCCGGACTTCGTCGTCAGCCCGGCCGCCTTCGCCCGCGCCAGGACGGCGAGGCTGCGTGCGTACCCGGCCGACGGACGCACCGCCCGTTGCAGCCGGGCGACCGTCTCGAGATTGTGATTCAGCACGTCGGGTTGCGCGCGAAAGATCAGGTCGAGCGATTCGGCGTCGCCCTTGCAATCAGAGATCAGCACTTCGACGGCGGTTGCCGGTGACGTCGCGCGCACGGCGGCAATCGTGGCCGCGAAGCCTGCCGCTCCGCCGTCGGCGAGGTCGTCGCGGGCGACGGTGGTGACCACGGCGTGGCGCAGCCCCAGCTTGGCGATTGCCGCGGCGACCCGTTCGGGTTCGTCGACCGACGGGGGCTCCGGTTTGCGGGTGTCGACAAGGCAGAACCCGCAGGCGCGCGTGCAGCGTTCGCCGTTGATCATGAACGTCGCAGTGCCGTCAGCCCAGCACTCGGAGATGTTGGGACAACCGGCCTCCTCACACACCGTGACGAGATCGAGCGAACGCATCGTCTTCTTCAACGATCGGTACTCCGGGCCGAAGTCCGCTTTGGCCCGCAGCCACTCGGGCTTCCTGGCGCTGAGCGTGACAGCGGTGCTCGTGTCGACTCCCGCAGCGGCAAGGCGTCCGAGCGCGCGGCCCGGAGCGGCCGTGCCATGCCCTTCGGCGTGCGCGCGGCTGAACACCGAGAGATCTTCGGGACGATGCGCCCACGCGACATCTGCGCGATCGACGTCAGTCCCCCATTGCGCGGCCGCCCGCGCGGCAACGGCCTCGACCACGTCGCGCATCGTCGCCGCAACGCCTTCGGCCGCCAGCGAGGTGACGCGGAACTCGCTGATCCCGCACGGAACGATGTTGTCGAACCAGTCGAGGTCGACGTCGACGTTGAGGGCGAACCCGTGCATGCTGCGCCCCTTGCTGACCCGCACGCCGACGGCGGCGATCTTGCGCGGCGCTCCGTCGTCGATGCCGACCCAGACGCCGGGATAGCCCTCGTAGCGGCCGGCGCCGGGGAGCCCGACGTCGGCGAGTGCGTCGATCACGACTTGTTCGATGGCGTGGACGTGGTTCGGTATCGCGTTCGTTCCGAGCGCGACGTCGACGATTGGGTAGCCGACAAGCTGGCCCGGCCCGTGAAAGGTGACGTCGCCGCCGCGGTCGGTGCGGACGAGCTCGGCCCCGACCGACGCCGGCGGGACGAGGACGTGCGTGAGGTCGGCCCGCACGCCGAGCGTGTAGGTCGGAGGATGCTCGAGCAACAGGAGCGCACGACCGCGGTCGTGCGCCCACATCCCGGTCATCAGGGCGTGCGCTTCGCGGTACCCGACCCGTCCGAGCCAGCGGACGCGGAACGGCCGGGTCACGCGAGCTCGGTTGCCCAATCCCGCGTCTCGAGGATCTCGCGGATCTTCGCGAGGAACGCTGCGGCGTACGCGCCGTCGAATGCGCGGTGGTCGAAGGAGATTGCGAGGTTCCCGACCATGTGCACGGCGATGCCGTATCCGCCGCCGTCGAGCGGCACGGCAACCGGTTGTGGCTTGACGCCGTCGGTCGACAGGATGGCAACCTGCGGCTGGTTGATGATCGGCCCGGTGATGAGCGTGCCGTATCCGCCCGCGTTCGTGATCGTGAACGTGCCGCCGGCGATGTCATCGGCACCGAGCTTCTTGGTGCGCGCTCGGTTGGCGAGGTCAGCGATCTCGCGTGCGAGCGCCCGTAGCCGCTTGCCGCCCGCGTCCTGCACGACCGGAACGATGAGCCCTTCGAAGTTCAGGTCCACGGCTACGCCGAGGTTGACGTCGCCGTGGACAATCAGCTCCTCGTTCCCGACCGATGCGTTTACGTTCGGGAACTCGCGCACCGCGTCGACCACCGCCCTTGCGATGAAGGGCAGGTAGGAGAGCGAGACACCCTCCTGCTCCTTGAACTTCGCCTTTTCCTTCGTACGCACCTTCTCGACGTTGTCGTAGTCGACTTCGATGACGACGAGCGTGTGTGCCGACGTTGCAAGGCTTCGCACCATGTGCTCCGCCGTGCGCCGACGAATGTTCGAGAACGGCACCACCGTGTCCCGCTCCCCGGCCTTCACCGAGGGCGCAGCTGCAACCGGTGCAGCAGCCGCCGCAGGAGCGGCGGCCGCGGGCGCCGGTGCGGCGGCGGCAGGAGCAGTCGCGGCAGGAGCAGCCGCGGCAGGAGCAGCGCCAGCTTTTCCGCCACCGGCATCAAGCACCGCAAGCACATCCGCCCGCGTAATCCGCCCACCCGCGCCAGTGCCAGTGATCGAACCCGGGTCCAATTGGTTTTCCGCGATGAGTTTCCTCACGACCGGAGACAGCACCTTGCTAGACGCGTCGGAGCCAGAACCTCCGGGAAGAGGAGCCGAACCCGTCGTAGGCGCAGCCTCAGCCGAAGGCCCCGCGGCCGCCTCCTCCTGCGCGGCAGCGGGCGCAGCCTCCGCCACGACCGCAGCAGCAGCCTCCGGCGCGCCCTCGCCCGATCGGGAAGGCGGCGTCGGGGGGGCCGCTTCGGCGGGGTCGGGCGGGGTCATGGCCGCCGGAGCGGAGCCCCCCGACGCCGCCGGCGCGGCCTCAGCAGCCGGCGCGGCCTCAGCAGGGGCGGCAGCCGCAGAATCACCGTCACCCACTACAGCGAGCTTGGCGCCCACCGGCACGGTCTCACCTTCGGCGACGACGATCTCGGTGACGACGCCCGATACCGGCGACGGCACTTCGCTGTCGACCTTGTCGGTCGACACCTCAAAGAGGACCTCGTCCTCCTCGATGCGCTCGCCGACCTGCTTGGCCCAGCGGGTGATCGTTCCCTCGGTGACGGTCTCACCGAGTTGGGGCATCGTGATGTCGGCCATCAGCCGTGGAGTCCTCTCCCAGTCAATGCGAGCA
>DATLOH010000018.1:0-30847 GCA_035536375.1 Acidimicrobiales bacterium
GTCGTGGCCGGAAACCCGGATGAGGTAGCTGCGGCCCGCGAGCACCTGCGTCGCGAGGCTGCCCCCGTCGTAGGTGATCTCGCAGCGGACCAGGTCGAGTGTGGCGGCGTCGAAGACAGAGATGTGGCTGTCGTCGTAGGACTCGTCGAGGCGCTCGACGATCAAGCCGGTGGTCTGTGACGGGCTGTAGCGAAACCAGACCGTGCGGAAACTGCCGTAGTCGCAGTCGGAGTCGGGCTCGTCGGACTCTTGCGTCGCATTGGTCAGATCGACGTCGACCTCGAACGGCAACGCAGGAATCTCCGTCGCTTGCGACATTGCGTCGTTCACCGGTGCGCCCGCCGGGTCGTTCACCTCCGGTGCGCCGCGCAGCGTGGCGCGAAGCTCGCCTGCGGAGGTGCCGGCGCCGCCGACTTGGATCATGTAGACGCCAGGATCGAGAGTTACCGAAAGGTCGGCTTGCAGCCCGACGCCATCGTCGGCGCACGCCCGCTCGGTCAACGAGTCCATCGCCGCACCTTCGTGGACGGCGACGAGCGTGTCGAAGTCGCTGTTGCGTGTCGTAACGGAAACCGTGGCGGCGCTCGGAAGTTCGGCCCGGTACCAGACGGTGTGGCCGACCACGCCACAGCTCGGAACGGGTTCACCGGTTTCGGTGGTCGCGGTTGTCACATCAACGGTGTCGTACACCGTGCCGACGACCGGCTTCGCCGATACGAAGTCGTCGTTGCCCACAGGCGCAGCCTGCGCGGTCGCAGTGAGCCCGCTCGCAAGCAGCACCGCGAACGCCGCTACCGCCAACGGGCGTCGCTTCAGTGCACCAGTCACTCGGTGTTCCTCTTTCCCCAGCGCCGGCGACACGCGCCGATCGGGCGTAATGATACGCACTGTCCGGTTCGGGGCGCTGAAAGCGCAAACGGTTTGTTGCTAGCCGCTGCGGGCGATCGCCACCTCGATGCGGCCGAGATAGGCGTCTACGACCGCCCTGCTACGGCGAACCCGTCCCGGCGGGAGCACCGCGATCGTGCGCCCCTCGGCAAGGCACTGCACCCGGTCGACGATCGAAAGCACCAGCGGCACGTCGTGTTCGACCAGCACCATCGCCGCGTTGAGTTCGGTGCGCACACGCGCGATGAGGGGGGCGAACGCTTCGGTCTCGCGCTGAGCCAGCCCTGCGGTGGGCTCGTCGAGCAGGAGGACCGAAGGTCGGAGAGCGAGCAGGCAGCCGAGCTCGACGATGCGCCGAGTTCCTGTCGAGAGCGCGGCGATCGGCGTATCGACGTAGCGGCCGAGACCGAGCTCACCGATTACCTCGCGAACCGTCTTGGAGCGACTGGCCTCCAGTCGTCGCGATGGACCCAGCGCGAGCAGAGACGGGACCAACTCCGAGCGTTGAGCGGCCTCTAGTGCCACCGAGATCGTCTCGTGGACGGTGAGCTCCGCGAACATGCGCGGGTTCTGAAACGAGCGACCCATGCCGCGGCGGGCGCGATCGTGCGCGGAAAGGTCGCCAAGGTCGCGGCCGCAGAAGCGCACCTCGCCGGCATCCGCTCGCACGTCACCCCCGAACACGGCGAGCAGCGTCGACTTGCCCGCTCCATTCGGGCCGATAAGACCCAGCGATTCGCCGGCGTGCAAGACCAGATCGACGCCGTCGAGCGCGCGCCGCCCACCGAAGGCGACTGAGACCCCCGCGGCCTCGAGCACGGGCTCGCCTTCGGCGACGAAACGCCGCCGCTTGACGCCAGGGGAGCGCGCCGTAGTCGCAACGTCCGCTTGAAAAGATTGTTCGGAATTAGCGACTTCGGTGCCGTTGTCGGCCGGCTCCGTCCGCCGTCGGCGAGCCAGCACATCGAGCACACCGGCGCGCGCAGCGTCGACCGCCGAAGCGAGGCCGCCCGGCACGTAAAGGAGCAGTACGAGTACGCCGAGCCCGCTCGTCATCAGGACGGCAATCGCGGTGTTGCCGAACAGCGCCGGCACGCCGAGCAGATACGCCGCGCCGAGCACTGCGCCCGCAACCGAGCCGGCACCGCCGATGACAACGAGCGCGACGACCCGAAAGCTGTCCTCGACCGCGAAACTCTGCGGTCCGAATGTGACGGCCAAACCGCCGTACAGCGCACCTCCGAGCGTGGCGAGCGCGCCAGCCAACCCGAATGCGCAGAGCTTGGCCGTCAGCGGCGACACGCCGAGCGCGGCTGCGCGGGCCTCGTCGTCCTTCACCGCGATCACGCCACGCGCGATGCCGGTGTGCCGCAAATGGCCGATCGCAGCGGTCGCAAGCACGAGCACGAGCAGGCACAGCAGGTAATAGGTCCGCGGCGCAGCGAAATCGATCCCGAGCCAATTGCCACGCGTCACCGTGGCATCGCCTGCGCCGCCCACGAACGCCTTGCTGGTGAACAGCGCCTCGCGCCCGGCCACGGCGGCCGCAAGCGTGGTGACGGCGAGGAAGAGCCCGCGGACGCGCAGCGCTGGTAACGCAACCGCGAGCGCGACCAGGGTGCCGCCAATCGTGGCCTCGATGACTGCGGCCCCGAAGGGCACGCCGCGATCGGTAAGGGCGGCGGTGAGGAACGCGCCGACACCGGCAAGTGCGAACTGCCCGAGCGAGAGCTGACCGGCCCAGCCCGTGAGCACCACGATCGAGAGGCCAACGATGGCGAGACATACAGCCACCGTGAGCCTGAAGACCGATCCCGGCGACGACGCGAACACCGGGAGCAGCAACGCCCCAACGAGCGCCGCGGTCCATCCGGCAATCGGCAGCCTGCGCACCCACGCGACGCCGCGCAGAGAGTGCGGCACGGCGCGCCGCACGGACCCGAGCGAGAACGCGTCGCCGCCGAGGCGGCCGCGGGGCTGAATCGCAACCAGCACCAGCACGGCCGCGAACACGAGGCTCTCCACCACGGCCGGAGTGGCGCCGCTGAACAACAGCACGCCTTCAACGGCTCCCAGCAGCACCCCACCAGCGAGCGCGAGCGGCAGGGACTGCAATCGCCCGGCGAGCGCCGCTACCAACGCCCGCAGCAACAAGCCGGCGCCGAGTGCTCCCGCGTCGAGGCGACCAACCTGGTCGCCGCGCAGCGGAGCGATCACGACTGCGGTGAGGGCGGCCAACGCGCCGGCCATCGCCCACACCGCGAGCGACACCTTCCGGGGCGAGACGCCCGCAAGCGCAGCCACGTCGGCGTCGTCGGCGACCGCTCTGATCGCCAGCCCCGTCGGGGTGCGGCTGAGAACGAGAGCGAGCGCAACGACTGCGGCCGGCAGCAGGGCAAGCGCGATGAAGTGCTCGCTGCGCAACGTGAACCCGGCCACCACCAGCGTCTCTCGCAGCGGCGTGGGGAAGAGGCTCACCTGGTCGACTTTCGGTACCGCAGCCCGCACTACGAGCAGCACTTGCGCGACCCCGATCGTGGCGACGAGCACGACCACCTTCGACGTGCGCGTGAGCCGCCGGACCACGGTCGCCTCGACGAGTACGCCGGTGAGCGCACCGAGCAGCAGTGCGAATGGCAGCGCCACGACGAACGGCACACCGGCGTCGACCACGAGCTTGGCCAGCACGGCTGCGGCGACCGCGCCGATTTCGGCGTGCGCGAAGTTGATGACGCCTGAGGCGCGGTGCACTAGGACGAGTCCGGCGGCGAGGACGCCGTAACCCAGACCGGTTAGCGCGCCCGTGACCAGCGCGCCGGTGCTGATCGTCGCCGCCAGGAGGCTGGCGGTCACGAGCCGGCGAAGGCGGTTGGCGAATACCCCGTCGCCGGTTTCCAGCATTTGCACGACAGCAACGCCTGCGCGATGCGAATCTCGGAGGCGGCACCGAGCTTGTTCGGTCCGAGCGACGAGCCTGCGAAACCTGGGTTCGGGAACGCGCCGACCGTCTGCATCGCCTTGACAAAGCCAGCGCGTGTCGGGTTGGGTCCGCCCCGGCTCATCCCTTCGAGAAAGGTACGCAGCAGTCCGCAGGCTCCGAGGTAGCCGTAGAACTCGCCGTCCGGTGGCGCAAGCGGCTTGCCGACCGAAGCCACCGCGACCGCGTTGCACTCCTTGTCGACCGTGGCGGTCGCCGCAGTGTCACCGATGCGCGTGGACGTGACGATCAAGGCGCGGCGAAAGAAAGCGTCGGGCATGCCCGACACGAACGAGTCGCCCGCCGACGCGTAATCGAAGTCGGAGACTGCGTACGCAGGGAAGTACGACTGCCGTTCCGCTTGGCTCACGAACTGCTGCCCGTAGAGCGTGTTGGTCATGAGGAACACGATGCCGACGTTCTCGGTCTGGAAGCGGTTCACGGCGATGGCGAGTTGCCCCGGAACCGCGCCCGTATTCGACACGCTGATCTCGGCGTCGATGACGGTGGAACCAAGTCCTCGCGTGTAGTTGATGAGCGAAGTCATGTCACCGTCGAGGTACTCGGCGTAACGCAGGATCCCTACCTTCTTGCCCCGTAGTTCGCCCGCGTCGTGCAGACGTTTCGCCATGTCGAGCGACGTCCGCAGTGTCGAGGCCTGCGTCGTGATGAGGTAGCCGTTCGATCGCTTGTAGTAGTCGGCGACCGCGCCGTCGAACGCGATGTACGGCAGCTTCTTCTGCTCGGTGAAACACAGGATCGGATCGCCGTACACGCCGAGCACGTGCAGGACGGCGAACACCTTCTGCCCGTCGGCCAGCTGCTGACAGGCCGTGCGCATCGAGTCCTGCGACAGGATGTCGACGGTCGCGAACACGAGGTCCACCTGTCGACCGAGCAGCCCGCCCTTCTTGTTCAAATCGTCGATGTGGGCTTGGAAGTACCGCTTCTGTGTGTCGGGGTCGTAGCCCTCCGGGTTGAAGCCCAGCGCGCTGGTGCCGCCTAGGTCGGTCACGACCGCGCCGATCTTGATCCGCGTAGCTGTCACGCCCTGGTCGGACGCCGCCAGCTTTACGCCGGGCGGCACGGCTGCGACCGCACCGGGTGCCGCGCCCGTGCGCACTGCGCCCGGCGCGTTAGCCGTCTGAGGAGAGTCCGTTGAGCCAGCTGCGGCTTGGGCGGGTACCGGCGCACCCGACGCATCGAGAACTGTGCCCGTCCCGGGCGTGTCAGGTGCCGGTTCGAATCGCAGCACGCTCTCGTCCGCGTCAGGTGAGCGGCGCGCCGGATCACCGGCGATCAGCGGCACGGCGAGCGTGGCAACCAGGAGCGAACACACGACCCCGAGCACGAAGCCGTAGGTCTGCCCCCGGCTGCGCAGCCGACCGAGGCGTTCGGAGACGTTCATGCGATTCCCTTCAAGCTGGCAATGAGGAGCACCACCGCGAGCGCAAGACCCAGCAGCACCGTGGCGGCTTGACCTTCGGTGCACCCGAGCACGTGCGCGACGCGGCGAAGCACGCCGAGGTCGATCATCCGCCCTCCGCCCCGAGGAACACCGCGCGCAACAGGTCGCGACGCTCGGAGAGCTCTTGTGCAGGGCCGCTGAAGCGCACACGGCCGCGCTCGAGGAACACGGCGCGGTTCGCGCTTGCCAGCGCCACGTTCAGGGACTGCTCGACGAGCACCACCCCGACCCCGCTCTCAGCGATCTCGGCGACGACGCCGAGCAACTCGCCCACGACGATCGGCGAGAGGCCGAGCGAAAGCTCGTCGATGAGGAGCACGGTCGGCTCGAGCAGCAGCGCCTTCGCGAGGGCGAGCTGTTGCTGCTCGCCTCCCGACAGCAACCCGGCCGGCTGGTCGGCACGATCGGCCAGCGACGGAAAGCGTGCAAGCGACGCTTCGATGCGCGCGCTGACCCGCGCTCGGTCCCACGCGAACGTGTGACAGCCGGCGAGCAGATTGTCGAACACGCTGAGCGTCGGAAAGACGGCGCGCCCGCCAGCCACCTGCACGACGCCGAGCTGCACACGGTCAGCCGTGCTGGCCCACGTGACCGGCATACCGCTCACTCGCACAGTGCCGCCGGTCGCCGGCAGCAGGCCAGATACGGCCCGAAGCAACGTCGACTTGCCGGCGCCGTTCGTGCCGAGCAGCGCGACGATCTCACCGGGCATGACGTCGAGGTCGACGTCGAACAGCACTGGCACCGGACCGTACGCGGCCGACAGGCCTCGCACTGCGAGTGCCGGCACCGGCTCGCCTGCGCTTCGCCGCGACGCGTCTGCGGCAGCGTCGACCTCGTCCTGCATGGCTTCGCTCGCGGTGGCGACGAGGTCGGCGCCAATTGTGCGCCGCGCCGGCAGCACGAGGAGCGCGGCGAGCAAGCAGACGGGTGCGGTAGTGACCGCGAGCGCGAAACCGGGGCCGTGCGCGTCGCTCACGATTCCGGTGATGAGCCCACCGAGGAAGCCGCCGCCCACGAACACGGACAGGCCGAGGAGAGCGAGAGCCAATGCCCGCAATCGCTCAGGTGCCAGCGCGACCACGAGCGCGTACACCGGGACGGTGCCGGCGTAGAGCACCGCCTTGGCCACTCCGACACCGATGAGCATCGGAACCAAGCCGGGAAGGAACGCGACACTGAGACTGAACAACACCCCGTAGCCGGCAGTTGCGGCGGCGACGAGCACCACGACGCGTGCCGGATCGCGACGCACGAGGCGGTCGCCCAGGATGCCGCCGACGATCGACCCCGCGACAGCGCCGATCTCGGTCAGCGACGTGGCCAGGCCGCGGCCGAAGATCGACAGGCCGTACTCCTCGTCGAGCAAGACCGAGAAGAACAACGGCACGGCAACGAGCGAGAAGCCGACCACGCCGATCCCCACCAGCAACGCCGAGAACGAGCGAACTGAACGCAGGCGGGCGGCTGCCGCCGCCGTGGATAGCGGTGGGCTGGCGTCGCGGGGGGGCTCGGGGAGTGCGAGGGCGCGCACCGCCAATATCGCAAGCGGGACCGCGAGAACGATGAACGCCCGTCGCCACGCCTCGCCGCCGCCCGACGCCACCAGCGCAATCACCGCCGGCCCGAGCAGGGCGGCCACCGGATCGGCCAGACCGTGGGCGGCGAATACCCGGTTGCGGCCGGAGGCGATGTAGCGGTCGGCAAGGAGTGACCCGTGGATCGGAAGCACCGCCGACTTGCCGATGCCCGAGCCGATGCGGGCGAGCGCCAGCTGCCACCCCGCGGTCACGAGCGCGGTGACCACCGCAGCAGCCGCAGCCAACCCGGCGCACACTGCGGCGATCGTGGTGCGGCGCGTGCGATCGCCGAGCTGGCCGAGCGGCACTGCGCTTATGACGAACACCGCTGTGGTCAAGCTGGCCACGAGGCCGAGGACTGCGTCGCCGATCCCGAGCGATGCTTTGATCTCGGGTGCGAGAAGGCCGAGCGCTTGGCCGTCTAGTCCGTCGAGCGCCCGCAAACCAACCAGCGTGCCCAAGGTGGCGAACCCTCCGGCGCGCAGAACCGCACCGAGCGAGACCTCGCCCGGAGCGTCGGTAACAGCGGCGGCGTTCGTCGTGTCGGTCATCGGAGCGGCGTTGACCCTACGGCCACATCCCTTTACGGGACAGAGGGCGCTTGTGGACCTCGGCACGTGACATTCGTTACATTCGCCACATGAAGCGCGCTCTCATCGCCCTCCTGTTCGCCGTCATCGGCATCTTCGGGTTTGCCGGCGCCGGTCCCGCCGCCGCCGCACCCCCAGGCCCACAGTGCGTCTTGCCCTGCGACGGCCCGATCGAGAAGATCACGCGTATCTGCCAGTACGCCTACTGCGTCTTCCCGTAGCGCCCGCGGGCGTCTGACGCCCCGGCGTTGGGCCGCCATCGGTTTACGATCGCGGAGTGGAATTCGACAGCACCTCGGCCGAGGGCGACGTTCTCTTCGACCGCGAGCGGGACACTGAGCGCCTGCGCGAGATCGAAGCGCTTCTTGCGGCTGTCGAAGCGGAGCTCGCCGAGCTCGACGCCGCGCCGGAAGCTTCGTCGAGCAACGATCGCTGACGGTGGCCCGCCTGAACCCCGTTGATGCGTTCACGGGGTATCTCAACAAGTACGTCACTGCGCCGCGTTACGACGGCGCCGAGCGACTCGAGCTCACGGCAGCCGATGGCGTCCGCTTGCATGCGGTGCGTCTTGCCGGCCCAGGCAATGCACCCGCCGCAGTGGTGGTCGTGCACGGGTTTGTGAACTGGCACCGCACGCCGCGTATCCACGCGTTCGCAACTGGCCTCAGCGAGCACGTCGAGGTCGTCGCGCTCGACTTGCGCGGGCATGGCCACTCCGGTGGTGACAGCACGCTCGGGGTGGAGGAAGCGCTCGACGTCGCCGCCGCGGTCGACGCCGTCACCCCTGGGCGCCCGGTTGTTCTCGTCGGCACAAGCCTCGGCGGCGCGGCCGCGTTGCTCTACGCGGGGCGGGCGCAAACGCTCTCGCAACGCGAGATAGCAGCGGTCGTCGCCGTCTCGGCGCCCGCGCACTGGCGCGGGCAGACCGGCGAGGGACTGACGCGAGTGCGCAGGTTCGCATCATCATCAGCGGGACGTACGGCGATGGCGGTACTGATGCGAACGCGCGTCGGCGACTGCGAGCAGCCGCGGCCCGACCCGGTCGAGGCGGTGAGCGGAGTCGCTCCTGCGCGAACGGTCATCGTCCACGACCCGGCCGACTGGTACTTCGGTCGCGAGCATGCGCAGGCCCTTTTTGACGCCGCTGGCGACCCGCGGGAGCTGTGGTGGGTCGAGGGAGCGGGGCACGGTACAGACCTGCTGACCCCCGAGTTCAGCCGCCGTCTCCTCGACGACGTGATCGGAAAGATCTAAAGGACGACCGTCGTGGTGGTGGCGTCGGCGATCTTGTCGACGACCAGGCGACCACGCGGAGTGAGCGTGCCCTCAACGTCGACGTCGTACCACCGGCCGGTCACGTTGCCGATGCGTTCGTACGCGATACCGAAGTGCCGGTCGATCGCGCCGATGACGCCTCCGTGGGTGACGACGAGGACGACCTGCCCGGGGGGATCCGCGGCCAGATCAGCCAACGCGCTCGTAACTCGCGGCGTGATGTCTGCCTCTCCACCGGGCATTTGCAGGAGCGTCCCTGCCCTCCACTGGTCGAGCAGCCCGGGCCACCGGGCGTCGATCTCCTCGACGGTGAGGCCGCTCACCTCTCCGACGTCACGCTCCCGGAACCGGGGCTCGATCGTCAGGCCGGTGAGGCCGAACTCCGCCATCACAATCTCGGCAGTCTCCCGTGCCCGAATCAGATCCGAGCTGACCACCGCGTCGACGTCCTCGCCGCTGACGGCCTCGGCGAGTGCGAGCGCTTGCGCCCGTCCGGCCTCGGAAAGCGGCGGGTCGGCCGAGCCCTGCCACCGACGCTGGGCATTCCAGATCGACTGCCCGTGGCGCACGAGTAGCAGGCGGGTGGGCTCGGACATGGCCGGACAGCCTCGCGCGTCGGCGCGATAAGTTCGCCCGCATGACGAGACGGCAGCAGATCCGCTGATGGCTCTCCCGATCGAGAAACTCGGAACGGTCTACGACGAGCGCGTCGACGTCATCGACGGCGAGCGCGCCAAGGCGTACGCAGCCGCCACGAACGATGACAACCCTGCGTACACGTCCGGGAAATTCGCCCCACCCGTGTTCGCGGTCGTGCCGACGTGGGAGGCGATGGGCCTGGCCGTCGGCGACGTAGTACCCGGCGACGCGCTCATGATGATCGTGCACGGCGAGCAGGACATTCACTTCGCTCAGCCCCTCGTGCCCGGCGCGCGCCTGCGGACCGCCGCGGAGGCCCACTCCGTCAGGGTGTCGAACTCGGGTACCCGTTACACGGTGAAGGTTCGCAGCCTCGACGACGCAACCGACGATCTCGTCGTCGAGCAGTACGTAACGATGTTCATCAGAGGGATGGCTGACGGAGATCCCGGTGGCCCGGACAAGCCCGACCACACCTTCGACGAAGCAGCGCGTTCGGATCTCGTCGGCGAGTACTCGGTGCACGTCGACGACGACCAGACCTACCGCTACAAGGAGGCATCAGGGGACAACATGCCGATCCACGTTGACGACGCGTTCGCAAAGTCGGTCGGACTTCCGGGGATCATCGCTCATGGCCTCTGCACCATGGCCATGACAAGCCAGGCCGTGCTTCGACTCACCGCTGATTCCGACCCGGCGCGCTTGCGTCGACTCGCGGTCCGTTTCGCCAAGCCTGTGCTGCCCGGCAATGACGTCGTCACGAGCGTCTACCGAAGCGTCAGCGGAAGTCGCAGTCGCTATCCGTTCGAGGCATCGAGTGCCGGCGTGCCCGTCATCAGCCACGGTCTCGCCGAGGTGGACGCATAGCTCGTCTTCGCCTGTTCGCGGCCGCACGGGAGGCCGCCGGCACCACCACGGTCGACGTGCCCGGCGCAACGGTCGGTGATGTGCTGGACGCCGCCGTTCGCCAGTTCGGCCCCGTTTTCGCGAGTGTTCTCGCGACTGCGGCGGTGTGGCGCAACGGCGAGCCGTCGCAGCCTGCGGACCGCGTCGGGGACGACGACGAAGTCGCAGTGCTCCCGCCGGTCTCTGGTGGCGCAGCCGCGGATCCGGTCGCCGCGGCATCGCCGGTTGTCCTGCCGCGCGGCCGCCTCGGCGCCGCATGGACCGTCACTGCGGTCGCCTCGGCGATCCTGGGCACAGCGTGGTTGGCGGCGTGGTTGGCACTTACGGCAGTTGTCGCCGCAGTTCAGACAATTCGCCGCGAGGACGGCTCGGCCCGAGAAGCGGACACCCTGCTCGCCCTCGGCATCACCGTGGCGCTAGCGGCCAGCGCGGTGTTCGGTGTGTGGCCACTCGTGGTCACCGCAACCGTTATCGCGATCGGCGTTGGCGGCCAGCGGGTGCTGGCGCTGAATCGTGTCGGCCGTCACGCTGCGCCCCCCAAGATCGATCTCGGACGCCCGATCGTGGTCGGGGCGTTGTGCGGTCTCGCTGCGGCCGGCCCGGTTGTCGCACGCGTCAGTGGCCTTCCGGAGGCACTTGCAGTGCTAGGTCTTGTTGCCGCTTACGACGCCGGGTCATTCGTGGTCGGCACCGGTGCGGTCAACGATTGGGAAGGCCCTGCCGCAGGAGTGGCCAGCGTTGCTGCGGGAACGCTGGCCGTCGCCGCCCTCTGCGTGCCGCCATTTCATCTACCAGGCGTCACCTTGCTCGGGCTCGTCGTCGCGTGCGGCGGGCCGGCGGGTGCGTATGCCGCACGCCGCCTTTCAGGTGTGCCACGAGTTGTCGAGGACGCGACGCGGCCGCGCGTATCGATGCTCTACCGGTTGTCGACGCTGCTCGTAGTGGGGCCGATCGTTGCGAGCCTGCTCGGCCTCTTGACGGCCGACTGATCGGGAGCGATGCGGCGGAGGTCAACCGCCGAAGGCGACCTCGAACATCACGTAGCAGATCGCCGCAATCACGAAGCCGGCGATGATCGAGGCGCGGTGCGTCTCGAGGTACTTCTTCACCGCGGTCTGGCCGGTGCCAGCGATCAGGCCGAGGCCGTTGAGCTCGACAAGCAGCAATGTGACTACGACGACCGCCCAGTAGAGAGCGCGGTCGCTGCCTTCCGGGGAACTCTCGAACGCGCCAGAGAAGTGCGAGGTGAACGCCATGAAGAACAGCATCGGGATGCTGAGCACGACGTTGGTGCGTGACGCCAGGAGCGCCTTGCGGCCGGCACCCGCGGCGGCGGGATCGGCCTCGCGTCCGGCCTGCACGCCCTGCGCCGACGCGATGACGATGCGCTGCTTCGGCCAGATGACCATCCACACGTTCGCAAACATCGTGAGGGCGAAGAGGATTCCGGTAGAGATGCTGATGCCCGGCGCCGACTTGTAGAAGTCCATGTCGTTGAGCCGCTCCTGGAAGGCCAGGATCGACAGTCCGGTCAGGACGGTAAGCACCGCCGCCCACCGGAACCACCACAGCGCGCGGGGAACGAGCTTCGAGATCGACTCGGTGCGCGGGCCGGCTTCGAACTGGGCGAAGGACGGAACCTGCACGAAGTTGAAGTAATAGAGCAGGCCGATCCAGGTGACGCCCGACAGGTAATGCCCCCAACGTGACAGGAACTCGCCACCGGTCTGGGTGAAGATCTCCACGGTCGTTTCCTCCAAGCTCGCGTGCGGAAGCGAAGCTAACACCGCGGCTTTCGTGCGACTAGCACTCGACGTAACCAATACCGTTCGACCTCGTGGCGAGTCCGATCTTCACTGCCGAACACGACGCGCTGCGTGTCGCGCTGCGCACCTTCGTTGAACGAGAGCTCGCACCGCACGCCGATGAGTGGGAGAGCGCCGGCGACTTCCCTGACGATGTGTTCCGCCGCATGGGCGAACTCGGGTTCCTCGGCCTGCATTTCGACGAGACCGATGGTGGCCAGGGCGGCGACTACATCACGATGGTGGTGCTCGCCGAGGAGATGGCGCGCTGCGGCTCAGGCGGCGTATCAATGGCGGTTTCAGTCCAATGCGAGTACGTGACGCCGCCCATCGCGAAGTTCGGCACGCTCGAGCAACGGAAGCGCTATCTGCGGCCCGCAATCGAGGGCGCGAAGATCGGGGCGCTCGGGATCACCGAGCCGAACGCAGGCAGCGACGTCGCCGGAATGTCGACCAAGGCCGAGCGCGACGGAGACGAGTGGATCGTCAACGGTCGCAAGACATTCATCACCAACGGTTGTCGCGCCGACTTTCTTCTGCTCGTCGCTCGCACGAATACCTCCTCGCGTCACGGCGGGCTCTCGCTCTTCCTCGTCGACACCGACACCCCGGGATTCCGCGTGGCCCGGCGACTCGACAAGGTCGGCATGCTCACGTCCGACACCGCCGAGCTCGAGTTTGACGACATGCGGATTCCCGGCACGGCGTTGTTGGGCGAGGAAGGCCGGGGCTTCCAACAGATCATGTGGGAGCTCCAAGGCGAGCGACTCGCGGCCGCCGCCGGCGCCTGTGCGGGGGCGCAACTCGCCATCGACCGAACACTGGAATTCGTGCAGGTGCGTGAAGCATTCGGCCAACGGCTCGGCGACTTCCAAGCCGTCCGCCACCAACTCGCCGAGGCCCAGGCCCAGGTCGACGCCGTCCGAGCGCTGACGTACGAGACGGCGTGGCGTGTTCACCAGGGCGAGTACCCGGTTCGTCTGATCACGGAGGCGAAGCTGCTCGCGACGCGCACACATTTCGAGGTGGCCGACACGTGCCTGCAACTGCACGGAGGCGCCGGTTACATGGCGGACCACTGGGTCCAGCGGATGTGGCGCGACAGTCGCCTGGCGCGCATTGGCGCCGGCGCGGACGAGGTGATGCTCGACTACATCGCAAAGGCGATGCGCGCCGATATCGAAGGCCGAAGCGCTCACGTCGCGGACTTGTGAGGAAGAACCTCCTACGATCCCAAGGGTGCCAGTGACGCGCGCCTGTGTCCTGGTCGTCGACGACGACCCGATGATCCGCCGGCTCGTCCGGGCGGTCCTCGAAGCCGACGAGTTCGAAGTCATCGACGCACCTGACGGTGCTACCGCGCTGGCGATCATCGGCGAGAAGCACCCCGCCGTTGTCGTGCTCGACGTGATGATGCCGGGTCTTTCGGGGCTCGAGGTGCTCGAGCAGATCGATCACAACGAGACTCGCGTCGTCATGCTCACTGCGAGAGCTGACCCCGACATGGAGGATGCGTGCCGTGCGGCGGGGGCGGCCCGCTTCCTCACGAAACCCTTCTCTTCCATGGAGCTACTCGAGGTCGTCGCCAGTCTCGTCAACACCTGACGACGTGGGCGTTACCGTTGCTGGCGATGGACGACCCGAACGACCGGTGGCGCGATCTCGGTGAATTCATTCGCCAGCAGCGCGGTACGGCCAGGCTCTCGCTGCGACGGATGTCCGAGCTCGCTGGGATCTCCAATCCGTATCTCAGCCAGATCGAGCGCGGGCTGCGCAAGCCATCGGCCGAGATCCTCCGCCAAATCGCGAAAGCGCTGCGCATTCAAGCGGAGACGCTGTACGTCCGCGCCGGAATCTTGGAGGAGCGCGACGCGTCGGACGATCTTGCCGGGGACATCCTCCGCGATCCCTTCCTGAACGAAGAGCAGAAGCAGACCCTCGTCCGGATCTACGAGTCGTTCCGTCACGAGAACGAGGATCGGCCTGTGTCACCGCCCGTTGCCGACGAGGGTGACGACGGGGAAGCATCGGCCTCCAAGTAGCGTTACAGGCGCTGTGCGCAGCCTGGCCGTCCTCTCCCTGCATACGTCGCCGCTCGCCCAGCCTGGGACGGGCGACGCCGGCGGTATGAACGTCTACGTGCGCGAGCTTTCGACTGCGCTCGCACGCGCAGGCGTCGTCTGTGAGGTGTTCACCCGCGCCGACGACCCCAATCTGCCTTCGGTCGTCCAGGTCGAGCCCGGCTTCCGGGTGCACCACATCCCCGCCGGTCCTGCGGGTCCCGTGTCGCGTATCGATCTGCCAGAGGTCGTTCCGTCGTTCACGGCGGGCGTCCTCGACCGGCTGGCCGGATCGCAGGTCGATCTGCTCCATGCGAACTACTGGCTCTCCGGAGTGGCCGGACACGCGTTGAAGCACGAACTCGATCTCCCACTCGTGTCGACCTTCCACACGCTGGCGCGTGTGAAAGCGGAGGGCGGCGACACCGAACCGCTTGACCGCGTCCGGGCCGAGCACGAAGTCATGGCGTGCTCCGACGCCGTCCTGGCGTCGTGCTCGGTGGAAGCAGCCCAGCTGCGCGAGTTCTACGGGGTCGAGCCCGAGCGCATCGAGCTCGTCCCGCCGGCGGTCGACCACGCCTTCTTCGCGCCTGGGCACCGCGGCCAGGCGCGGCGCGCGCTCGGCCTTCCGGAGCACCGACCCGTGGCGCTTTTCGTCGGTCGCATCCAGCCCCTGAAAGGGCTCGACGTCGCGATCGGCGCGCTCGCCGCACTCCGTGCGCGTCCCGACGCCGTGCTCGTGGTCGTCGGGGGTCCGAGTGGTCCCGACGGCGGCGCCGAGTTCGCACGGGTCCACGAGCTCGCGCAGACCGCCGGCGTGTCCGACCGCATCGTGTGGCGGCCGGCGCAGCGCCACGAACTGCTGTCGACCTACTACCGAGCCGCGGACGTCGTCCTGGTGCCGAGCCGTTCGGAGTCGTTCGGCCTCGTTGCGCTCGAGGCCGCAGCCTGCGGGACACCCGTCGTCGCCGCCGCGGTCGGTGGATTGCGCACGCTCGTCGACCACGGTCGGACGGGTTTTCTCATCGAGGGACGCGATCCGGCCGCATTCGCAACCTTCGTCGAACGAATCCTCGCTGATCCCGTGGCGAGCCAAGCGATGGGCGCCGCCGCGGCGAAGCAGGCGAGCCGCTACCAGTGGTCGCTGTCCGCGGCCCGGCTGCGCCGTCTCTATGGCGAGCTGTCGGCGCGCGCGCTGACCTCGTGTCAATAGAGCCCGCCGGACCGGACGAGCTTGCGCGCCTTGCGCAGCTGATCGGGGCCTGGGGCGACGACCAATTGCGCGACAACCCTTCGCTTCTCGGCATCGAGCCGGCTACGGATGCGCCGCGTTGGTACGTGCGGCTCCAAGGCGAGGAGAAGGGCGTCTTCACGGTATGGCTGACGTTGCGCCAGCGCACGCTGCACGTCGAGACCTACTTCATGCCGGCGCCCGAGGAGCGCGAAGCCGAGCTGTACGAGTACTTGTTGCGGCTGAACGAGCGGTTGTACGGGCTCAGCTTCGCGATCGGCCTCGAGGACGCCGTGTACCTAGTGGGCCACGTCCCGGTCTCGGAACTCGATACCGCCCAACTCGACCAGGTCATCGGGGCTGCGTACGCCTACACGGAGCAGTACTTCCGGCCGGCGATGCGCATCGGTTACGCCTCGAAATTCAAGGGCTGAGCCCCTCCGGGGGCGTCTCACACCCCGCCAAGTTGCTCCTTGCCGCAGCCGTGGAACGGCGGTTAGGGTGCCGCGGCTGCGGGTCCGGTGCTCGATGTGTCAGTCGTTCGGGGAAGTGCGACTGGCCCATCTGCCCGGGCCCGCGGCGCGTCATCGGTCAGGAATCATCGACAGGTGGACTGGGTTTTTGCTGCGTCCGTCATCTAAGCTGGCAGCGCCCGCCTGGGGCGAGCAACAACCTCCTCTTATGAACCTTCGACGCCTCGCGCCATACGCCATCGTCGTCGCTCTGCTCGTCGGAGCGGTCGCGCCCGATCAGGCCTCGGCTTCAGCAGCCAGCCGCCGGCGAGACGCGGCGCGAGCCCAACGGGCCGCTGCGGCCCGAAAGCTCGACGCCCTCAAGGCGTCTGACACACAGCTCGATGCAGCAGTGCGCACCCTCGACAAGCAGGTTGCCTCGCAGGAAGCGGCGACGCAGGCGGCCCGCCAAGCGGTTGCGGCGGCAGACGCCGCACAGCGTCAAGCGGAGACCAAGCTCGCGCAGACAGAGACGCAGACCGCCCGCCTCCGTGGTTCGCTCGTGCAGCGGGCCGTCGAGAGCTACATGCGGCCGCAGCGCGACAACGCCGAGCAGGTCGGCAGCGCATCCTCACTCGGTGAACTCAGCCGCCGCACCGCGCTGTTGCAACACATGGCCAAGAGCGATCGTGACGTGCTCGACCGCCTTCGCGCGGTGCGTGAGGATCTGGTTCTCGACCGGGAGAAGGCCGCCGCCGCCCGCGCGACCGCCGCTGAGCGCCGGAAGGTCGTCACCGACCGGCTCGCAACGCTGCAACGTGATCGGGCAGCGAAGGGTCGGCTGGCTTCCGCGCTCGACCAGCGCATCCGCGAAGTGCAGTCCGAAGTTGACGCGCTCAACCGAGAGGCCGCAAACCTCTCCGCTGCACTCAGCAAGGCGAGCAGCGGCCGGGCAAGCCGCGGCGGCACGTTCGAAGGCAAGGTGTCTGGGTCTGGCCTCGCATGGCCCGTGCGCGGTCCGGTGACATCCGAGTACGGCTACCGGTGGGGACGCCAGCACGCGGGCATCGACGTCGGCGCCGGCACAGGAACGCCCATCTACGCGGCGAAAAGCGGGACCGTTATCCACTCGGGGACGATGGGTGGTTACGGAAATGTCGTCATCATCGATCACGGCGGCGGTTTCACGACGCTTTACGCGCACCAGAGCCGCCTCGGCTCACGCGAGGGCCAGAGCGTCAATCAGGGGCAGGTGATCGGCTACGTCGGGTCCACCGGTAACTCGACCGGCCCCCACTTGCACTTCGAGACCCGGGTCAACGGCAGCGCCCAGAATCCTCGCCGCTACCTGCCCTGATCGCCGCGAGTAGGCCTGGCGCCGAGGAGCACCGGTACGGTTCGGATCGTGACCCAGCTCATGATCGTCGGCGGCGGAAAGATGGGCGAAGCGCTGCTCGCCGGACTGGTCCGGGCCCGCTGGGCTGCCCCGACTGAGCTCGCGGTCGTCGAGCCGGTAGCCGAACGGCGCCGCCAACTCACCGAGACCTTTCCGGGAGTCGACGTGCGCGCTGAGCCCGCGGAGTCCGCCGGAGCGGTGATCGCCGTCAAGCCGGCGGATGTCGCGACTGCTGCGAAGGCGATCTCATCTGCAGGATGCGGCCGGGTGCTCTCGATCGCCGCAGGGGTTGCAACTCGCACGATCGAGGACAACCTCGACGCGTCGACCCCGGTGGTCCGGGCGATGCCGAACACCCCGGCGCTCGTGGGCGCGGGGGCATCCGCTATCGCTCTTGGTGCCGCCGCGTCGCCCGAGGACGAGGCGTGGGCGAGGTCCATTCTTGCGGCCGTAGGCATCGTGGTCACGGTGCCCGAGGACCAGCTCGATGCGGTGACCGGTCTCTCGGGCTCGGGGCCGGCGTACGTGTTTCTGGTCGCCGAAGCAATGATCGACGCCGGCGAAAGGGCGGGCCTGTCGCGCGAGACAGCGGAGATGCTGGCCAAACAGACTCTGCTCGGCGCAAGCCGGCTAATGGTCGAGACGGGCACGCCGCCCGTCGAGCTGCGCGCTGCGGTCACGTCACCGAACGGAACGACCGTCGCCGGTCTCGCCGTGCTCGACGAGCGCGATGTGCGCGGCGCGTTTGTCGACGCAGTGAAGGCCGCGACAGAGCGTTCACGCGAGCTCGGCGCGCAGTCGTGACGCGCACCTATGACACGGTGTCGTTCCTGTCCGACTACGGCCGCACCGACGAGTTCGTCGGTGTCGTGACATCGGTGATTCGTGGGATTGCGCCGGGCGCGCTCGTCATCGACCTGACGCACGACATCCCGGCTCACGACGTCCGCGCCGGGTCGCTCGCGCTGGCACGCGCGGTGCCGTACGTGGCCAGTGGAATCGTCCTTGCGGTCGTCGATCCCGGGGTAGGGACCAGCAGGCGTGCGATCGCGGTCGAGGTGGCCGCCGGCGAAGGCGTATTCGTCGGTCCCGACAATGGGCTTCTCGCCGCCGCCGTAGCACTGACCGGCGGCGCCGAGCGGGCGGTGACACTGACCAACCCCGAGTATCAGCTCGTCGCGCCCGGGCCGACATTCGCAGGGCGTGACGTGTTCGCTCCCGCCGCTGCGCACCTGTGCGCCGGTGTGGACCTCGCCGAGCTTGGGGAACAGATCGACCCAGTGAGCCTGGTTCCGGGGATGGTCCCGATCGCCCGCGACGAGAACGGCGGCATCACGGCAGAGGTGCTGTGGATCGACCGGTACGGCAACGTCCAACTGAACGTCGATGGTGAGGAAGCGGCAGGTCTCGGTGCGACGTTGCGGATCCGGTATGGCGAGGCCGGCCGTGTGGTCCGTGTCGTCCCGACGTACGCAGACGTCGCCCCGGGCGATGTCGGCGCAGTGGTCGACTCGCACGGCCTGCTATCGCTGGTCTGCGACCGATCCTCGGCGGCGGAAGCGCTTGGGCTCCACCCCGGCGACGTCGTTGCGCTGAGCACCGCCTTCGACGTCGAAGCGGTCTGATCGTCCCGCAAGAGATCCGGTTTCAGAGCGCCTGTTCCGCGCTCTGCGCGGAAAAGTCCGTTCAGAACCGTTGGGGGCGTAGCGTGCGGCGATGCGACCTGCGACGACCATTGCGCTGATCGTTCTGCTGGTGTTGATCGTCGGCGCGGCGCTCTTGCAGTTTGTCCTCTTGGCTCGCTGAGATCAGAACGTCGGCGGGTTGCCGCGGAGCCGGTCGAGCACGTCGACTACCCGCGCGGTCGGCGCCGGCGGCGGCGGCGGAGGCGACGCCTGCGCGATGGCCGCGGGCGGAGCCGGCCGCTTGAGTGCCTGCGGTGCCGGAGCGGCTGCGCGCGCAACCGCCCGGCGGGGAACTGCAGGGGCCGCTGTCACTGCGGGCCTCGGGGCGGCGGCGACCCTTTGCCGGCGGGTCGGAGCTGCGGGAGCGGGCGCAGGCGCCGGAGCGCTGCTCGATCCCTCCACGGCCATGAACTCGTGTGCGGTGTAGATCATCCCGTCGGTGACGACGGCGCCGACCCCGATGTGGGTGAACTTCGGCTCGACAATGTTTTTGTAATGACCAGGGCTGTTCACGAATGCGTTCATGAGGTCGGAGACGCTCGGGCCGACGCCGACGTTCTCTCCGAGCGACGTCCAATTTGATGACACGCCCTCGCGGAGGTCGGGACGATGCGAGATCGCACCGTCGGCCGCCATGCGGTACGACCAATTGCGAGCGATTCCGGCGAGTTCGCCGTCTACGCGGAGCGAGCCGAGTCCGCGGTCTGCGCGGATGCGATTAATGGCCGAGACGAACGCGCTCTCGTCTCCGGGTGACGCCTGGGCGGTTTCGTTGGCAAGTCCTGCGGATGTGCCGGCGGCGGTCGAGACGAGGGCAAGTACGGCGACGACGGTCGCGGCCCGTACGAAGCGGAAATTTCTCACATGTGCCCATCGGCGGTCGGTCGCCTGTGCGCACCATCCGATCGGGCCATTCCGGGGCTATGGCGAGCCAGACCCGCTATGGCCCATCCGGGTGCTGGCGTTGCGTTCCTAGGATGCGGAACGTGAATCTCGCCACCATCGTCGACGGCCATCCGGACGAAGCTCCGGCTTTGCTCAGCCGCGGAAATGTGACGACGTACGGCGAGTTGCGCCGACAGATCGCCGAGTTGCGCGGCGGACTAGCCCGTCTGGGCGTCGAGCCAGGCGATCGGGTCGCACTGGCGACGGCCAACAATTGGTTCTTCGTCGTGGCCTACTTCGCGACGCTCGGCGTCGGCGCCGTCGCCGTGCCCGTGAACCCTGCCAGCCCAACTGCGGAGCTCGAAAACGAGCTTGCCTCGGTGCGCCCGAAGGTGCTCATTGCAGGGCCGGCGGCATCTGCGGGCGTGAAGGGGCTCGACGCCGAGCGGCTTGGGTTGGCACACGTGGTTGCTCCGTCGGGCGCCGGGATGGACGCTTCCACGCCGTTCGACGACCTGATGGGTGGTGATGAAGCGCCACTCGTCGACAGGGCCGACGATGATCTGGCCGTTCTCATCTTCACGGCGGGCACAGGCGGTTCGCCGAAGGCAGCGATGCTCACGCACGGCAACCTGCGCTCGAACATCGATCAGGCGCAGTCGCAGCCCGGTCGCGAGTTGGTCGCGTCAGACGTCTCTTTCGGCGTTCTGCCGATGTTCCACATCTTCGGGCTCAACGTTGTCCTCGGACTCACGCTCGCGGCGGGAGGTTCGGTTGTGCTCGTCGAGCGCTTCGATCCGACATCGGCGTTCGAAACCATCGGCGAACGCGGCGTCACGATTCTTGCGGGCGCTCCGACGATGTTCTCCTCGATGCTCGACGTGCCCCGCGTCGCAAAGGACGCGCTGGCAACGGTGCGCCTTGCGGTGAGTGGCGCCGCGGCCCTCCCGCCCGACGTTGCGAAGCGGTTCGAGGAGCGTTTCGGCATCGCGATACGACAGGGCTACGGGCTCACGGAGGCGTCGCCGATCGTCACGTCATCCGTGCTGGAAGGAGATCCGAAGCCGTACGCGATCGGCGTCGTCCTCCCCGGCATGGACGTGCGCCTGGTCGACGAGGAAGGCGAGGATGCTCTGGAGGGTGACGCCGGCGAAATATGGGTGCGGGGCCCGAACGTCTTTGCGGGGTACTGGGAGGACGAAGAGGCGACAGCCCGAGCGCTGACCCCCGACGGATGGCTTCGCACCGGTGATGTGGCAGTGACCGACGACGACGGCTTCCTGTACCTCATCGACCGCGCGAAGGATCTCATCATCGTGTCGGGTTTCAACGTCTATCCCGCCGAGGTGGAGGACGTCCTCGAGTCACACGACGGCGTCGCGGAGGTCGCCGTCGTAGGAGTCGATCATCCGCACTCGGGTGAGACCGTGAAGGCGTTCGTCGTCGCGAGCCCGGGCGTCCATCTCGAGGAGGACCAGCTGATCGACTACGCGGCGACGAAGCTCGCCCGCTACAAGTGCCCGACGAAGATCACGTTCCTCGACGAGCTACCGCACGGTCTCGGCGGCAAGCTGCTCCGTCGCGCGCTTCGCTAGAGCGGCTCGCTCAGGGGATCGGACCGGAGCCGGCGTCGTCGCCACGACGAAGCCTGCGAACAGCAGCACGATCCCGACGCCGAGCATCACGACGAAGCCGCGCATCTCGCCGAGCACTGAGTTGAGAAGTCCGCTGGCGCCATTGGCAGCAACTCCCGCAGCCAGGAGCAGGTTCGCCACCGTGTGACGCAACCGGCGCGTGCGCACTGCGCTCCACGCCGCGCCGGCGAAGACCACGAGCGCGCCAAGCCCGGATCCGATGGCAGCGAAAATGCGGGGGCCTGCGTCGAACACCTCCGAGCCGCGTGCCAGTTCGTCGGCCGGCAGCGCGGCGCGCAGGGGGCTGGCGATGACGACGCCGACGCCGACCGCGACGAGGATCGTTACGACCATCCCGACGGCATCTCCGACGCGGCGCCCGAAGTGGAAGTACACCGTCCCGATGGCCAGCACCGGCACAGTCGCAACCGCTCCGGCCGCGTAGAAGGTGCGGAACACGGGCCCGGACCAACCGCCCGCGAGCCCCACGGCCAGGGCGAAGGAAGCGATCGCGTAGAGCGCGAACGCCAACGACCATGCCAGTTCGTGGCGGCGATGCCGCAGGAGCCATCGTTCCCACGTGGCCACGCTGAAAGCGCCGGCCAGGACCGCCGCGCCGGCGGCCAGCGCAGTGTCGATCACGCCCACATCCTAAAAGCGCCCCACCCGGTTCAGGGTGGGGGACTGCCCCGCGCGCCGTGGACGTCAAATTCTTGAGAGGATGTGGCACGCTGGCTTTCGGGGGATAGCACCGGCGATGGGGCCGCTCAAGGAGACCGACGCGGGACGATGACAACCCACTACGACGTGCTGGGGATTCGCACCAACGCCGCGCCCGAGACGATCAAGCGCGCCTATTACAAGCGAGCCCGGGCGTACCACCCCGACGCGCATGCCGGTTCGACCGAGTCGGTCATCGAGGAGGCCGAGCGGGCGATGGCGGCGCTCAACGCCGCGTGGAACACGCTGAGCGATCCTCTGCTGCGGAGCGAATACGACCGCGCGCTCGAGCAGGAACAGGAAGCGGAGGCGATGGTGCGTGGAGGCCGCCGCCGGGCCGCCGCCGCCGCAAGGAAAGCGCCGCCGACGGCGATCCTCGGAGCGGGATTCAACTACTGGATGGGCGGGCTGGGTTCGCAAGGGCGCCGTGACGGCCAGCGTCGCATCAGCCTCACCGTTTCTGGCCAAGCGTCGTTCGCAGCTTTGCGGTCGCTGGCGCCTGACCGGCTTTGGGCTCTGCATGCTGACGGTTCCACGATCGACGACGACGAGCTCGTGAACCTGCAAGGAATGACCGACCTGCTGATGCTCGATCTGTCGAGCACTTCCATCACCGATGCCGGCCTCCTTCATCTTCAGGGCTTGGACAACCTCGAGCACCTCAGCCTTTGGAACACGCGAATCACCGACGCGGGTCTCGCGCTTGTGTCGCGTCTTCAGAACCTCCGCCACCTCGGGCTCGGAGGGACCGGGATCACCGACGCCGGCCTGGCGCACCTGCACACGTTGAGTCGCCTGCGGGTATTGCAGATCTGGGGGACGCGTGTGACCGGCCATGGGCTCCAGCACCTTCACGGTCTGCGCGAGCTCGAAATCGTCAGCCTTCCCACACGCGTTCGCAGTGGGCACCGCCGGCGGCTGCGCGCCGCGCTCGCCGGCGCGCTCGTCGCTTGACCGATCCGCTCCGCGCGGGCGCGGTGGTCGAGCTGGACGTCGTCGCCGTGGTCGCGGGTGGCGACGGCCTGGCGCGCACGCCCGAGGGTCAGGTGGTGTTCGTGCGCGGAGCCCTTCCGGGCGAGCGTGTCTCGGCTGAAGTCACTGAGGTCAGGCGCGACTTCGCTCGGGCGGCCATGCGGGCCGTCGTGATCGAATCTCCGGACCGCACTGCGCCGCCGTGCGGTTTCGTTGCGCTCGGCTGCGGCGGATGCGGCTGGCAGCATGTGCGTCCGGAGGCGCAGCTTGCGCTGAAGCGCACCATCGTCGTCGACTCCCTGCGGCGGCTCGGGCGCATCGACGAGCCACCGGTCACTGACGGGATCGCGCTCGCGGCCGAGGGCTACCGGACAACCTTGCGGCTGGCGGTCGACCGCGACGGCCGTCCCGCTCTGCACCAGCTCGCGAGTTCCGACCTCGTCGCGGTCGACTCGTGCCTCGTCGCCCATCCGCTCCTGGCCGACCTCGTCGCTGCGGGACGGTGGCCGGGTGCGCGATCGGTGACGCTTCGGTGTGGGGCGCGAACCGGCGAGACGCTGGTGAAGGTCTCGCCGAGCAGCGCGGGCGGATCGACCGGCGAGTTCATCCACGAGATCGTCGCTGGTCGTCGGTGGCGGATCTCAGCGGCGTCGTTCTTCCAAGCGCGGCCGGACGGAGCCGACGTGCTGGCGGCGACGGTCACGGCGATGGTGCGCGAGGCCGACGCGAAGTCCGTCGTCGACCTCTATTGCGGTGTCGGGTTGTTCGCAGGCGTCCTCGCCGATGCAGGGCTGGACGTCGTCGCTGCCGTCGAAGGGTCCCGCTCGTCGGTCGCCGACGCGCGTCACAACCTCGGCCCCGACGTGCCGGTCTTTCAGGCCGACGTCACCACGTGGACGCCGCGTCCAGCAGAGGCGGTGGTCGCGGACCCCGCCCGGGAGGGCCTCGGTCGTGCCGGCGTCGCGGTTGTCGCCGGGTGCGCCCCGAGCCTGCTCGTCCTCGTCAGCTGCGACGCCGCGTCGCTCGGCCGCGACGCACGGCTGCTAGCCGAGGCGGGCTTCACGCTCGACACGGCCGTCCCCGTGGATCTGTTCCCGCATACGCCCCACGTCGAGATCGTCAGTCGGTTCACGCGTCGCTGACGCTTCACGTTCTCGGCACAGTTTGGCGGGATATTCGAGGAGAACTGTGCCGAGAACCGATCGGGGTCGGCGCGATCGTGCGTATGTGAATCCCGCGTAGGATGGGGTATGGCCGAGCGGCGCACCCCGATCCCAGAGGCGACCGTCGCCCGGCTCCCGCTGTATCTGCGAGTCCTCGTAGACGCCGCCGAAGCGCACACGCCGACCATCTCCTCAGAGCGACTCGCATCGCTTGCGGGCGTCAATGCCGCCAAGGTCCGCAAGGACCTGTCGTATCTCGGCAGCCTCGGGACCCGCGGCGTCGGCTACGACGTCGAGTTCCTCCTGTTCGAGATCAGTCGCGAGCTAGGCCTTACGAAGGACTGGCCGGTCGTCATCGTCGGCCTCGGCAACCTCGGTCATGCGCTGGCGAACTACAAGGGGTTCACGGCTCGGGGATTTCGCGTCGTCGGTCTCGTCGACGCCGACGAGCAGCGTGTCGGTGAGGACATCGGCGGTATCAAGGTGCGCCACATCTCCGAGCTCGCGGAGCTCGCCAAGGAGGTGGAGCCTTCCATCGGGGTGATCGCCACTCCTGCGGCGGTGGCGCAAGAGGTCGCCGATCTCCTGGTCGGGGCTGGGGTCACCTCGATCCTGAACTTCGCCCCGGTCGTCATCACCGTCCCGGAGAACGTCGCAGTGCGCAAGGTCGACCTGTCGATCGAGCTGCAGATCCTCAGCTTCTACCAACATCGCCGCGGGCTCACCGCGTGATCGACTCGCCGCTGTACCCGGTCAACCTTGTGCTGGCCGGTCGGCGCTGCCTGGTCGTCGGGGGCGGAAATGTGGCGGCGCGGAAGATAGAAGGGCTCGTCGCGTGTGGCGCGGCCGTAACTGTCATCGCGCCGGATGTCGTCGCGGAGATCGACGCGCAGCCGGGATTGCGGGTGGAGCGGCGACGGTTCGCTCCCGGGGACTGCGCGGGACACTGGCTCGTCGTCGTCGCCACCGACGATCCGATGGTCAATGCCGCAGTCGCTGAGGACGCCACCTCGGCAGGCATCTGGGTGAATGCCGCCGACGACCCGGACAATTGCTCGCTCACGCTGCCCGCGGTCCACCGACGGGGCGACTTGACGGTCGCGGTGGCGACGGGTGGCCGCAGCCCGGCGGTCGCTTCTTGGATCCGCGACCGGGTTGCCGCCATGTTGGGCCCAGACATCGACGAGCTCCTCGCCGTCGTCGCCGAGGTGCGGACCGAGCTACAGGCTGCGGGGCGCCCCACCGAGGGCCTGGGTTGGCGTCAGGCACTCGACTCCGACATGCTCGCGCTCATCCGTTCCGGCCAGACCGACGCCGCAAGAAATCGTCTGCGCCAGCTCATCCACAGCCCCGTGTCCGAACCCTCCCCGATCACCCGAACTGCGCACGTAGTTCCCTAGCCCGCAGAAGGAGCGCTTTCCCGCGTGTCGTTTGTCCTTGTCGGCCTGAACCACAAGAGTGCCCCGCTCGACCTGCTCGAGCGCGTGTGCCTGGCTGACGCGGCGCGGGCGAAGCTGCTTGTCGAAATTGCCGGCCGGGCCGAGGTGAGCGAGGCCGTCGTCGTCTCGACTTGCCAACGCATCGAGGTTTTCGCCGTGGCCGAGCGATTTCACCCCGCGGTCGGTGACCTTCGCGAGGCGCTGGCGGCGGTGAGTGGTGTTGCGGTCGGGGATTTTGCGCTCCACGTCGTCGAGCTACACGGCGACGACGCCGCGCGGCATCTGTTCCGGCTGGCGTGCGGGTTGGAGTCGTCAGTTGTCGGCGAGACCGAGATCCTCGGACAGGTGCGCACCGCAGTCGAGGTCGCCACCGAGGCCGGCAGTGCCGGGCCGGAGTTGTCGGCATTGTTCCGGCGCGCCGTCGCGGTCGGCCGGCGAGCGAGGTCGACAACCGCAATTGCCCGCGGCGTTGCCTCCGTCTCTGCCGCCGCCGTCGCGATGGCCGCTGACCGCCTCGACGGTCTCGCCGGCCGCTCAGTCGTGGTGCTCGGCGCCGGCACGGTGGGAGAGGGAATGGCCGTAGCACTGGCTGACGCCGCCGACCCGGGTGCAGTCGTCGTGGCCAATCGCAGCCGAGCGCGGGCCACGGCACTGGCTCAACGCGTAGGCGGGCGGGCGGTGGACTTCGGCGCCCTCGCGACAGAACTGCTGAACGCCGACGTGCTGCTCACGTCCACCGGCGCGACGGACACGGTGGTCACCAGAGCCGACTTGGAGGCGGTACAAACCGAGCGCGCCGGACGCGCCCTGCTGGTGGTCGACGTCGCCGTCCCGCGTGACGTTGACCCCGAAGCGAAATCGGTGGAGGGCGTGACGTTGCTCGACATGGACGACCTGCGAACCTTCGCAGCGCTCGGCGAGGCCGGCCGTCGCCGGGAGGTCGCGGCGGTGGAGTCGCTGATCGACGCCGCGCTCGACGAGCACCACGCCACGATGAGCGGGCGCCGCGCAGCGCCGTTGATCACCGCGCTGCGGGCCAGGGCCGAGGAGATGCGACTCGCGGAACTGGAGCGCATCGACGCGCGTCTAGGTGGCCTAGACGCTCGGGAACGCGAGGCCATCGATGCGCTGACGCGCAGCGTCGTAGCCAAACTGCTCCACGAGCCGACCGTGCGCCTGAAGCAGGCCGCCGGGACGGCCAAGGGTGAGCGTCTGGCCTCCTCGCTGCGCGAGCTATTTGACCTCGACCCGTGAGCGCGGCGCCGCTGCGCATCGCGACGCGGGGTAGCGAGCTCGCGCGGTGGCAGGCAGACCGCGTCGCAGCGCTGCTCGGTGTGGAAGTCGAAATCGTCGTTGTCTCGACGACGGGTGACCGACGCACCGACGTGCCCCTTTCGGAGTTGGGCGGGCGCGGGGTGTTCGTCAAGGAAGTCCAGCAGGCAGTGATCGACGGTCGGGCTGACATCGCGGTGCACTCGGCCAAGGACCTCCCGTCAGCACCCGAGCTGCAGCCCACCGGCCTCGTGCTGGCCGCGTTCCCCGAGCGTGCCGACGTGCGGGACGCGCTTGTTGGGTCAACGCTCGACGCGCTACCGCCGGGGGCGCTCGTCGGCACGGGCAGCCCACGCCGGTTGGCCCAGCTTGCGCACGCTCGTCCTGATCTCACGTTCGCGGGATTGCGCGGCAACATCGCCACCCGCCTCGCGCGCGTAGGCAGCGTCGATGCCGTTGTTGTGGCCGCAGCCGCGCTCGACCGGCTGGGGCGTGGGAACGAGGCGAGCGAACTCCTCGACGTCGCTCAGTTCGTGCCGCAGGTGGGACAGGGCGCACTGGCGGTCGAATGCCGCGACGACGACGTGCGCGCTCGCTCGGCGTTGGCCTCAATAGACGACCCGTCGGTGCGTGTCGCAGTCGAGGCCGAGCGAGCCTTCCTCGCCGCGCTCGGCGGCGGTTGCGATCTACCCGTCGGCGCCCACGCGACGCTCGACACCGACGGCGTGAGCCTCACCGGGTTGATCGCATCACCCGACGGCCGCGTCGTACTGCGGCGAAAGGCCACCGGGCCTGATCCGGCCCTACTCGGTGCTGCAGTAGCCGCGTCGCTGCTCGATGGCGCCGGCGCACGCGAGATGTTCTCGGTGGTGCCTTGACCGTCTTCCTCGTCGGTGCGGGCCCCGGAGATCCCGGGCTCCTGACGCGCCGCGGCGCAGAACTTCTTGCCGATGCCGACGTTGTCGTCTACGACCGACTCTCGGTGATCGACCTGCTCGATCTCGCGCCAGTCGACGCCGAGCGCGTCAACGTCGGCAAGACCCCCGGCAGCCCGTCGACTCCTCAAGAGACAATCAACGAGCTGTTAATCGACCGCGGGCGCCGAGGTCTTGTGGTCGTACGCCTGAAGGGCGGGGACCCGTTCGTGTTCGCACGCGGCGGAGAGGAGGCGCACGCGCTCGCGCGTGCGGGGGTCGCTTTCGAAGTTGTTCCCGGCGTTACATCGGCGATCGCAGCACCCGCCTACGCCGGCATCCCGCTCACGGCGCGGGGGATAGCGACGAGCTTCACGGTCGTCACCGGACACGAGGATCCATGGGCGGCGACCGAGACGGACTGGGAAGCGGTTGCTCGGATGGGCCGGGCTGGCGGGACCATCGTCGTCCTCATGGGGGTTGCGACCCGGGAGGCGATCGCGAAGCGCCTCGTCGCCGGTGGGCTCGATCCTGCGACGGCGGTCGCCGCGATCACTTGGGGCACGCGTCCAGAGCAGGTGGTCGTGGCTACAACGCTGGCCGAGCTTGGCGACGCGCCCATCGAGTCACCGGCCACGATCGTCATAGGAGCGGTAGCCGGATTGGGCGAATACCTGCACTGGTTCGACAAGCGCCCGCTGGCGGGTCGCACGATCGTCATCGCCGCGCCGGAGCCGAGCGCGCTCGCCGGTCGACTAGCCGGCGCAATCGGCGCGGCCGGCGGCGTCGTAATCCCGATCTCGACATCGATGTTCCTGCCTGCGGCCGACGGAGGCGCGGGCCTCGCGGCTGCAGCAGGAGACCTCGGTCGGTTCCGATGGGTCGCCTTCACCTCCGTGACCGCGGTGGCCGCGTTCGCCGATCACGTGCGTGACGGTCGTGCGTTCGGCGCCGCATGTGTCGCCGCCGTTGGCCCCGCCACCGCGGCGGCCCTGGCTGATCATTTCGGAGTGGTCGCCGACCTCGTCGCTGCGCGCTCGACCGGCGCCGAGCTCGCGGCCGCTTTGGGTGAGGCACCCGATCTTGGATCGTCGATCCTCGTGCCGCAGGCGGCGGATGCGCGTCCAGAGCTTGTAGACGGATTGCGGGCGCGCGGGTGGAGTGTCGAGGAGGTCGAGGCCTACCGCGCAGAGCCAGCACCCCCGCCGAGCGGCGACGTGCTCGCACGGGCGAGAGTGGCCGACGCGATCGTGTTCACCGCGCCGTCGTCGGTCGCCGCGCTCATGTCACTGTTCGGCGGGGTCGCTCCGGCAGCGGCAGTGGCCATGGGCCCTACTACCGCAGCGGCGGCGGCGGCCGCAGGTGTCGCACGCGACCGCCTCGCCACGCCCGAGGACGCGTCCGTCCCTGGCCTCGTCGCCGCGCTCGTACGCTTGCTCTCGTGACCACGCAGTTCCCCGCCCGGAGGCTTCGGCGACTTCGCCGCACGGCTCCGCTTCGCCGGCTCGTCGCAGAGACGCGGCTCCTCCCGGACGATCTGGTTGCCCCGCTCTTCGTGCGCGAAGGGATTGACGAGCCGCTCCCGATTGCGTCATTGCCCGGAGTCGTCCAGCACACCCGCAAGAGCTTGCGTGCGGAAGTGCGGCACCTTGTCGAGCTCGGCGTACCCGGCGTGATTCTGTTCGGCGTACCGGAGAACAAAGACGAACAGGGCTCACAGGCCTGGGCGGCCGACGGCATCGTGCAGGTCGCGCTGCGCGATCTGCGCGACGACGTAGGCGACGACATCGTGGTTATGGCAGATCTCTGCTTGGACGAGTACACCGATCACGGCCACTGCGGCATCGTGCGCGCTGATGGGAGCGTCGATAACGACGCCACGCTCGAGCTGTACGGCCGCGTCGCGATTGCGCAGGCCGAGGCGGGAGCGACCGTCGTCGCGCCTTCCGGGATGATGGACGGGCAGGTGGCCGCGATCCGCGCCGCGCTCGATTCGGCTGCGCACACCGAGGTGCCGATCCTCGCCTACGCGGCGAAGTTCGCGTCCGCCCTCTACGGCCCGTTTCGCGATGCCGTCGATGTCACGATCGCAGGGGGCGGCAATCGCCGTGCCTACCAACAGGACCCCGCGAACGCTCGCGAGGCGCTGGCAGAGGTCGCACTCGACGTCGCTGAGGGGGCCGACATTGTCATGGTCAAGCCCGCGCTCGCCTACCTCGATGTCATCGCCGCCGTGCGCGCGGCGGTCGACGTGCCGGTGGCCGCGTACTCGGTAAGCGGTGAGTACGCACAGCTGAAGGCGGCGGCCGAACGAGGATGGATCGACGGCCCGGCGGTGGCGCTGGAGCAGCTGACATCGATCAAGCGCGCCGGGGCAGACATGATTCTCACGTACCTGGCCGGCGAGATCGCCGAAACGCTCAATGGTTAACCCATGAGTCGTAACGACGCCGTTTTTGCGCGGGCGGAGCGCGTGATCCCCGGCGGTGTCAACTCGCCGGTCCGAGCGTTCCGGTCCGTCGGTGGGACGCCGTATGTCGTCGAGCGAGCGCTCGGACCGCACGTCTGGGACGTCGACGGCCGGTGCCTAATCGACTGGGTGCAGTCGTACGGCGCGAACATCCTCGGCCACGCGCATCCGGCCGTCGTCGCCGCCGTGCGCGCTGCGGCCGCCGACGGCACCAGCTACGGAGCGCCCACCGAGCGCGAGGTGCTGCTGGCCGAGGCCGTTGCGGGACGGGTGCCGGGAGTCGAGAAGGTGCGGCTGGTCTCGTCCGGTACCGAGGCCACCATGAGCGCGCTGCGGCTCGCGCGCGGCGCGACCGGGCGCGACAAGGTGGTCAAGATCGACGGTGGCTACCACGGCCACGCCGACTTCCTGCTGGTCGCGGCC
>DATLOH010000019.1:0-38346 GCA_035536375.1 Acidimicrobiales bacterium
CGGAGACGACTATCTCGTGGAGTCCTCTGTCGGCCATATCCGCGACCTTCCGAAGAACGCCACCGAGATCCCGGCGGCGTACAAATCGGAGAAGTGGAGTCGCGACGGCGTGGACGTCGACAACGACTTCAAGCCGCTGTACGTGGTGCCCGACTCGAAGAGGGCGGTCGTCAAGGAGCTGAAGGCCAAGCTCAAGGACGCGAGCGAGGTCTACCTCGCCACCGACGAAGACCGCGAAGGTGAAAGCATCTCGTGGCACCTGCTCGAGGTGCTCTCACCGCGGGTCCCGGTCAAGCGCATGGTGTTTCACGAGATCACCCGTGCCGCCATCGAGGAGGCGGTGGCCAACCCGCGTGACCTGGATCTTGCGCTGGTCGACGCGCAGGAGACGCGCCGCATTCTCGACCGGCTTTACGGCTATCGACTCTCGGAGGTCTTGTGGCGCAAGGGCTCGGGCAAATCCGCCGGGCGCGTCCAGAGCGTGGCCGTCCGCGTGCTCGTCGAGCGTGAGCGCGCCCGGATGGCCTTCCGAGCCGCCGGCTACTGGGGAATCGACGCAACATTCGCCAAGGACGCCACCTCGTTCGGCGCGGCGCTCGTCAGCGTCAACGAGGCGCGGGTGGCCACCGGCAAGGACTTCGACGCCGCGACGGGCGCCCTGGTGGCCGACCGTTTGTTGCTCGACGAGGCCGGGGCGAGTGGTCTGGTCGACCGCCTCGGCGGAGTCCCCGTCACAGTGCGCAGCGTCGAGGAGAAAGCGTGGCGCTCGTCGCCGAAGGCGCCGTTCATCACCTCGACGTTGCAACAGGAGGCGGGGCGCAAGCTCGGCATGACGGCGTCGCGTGCGATGCGAGCTGCTCAGTCCTTGTACGAGAACGGCTTCATCACCTACATGCGCACGGATTCGACGAACCTGTCAGCTCAGGCCATCTCCGCCGCCCGAGCGGCGGCCACCGACCTCTACGGCCGCGAATACGTGCCTGACGCGCCGCGCACCTACGCCAAAAAGGTCAAGAACGCGCAAGAGGCGCACGAGGCCATCCGTCCTGCGGGTGACACGTTTCGCCATCCCGACCAGGTGAGCGGGCTAGTCGGGGGAGACGAAGCCCGCGTCTACGACCTGATCTGGAAGCGCACGGTGGCTTCGCAGATGGCTGACGCAGTTGGTCGGACGGTCTCGGCCCGCCTCGTCGCCACCACGGCCGAGAGCGAAGTGTGCGAGTTCACCGCGTCGGGCAAGGTCGTCACCTTTCCGGGTTACCAGCGCGCGTATGTCGAGGGCTCCGACGACCCCGACGCCGAACTGGAGAATCGCGACAAGATCCTGCCGCCGCTGGCCGACGGCGACGCGGTCGACGCTGAGGGGTACCGCCCGGAGAGTCACATCACCAAGCCCCCGGCTCGCTTCACCGAGGCGTCGCTGATCGCACGGCTCGAGGAGCTCGGAGTCGGGCGTCCGTCGACTTACGCGTCGATCATCGGCACGCTGCTCGATCCGGCGCGCAACTACGCAGCGAAGCGGGGCTCAGCCCTCGTGCCGACGTGGACAGCGTTCGCCGTCGTGCAGTTGCTCGAGACCCACTTCCCGCAGTTCGTGGACTACGGCTTCACCGCGTCGATGGAGGACGACCTCGACCGGATCGCCGCGGGCGACGCCGAGCGCGTCCCGTGGCTGGCCAACTTCTACTTCGGTGACGGGCGACCAGGCTTGAAGCCCCTCATCGATCAGGGCCTCGACACGATCGACGCCGCCGCGATCAATGCAATTCGCATCGGTGAGGACGACACCGGTGCCGCGATCGTCGTGCGGGTCGGCAAGTACGGCCCGTTCCTACAACGCGGCGAGGAGCGCGGCCCGCTGCCGCCCGACATTGCCCCCGACGAACTCACTGTCGCAAAGGCCGTCGAGCTGATCGAAGCGCCGAGCGGCGATCGCACGATCGGCGAAGACCCCGAGACGGGCCTCACCGTGTTCGCCAAGACCGGCCGCTACGGCCCGTACGTGCAGCTCGGCGAACTCGACCAGTCGGACAAGAAAGCGCCGAAGCCGAAGATGGCCTCGTTGTTCAAGACGATGACCGTCGAAGATGTCACCCTCGACGAAGCGCTCCAATTGCTCACCCAGCCGCGCGTCGTGGGCATCGATCCCTCCGACGGCCAAGAGATCACCGCACAGAACGGCAAGTACGGGCCGTACCTCAAGAAGGGCGTCGACAGCCGGAACCTGCCCGACGAGGAATCGATCTTCGCAATCACGCTCGAAGAGACCGTGGCCATTTACGCGCAGCCCAAGCAGTGGGGTAAGCGTGCCGCGAAACCGCCCCTGGCCGAGTACGGCGCCGATCCCGTGAGCGGTCGGCCGATCGTGGCCAAGGAAGGCAAGTTCGGGGCCTACGTCACCGACGGGGAGACCAACGCCACGATCCCCCGGGGCGTCGACGTCGAGCTGCTCAGTGCCGAGCAGGCGATCGAATTGCTGGCCGAACGCCGGGCCAAGGGTCCATCCGTGAAGAAGAAGGCCGCCCCCCGTCGCGCCCCCGCCAAGAAGAAGGCCGCAGCCAAGAAGAAGCCGGCCGCCAAGAAGAAGGCCTAAAAACCCGAACCCGTCACAAGTACGCAGCGCCGCCGCCGCGTATTTGTGACGGGTTCGCTGAGGGAATCGGTCGCACGTCCTAATCTCGGCTCGTGGCCGAGCCCATCACGCCACGCGAGGTGATCGACCAGGTCGATGCGCCGAGCCGCCGGCGACTGTTCCACTCGCCATCGTTCTTCAGGCTCTGGCTTGCCTCGCTCGTGTCGAGCTTCGGCGACTGGGTTGGCTTCGTCGCCATCATCGCGATGACGGCGCGCATCTCAGAAGGGTCTGGGGAGACTGCGATCGCGTTCGTCCTCTCGGCGCGACTCCTCCCCGGGTTCTTCCTCGGCCCGATCGCGGGCGTGCTCCTCGATCGGCTCGATCGCCGCCGCGTGATGATGGTCTGCGACGTCGGCCGCGCCGTGGTGTTCGCGTTCCTCCCGTTCGTCGACACGGTGCTCGGCCTCGTGGCGGCGTCGCTTTTCCTCGAAGCGCTCACTATCTCCTGGTCATCGGCCAAGGAGGCGTCGGTTCCGAACCTCGTGCCTGCCGAGGCGCTTCCCAGCGCGAACTCACTGTCGATCGCGGCGGCGTACGGCACCTTCCCTCTCGGCTCGCTGGCGTTCTCGCTGCTTGCCAAGGTTGCCGAGCCGTTGAGCGAGGTCGACGCGCTCTCTGCCCTCCGGCTCAACCAGGAGTCGCTGGCGCTGTGGGGCGACGGGCTGACCTTTCTGGTGTCGGCGTTCCTCGTGAGCACGCTGGTCCTGCCGAAGCGCGACGTTGCAGAGGCGAAGCCCGGCGAGTCATCGGGCACGTTGACTGACATGCGCGAAGGCTGGGCGTTCATCCGGTCGAGCCCGCGCGTTCGCGCAGTGATGCTCGGCATCGGCGCCGGCCTGTTCGGCGGCGGAATGCTCTTACCGTTGGGCTCGGTGTTCGCGCGAAACGACCTCGGCGGCGGCGCCGCGGGGTTCGGAGCGCTCATCACCGCACTCGGTCTCGGCGTCGCGCTGAGCGTTGTCGGCCTGTCCGTTGTGCAGCGCCGTCTCCCGCAGGAGCCCGCCTTCATCGGCGCGGTGTTCGGCGCGTCGGTGTGCATCATCCTCGGCGCGGCGTCGTCGTCGTTGACACCGGCGCTGCTGCTGGTTGGCGGCCTCGGTTTGTGCGCGGGCGCGGTGTACGTGCTCGGCTTCACCATCCTGCAAACCAACGTCGACGATGCGTTGCGCGGACGAACCTTCGCCACGCTCTACACGCTCATCCGGGTCTGTCTGCTTCTCTCGTTCACCGTCGCACCGGTGCTGAGCAGACTGCTTGGGTCGTTGGCGCTGACAGTCAACCTCGACGTGTCCGGCGTACGGCTAGCGCTCTGGACGGTGGGTTTGATCATCGCGGGCGCCGGCGTGCTGTCGCTGCTCTCGTTGCGTGACCGCACGTCGGTCGCGCCGGTCGCTTGATGCCCACCGCCGGAAGTGCATCGCTGATCGCGTTCGAAGGGGGCGAGGGCACGGGCAAGTCGACCCAGGCGGCTCGGTTCGCCGAGCGCATCGGAGCTCTTCTGACGCGCGAGCCCGGCGGCACGTTGCTAGGCGAACGTGTTCGTTCTCTCGTGCTCGATCCGGCGCTCGGTCGCGTCGATGCGCGGGCCGAAGCTCTGCTCATGGCCGCGGCGCGCGCACAGCACGTAGCCGAGGTGATCGAACCGGCGCTAGCCGCCGGCACCTCTGTTGTCACCGATCGCTACATCGGCTCATCGCTCGCCTACCAGGGCTACGGACACGGTCTCGGCGTCGAGGCGCTCACAACCCTGTCTGCGTGGGCGACGGCTGATTGCGCCGCGGACCTGGTGATCCTTCTGGTGGCGCCGCCGAGAATTACGGCAGGGCGGTTGCGTCGCCCGACCGATCGCCTCGAGCAACTCGGCAAGGACTTTCACAAGCGCGTGGCCGAGGGATTCCTGGAGCTGGCGAAGACCGATCCCGCACGGTGGCGCGTCGTCGACGGGACCGGCACCATCGCCGAGGTGAGCGAGCGCGTGTGGGCGGCATACGAGATGTGGGCGAAGGGGTCAACTGATGCCTGACGTCGATGTCGCCCCCGCGCAGGGTCTGTTCGCCGCAGTGGTCGGCCAACAGCGTGCGGTCGCGCAGCTGCGCGGTAGCGCCGCCCGTCCCGTCCACGCGTACCTGTTCGTAGGGCCCGAGACGAGTGGCGCCAATGCAGCTGCGTCGGCGTTCGCGGCTGCGCTTCTTTGTCCGGTCGGCGGCTGCGCCACGTGTGACACATGCACGCGTGTCCTCGCAGGAGTGCACCCCGACCTTGTGCTCGCGGAGCGGAGCGGGGCGCGGTTGTTGGTCGACGACGCGCGAGAGATCAGCCGCTTGTCAATGCGTTCACCGACCGAAGCGGCGCGCAAGGTCATCGTGCTCACCGACTTCCACCTCGTGCAAGAGGCCGCGCCTGCGCTCCTGAAGACCATCGAGGAGCCGCCTCCTTCGGCGGTGTTCGTGATCCTCGCCGACCAAGTCACGCCCGACCTGGTAACGATCGCCAGCCGGTGTGTGCGCGTGGACTTCCCGTTGCTGGACGACGCCACGATCGCCGACGCGTTGCGCGCCGAAGGAGTGGCGGCGCCGCGCGCGGCCGAACTGGCCGGCGATGCGGGCGGATCGTTGACGCGGGCGCGCCAGCTCGCCGCCGACCCCGGCGCGACGGAGCGCATCGGCGCGTGGCGGGCGGTGCCAGAGCGGCTCGACGGGTCCGCCGGCGCAGTGGTCGCAGCTGCGCAAGATCTCGTCGCGCTGCTTGATGCCGCCGCGCAGCCGGTGATCGAGCAACAGAAACGAGAGGCCGCTGAGCTTGCTCAGCGGGCGAAGGCCGGACTGCCGGTTCCTCCAAAGCGCGACCTCGAAGCTCGTCAACGGCGAGAGCAGCGCCGCGCGCGCACCGACGAGCTCACGGCCGGGCTGAACGTGCTGGCCGCCGTCTATCGCGGCCGGCTTGCGGACACGGGTTCCAGTGGCGGCGAAGTTCGGGCGGGGCGACGTGCGGTCGGGGCCATAGAAGCGATCGCCGAGGTCCACGAACGGATCCTCTACAACCCCTCGGAGCTCCCGCTGCTCGAAGGTTTGCTTGCCCGCCTCTCGCGCTGATCGGTTGCGGCCCCGGTGTTGTGCCGCGCCATACTTGCGCCCCTGCCCGAATAGCTCAGTTGGTAGAGCAACGCACTCGTAATGCGTAGGTCGCCAGTTCAACTCTGGCTTCGGGCTCCACTGAACGAGCCAACCGACCACCGCCCGAACCCGTCATCAAATCCTGCCGCCACGGGCAGCATTTGATGACGGGTTCGCAGTGGCTTCGGGGCAGGTTCGGCAACGGGCGTAGAATTTGCGCCCTCATGGCCGATCAAGCGCGGTTCGCCGAGCTCGCAATGGAGTACATGCCTGCGCTTTACGGCGCCGCGGTGCGTATGACGCGCAACCCGTCCGATGCCGAGGACCTCGTGCAGGACGCGTACTTGCGTGCCTATCGAGGGTTCGGCGGGTTCCAGGAAGGCACGAACCTCAAGGCGTGGCTCTTCCGTATCCTCACGAACGCGTACATCAACACGTATCGGGCGAAGCAGCGCCGTCCGGAGCAGACCGAGCTCGACGATGTCGAGGACTTCTACCTGTTCAATCGAATGGGCGGGCTCGAGGCAGCTGCGGCGGCGCGGACGCCCGAGGACGCGGTGCTCGATCGCATCACTGACCACGAGGTCAAGACGGCGGTCGAGTCGTTGCCGGAGATATTCCGCCTTCCAGTGCTCCTCGCCGATGTCGAGGAGTTCAGCTACGCGGAGATCGCCGAGATCCTGGAGATCCCAATGGGTACGGTGATGAGTCGCCTCCATCGGGGAAGAAAAGCGTTGCAGAAGGCGTTGTGGGAGTTTGGTCTCGAGCGCGGTCTCGTAGCCGACACCGCCAAGGAGGCGAGCGCGTGACGACGGACGACAAGAGCCCCTTCGACCATGACTTCTTCGAGCATGGCGACTGCGACGGCGCCCGCCACACGCTCTATCACTATCTCGACGGTGAGCTCACCGACGAGAAGCGGTCGATCATTCGGCAGCACCTCGACGACTGTTCGCCGTGCTTCGAGGCGTTCGACTTCGAGGCCGAACTCCGGCAGGTGATTGCGAAGCGGTGTTGCGAAGAAGTGCCTCAGGGCCTGACCCAGAAGATCACCGCCGCACTCTCACTCGAGGGTCATCCCCCGTTCGGAACCTGACCCTTCTCGCCGGTACGATCAACTGATGCTCGCTGCGAAGGTTTGGCACGCCTGGATTGCCTTCCCGTTGGTGGCCGCAACTCTGGCCGCCGGGGGAGCGTTGATCGCCGGTTACATCCGTAAGGTCGTTCGCCCCCGGTACCCGAAGTAGTTATAGGTGGCCGATCTCGTCAACTGGGAAATCGCCCGACGAGTCGGTGCAGCTCTCGCCGGCAGAACGCCGGCGGCGCAGGACAGCAGTCTGATCGACGACTTCGCCGAGTTCACCGCGCTCGCCGAACAGCTGGTAGAGGCTGAGACGGGCCTGCACAGCCAGCGCGGGCGCGCGCGGGCCCAGGTGGTCGACCGCGCCGGGTGGGTGAACATGAACGTGGCGTCGTACGCCCGGCTCCTGCGTCCACTCGCCGACCGCCTCGCGCATCGCATGACAGGACCGGCCGCTCCGGCGACGCGGGCGATCGCCGGCGCCGAACTGGGAGCGATGCTCGGTTGGATGTCGACCCGTGTGCTCGGGCAGTACGACGCGTTGCTGCCAGATGATGACTCTGCCGATGGCGACGTCGTCTACTACGTCGGGCCGAACATCCTGGCGCTCGAGCAGCGTCATGGCTTTCCGCCGCGTCAGTTCCGGCTCTGGATCGCGCTGCACGAAGTGACGCACAGAGCGCAGTTCACGGGGGTCCCGTGGATGCAGGCCCACTTTCGCTCCCTAGTCGACGCGAGCCTTGGTGCCATCACGCCCGACCCTAAGCGGATGCTCGACGGTTTGCGCCGGGCGGCAGTCGCAGTGCGCGAAGGCCGGAACCCGCTCGACGACGGCGGACTCGTTGCCCTGCTCGCCGGCCCGGAACAGCATGAGGTGTTGCAGCGCGTGCAGGGGCTGATGAGCCTCCTGGAGGGCCACGGCGACGTGACCATGGACCGTGCGGGCGTCGACCACATCCCGCTCAGCGGTCTGTTCAGCGAAACGCTGCGCGTCAGACGCCAGACGCGCCCCGGCGTGGCCAAGGTCGTCCAGCAGCTGATCGGGCTCGACGCGAAGATGAAGCAGTACGAGGCCGGCGAGCGATTCGTCGCCGCTGTCGAACGCGCCGGCGGTGCTCCGCTGCTGGCGCGAGTGTGGGAGCGGGCCGAGAACCTCCCCACGCTCATGGAGATCCGGCGTCCCGAGCTGTGGCTCGAGCGCGTGAGGCTCGAGGTTGGCGCTTCCTGATCGACTTCGAGGAGCACGCCGAGAGGCTTCTCGGACGCTGCCGTTTCCCGCCCGCTGAGACGCCGGTCACCTGCGCAGTCTCAGGCGGCGCCGATTCCACGGCACTGCTGATCCTGGCTGTTGCCTCCGGATGCTCGGTCACGGCGGTCCACGTCGATCACGGCTTGCGTGCCGGCTCCGCTGCGGAGGCCGATGTCGTGGCCCAAGCCGCAGAAAGGTTCGGAGCAGGATTCGTCGCCGTGCGCGCGGAGGTCGAGTTCGGACCAAATCTGGAGGCTCGCGCTCGAGCGGCGCGTGCCGCAGTTCTGCCGACGGACGTGCTGACGGGGCACACGGCTGACGATCAGGCCGAGACCCTGCTGCTCAATCTGGTGCGCGGCAGCGGTGTCGACGGCCTCAGCGGCATCGGTCGACAGGCTCAACGCCCCCTGTTGAACCTTCGCCGCGCGGAGACCGCTGCGCTTTGCGCGGCGGCAGGGCTCGAGGTGGTTGTCGACCCGACCAACACAGACCCGCGCTTCACGCGCAATCGAATGCGTCACGAGGTCCTCCCGCTATTGGCGCAAGTCGCACAACGCGACCCCGTGCCATTGCTGTGCCGGCTCGCCGATCTCGCCGGCGACGAGGGCGCGCTGCTCGACGAGTTGGCGCGGCAGGTCGATCCGACCGACTGCGACTCGCTGGCGCGCGCTCCGGCACCACTCGCACGACGCGCCCTGCGCTCATGGCTGCGCTCCGAATTCGCGGGTTACGCGCCCGACGCGGCGGCCGTCGAGCGAGCCTTGGCAGTCGCTCGCGGAGAGGCCGTCGGCGCCGACGTCGTGTCCGGCGTCAGCGTCCGCCGTACCCGAGGCCGGCTGCGCATCGAGCGCGCCGCCGGCGACCGCTAACTTCCCGGACGTGGACGAACTCGGCTCCGTCGTCGTCGGCGCGGAAGAGCTCCAGGCCCGGGTGGCCGAGCTCGGTTCGCAGATCTCTGCCGACTACGCCGGCAGAGTCCCATTGCTCGTCGGCGTTCTCAAGGGCGCGTTCGTGTTCATGGCTGATCTCGCACGGGCGATCCAGCTGCCCATGGAGGTCGACTTCATGGCCGTCGCGTCCTACGGTGCGGCAACGAAGACGAGCGGGATCGTTCGCATCGTCAAAGACCTCGACCTCGACCTGTCCGGCCGCGACGTACTCGTCGTCGAGGACATCGTCGACAGTGGCCTCACGCTCGACTACCTCCGTCGCAACCTCCTGGCGCGCCGCCCGGCGAGCCTCGAAGTCTGCGCCCTGCTCGTCAAAGAGGGTCTTCAGCGCGAAACGCCCAACCTCAAATATGTGGGGTTCACAATCCCACCCGAATTCGTGGTCGGCTACGGACTAGACGTCAATGAGCGCTATAGAGGATTGCCGTACGTGTGCAAATACGAGGGACCCGAGGCCAGGGCCTGACACTGGCCCGCGGTTGGAACTGCAAGGAACCCCCGGTAGGTTTGCAGGATGAGACGGGTCCTTCGCAGTGCCGCGGTCTACATCGTTCTTGCTCTTCTCGCGCTAGTCGTGCTCGCCACGATCTTCACGGGCGACAACCCGCGCAAGCAGGTTTCGCAGACGTCGTTCAAGAATCTGCTTGCCGACAAACAGGTTAAGACCGCCGAGATAATCGATGGCGACGGGAAAGTGCAGGGCGAACTCGTCAACGGCACCAAGTACGAGATGAAGTACGCCGAGGAGTACGTCGACGAACTCACAGCGCAGCTCCTCTCTGCTGATGTGCAGACCGAGACCAAGCGGAACCGTGAGAATCCGTGGCTGTCTGCGCTGTTCGGCCTGCTGCCGTTCGTGCTCATGATCGGCCTCGTGTTGTTCCTCATCAACTCGATGCAGGGCGGCGGCAACCGCGTGCTGCAGTTCGGCAAGGCCAAGACGAAGCAACACAACAAGGACCAACCGAGGATCACGTTCGCCGACGTCGCCGGTGCCGACGAGGCGGTGGCAGAGCTCCAGGAAATCAAGGAGTTCCTCGAATCACCGGCGCGGTTCCAGGCCATGGGGGCAAAGATCCCCAAGGGTGTACTTCTCTTCGGTCCCCCGGGAACCGGCAAGACGCTGCTTGCGAAAGCGGTCGCTGGCGAAGCCGGAGTCCCGTTCTTCTCGATCTCGGGTTCGGACTTCGTCGAGATGTTCGTGGGTGTGGGCGCCAGCCGTGTCCGGGATCTGTTCGAGCAGGCCAAAGCATCCGCGCCGGCCATCGTCTTCGTCGACGAGATCGACGCCGTCGGGCGCCATCGCGGCGCCGGCCTCGGAGGCGGCCACGACGAGCGCGAGCAAACGCTGAACCAGCTGCTTGTCGAGATGGACGGATTTGAAGCGACGACCGGCGTCATCCTCATCGCTGCGACCAACCGACCGGACATCCTCGATCCGGCGCTCCTCCGTCCGGGGCGTTTCGACCGCCAAATCGTCGTCGACCGCCCCGATCTTGTCGGCCGTGAAGCGATCCTGAAGGTCCACGCGGGCGAGAAGCCCCTCGGTCCCGGGGTCAATTTGAACGTGCTGGCGCGCCGCACCCCTGGGTTCACCGGCGCTGATCTGGCCAACCTCATGAACGAGGCCGCGCTGCTCGCCGCCCGCCACGGTCATGAGCTGATCACCATGCGCGAGCTCGAGGAGGCGATCGACCGCGTCATCGGCGGCCCCGAACGCAAGAGCCGCGTGATGAGCGAGGAAGAGAAGCTCGTGATCGCGTACCACGAGGGTGGTCACACGCTCGTCGGGCACGTGCTGCCGCACGCCGATCCGGTGCACAAAGTCTCGATCATCGCCCGCGGCCGGTCGCTCGGTTGGACGCTTTCGTTGCCAACCGAGGATCGGTACATCACGAAGCGAAGCGAGCTGCGGCACCGCCTTGCGGTGCTGATGGGCGGACGCACTGCCGAGGAGCTGATTTTCTCGGACCCAAGCACTGGCGCGCAGAACGACATCGAGGTCGCCACCGGGATTGCCCGCGCGATGGTCACCGAGTACGGCATGAGCGACGAACTTGGTCCTCAGGCGCTCGGCACCGGCAACGGTGAGGTGTTCCTCGGGCGCGACTTCGGTCACACCCCGAATTACAGCGACGAGGTCGCGGCGCGGATCGATTCCGAGGTGCGGCGCCTGATCAACGACGCACACGACGAGGCGCGAGCCATCCTTTCGACACACCGTGCGACGCTTGACAAGATCGCCGCTGCGTTGGTCGAGAAGGAGACCCTCGAGGGCGAGGCGCTCGATGAGATCCTCGGCCCGCTCGCACCGTGGAAACCACGAGTGTCAGCCAAGCGCGCAGCTCGTCAGTCCAAGCCTGGTGACGACGCGCCTGCGCCGGTTGCCGCTCCGCGACGGCGCACAGCAAAGGCGCCCACTGGCGCGCTCCGGCGCCCGCGTCCCGCGACGGCCTGAGTTTCGTCTCGCCTCGCTCGCACGAGCGCGGCCGCTAGACATTTCCGGTGGCGGTCGATCAGGCGCGGGTAGAGGCAGCGGTGCGGGAGCTGCTCGCAGCTATCGGGGAGGACCCCGATCGCGACGGGCTTCAGCAGACTCCCGCGCGAGTGGCGCGCATGTTCGGCGAAGTCATGGCCGGACACGACGTGGACCCCGCTTCACATTTGGCGACGTCGTTCGAGGCCGATCACGACGAGATGGTCATGGTCAAGGACATACCGGTGTATTCGCTGTGCGAGCACCATCTGGTGCCTTGGTTCGGTCAAGCCCACGTCGCCTACATCCCCAACGAGCAGGGACGCATCACGGGCCTGTCGAAACTTGCTCGGCTTGTTGACGGCTTCGCCCAGCGCCTGCAGGTGCAGGAGCGCCTGACCACCCAAGTCGCAGCGGCGTTGCAGCAGGTACTCGCTCCTCGCGGCGTGCTCGTCGTCATCGAAGCTGAGCACCTCTGCATGTCGATGCGAGGTGTCCGCAAGCCTGGCACCACGACAGTTACATCCGCAGTGCACGGCCTGTTCCGCACCGATCCGTCGACACGCGCCGAGGCCATGAACATCCTGTTCGGCCGATGACCACACGTTGAGAGCGCGCTACGACCTCGTAATTGTCGGAATGGGCTCGGGCGGGATGGTCGCGTCGGAGTTCGCCGCTCGGCTGGGCCTCAAGGTTGCGGTCGTCGAACGTCATCGCGTCGGCGGTGACTGCCTGTGGACCGGCTGCGTTCCTTCGAAAGCACTGCTGGCTTCGGCCAAGGTCGCGCACCACGCCCGCACGGCTGACGCGTTCGGGTTGCGCGCGGTGGAGCCCGAGATCGACCTCGCGGAAGTATGGCGACGCATCCGGTCGATCCGTGAGCGCATCGCCGCATCGGACGACGACCCGGCGCGATTCTCGGCGCTGGGTGTCGAAGTCTGCCTTGGTGATGCGACGATCGCCGGTCCGCACGAAGTCCGCGTCGACGGACGTGTTCTGCGCACGCGTTTCATCCTTTTGTGCACGGGGAGCCGGCCGGCCGAACCCGACATCCCGGGCCTGGCTGACACCCGCTTCCTGACCAGCGAGTCGCTGTTCGAGATCGAGCGTCCGCCGCAGAGCATCGTCATGATCGGAGGTGGGCCGATAGCGATCGAGATGGCGCAGGGGATGCGGCGACTCGGGATTGAGGTCGTCGTCCTCCAGAAGGGCGACGCGATCCTGCCCCGCGACGAGCCCGAGCTCGTCTCGGTGCTCCAGAACCGGCTGGCGGCCGAGGGGGTGGCTCTGCACCTCGAGGTCGAGACCGCGCATGTCACAAGCGACGCGCAGCGCAAGACAGTCTTCGGAACGATCGACGGTGCGCCCATGTCCTGGTCGGCCGAGGAGGTGCTCGTCGCCGTCGGGCGCAAGCCGAATCTCGAGTCCCTCGGTCTCGAGAGCGTCGGCGTCGAGACTTCTCCGAGGGGCGTGGTCGTCGACGACAGGATGCGCTCTACCGTTCCGAGCATCTACGTGGCCGGCGACGCCGCCGGGCGGTACCTCTTCACGCATTCCGCGGGTCACGAGGCCGTGCGCGCGGTGCGCGACATGTTCTTCCCCGGTCGCGGCCGCGTCAGCTCGCTCGTGCCTTGGTGCACATTCACGGACCCAGAGCTCGCGCACGCAGGTCTCACCGAGTCCGAGGCGCGCGAGCGTTACGGCGACGTCGTGCGGGCGCACACATTCGATTTGGCGCACTCCGACCGAGCGCGTGCCGACGGCACTGAGGAGGCCCTGATCAAGGTCGTCACCGGGCGGCGCGGCCGCCTCCTCGGCGCGCACGTCGTGGCCGCCGCCGCCGGCGAGATGATCCACGAGTATGCGCTGGCGATCAACGAAGGGCTTAAGTTCACTCGCCTCGCCAACCTGATCCACGTGTATCCCACGTTGTCGTCCTCCACCGGTCAGCTGGCGGCAGAAGTTGTCTTCGACGAGGTGTCGCGGTACCGCGCGCTCGTCGCACTGTGGAAGCGCGTCCCGCGGAGGTGACGCGCGCCCTGGTCATGGGCGTGCTCAACGTGACGCCCGATTCGTTCTCCGACGGCGGGCAGTTCTTCGACGTGCGCGCGGCCGTGGAACGAGGGCAGGCGATGTTCTCGGAGGGTGCCGACATCGTCGACGTTGGGGGCGAGTCGACCCGACCGCACGCGGCCGGCGTCCCGAGCGCCGAGGAACTGCGACGCGTGCTTCCGGTCGTTGAGGCGCTCGCACGCCACGGACGGATCTCCATCGACACCACGAAATCCGAGGTCGCCCGGGCGGCCGTCGTCGCCGGCGCCACGATGATCAACGACGTCTCTGCGGCCCTTGGAGCGGTGGCGGGCGAGCTTGGTGTTGCCTTCGTGGCGATGCATCGGAAGGGGACGCCAGCCACGATGCAGGCGGACCCGCGGTACGACGACGTGGTCGCTGAGGTCGGCGAATACCTGTCGGCCAAGGCACGCGAAGCGGAGGCCGAAGGCGTGCGGGAGGTGTGGGTCGATCCCGGCATCGGGTTTGGCAAGACGCTCGAACACAACGTCGCCCTGCTCGCCGCCACCCGTAGCCTGTCCGATTTGGGGCATTCCGTGGTCGTGGGCGTCAGTCGCAAGAGTTTTCTCGGTGTGCTCGCCCGCTCGCCGTCGGGGGACGTCCCGAGCCCGGAAAACCGGGGTGAAGCATCCGTCGCCGCCGGTTTGTGGGCCGTCGAACAGGGCGCTTCCATGCTTCGCGTGCACGATGTGGCCGCTACCGTGCAGGCCTTACGTATTCTGAGCGAGCGGGTGGAGTGGTGAAGGGCAAGTGGGCAGCGGGGATCCAACCCCGCAATTTCGTCTGGGTGATTCAGGATCGCCTTGCGCTGAGCGAGCGGCCCGGCGGGTACGGGCGCAACCACCGGCGCGTGCGCCGCCAGGAGGAGATGGTCTGGCTCCGTGAGCAGGGTTTCACGCGCGTCGTGTCCCTGCTGCACTCGCCACACAACCTCTCGGCGTACGAGGAGTTCGGAATGCCGTCGGCGCATCTGCCGTTCGGGATCCACGACGACCCGCACGAGGCGCTGCCGCCCATCTTCGAGGCATTGCGGGGCTGGGTAGCAGCCGGCGAACGAGTCCTCATGCATGCCGAAGAGGTCGGCGACCGCATCCTGGGCGTGACTGCCGGGTATCTGCTCTGGGCGGGCGTGCTCGAATCCGGCCCGCAGGCGGTAACGATCGTCGAGCGCCTCGCTCACCGGGAGCTCTCCGCGATTGGGCGCGAAGTCGTGTCCGCAGTGCTCGAGGCCGGTCCCGCGCCGAGTGCCTGACGTCGGCCCAGCCCGCGTCGAGCTGCGTGGTCTTCGAATCCTCGGCCGTCACGGCGTGCTCGCCGAGGAGCGCCTGAGGGCACAGCCGTTCGAGCTCGACGTCGACCTCGTGTTCGACGTTGGCGTCGCTGCAGAATCCGATGATCTCGCCGACACCGTGGACTATGCGGCCGTTGTCGCCGCCGCGACACGCGTTGTCGAGGGTGAGCACTGCCGGCTCCTCGAGCGTCTTGTGGTGCGCGTCGGCGAAGCCGTCCTGGAACTCGACACGCGGGTCGAACACGTGACCGTCGTGCTGCGCAAGCTTCGACCGCCGGTTCCGGCAGATCTTGGCAGCGCTGGCGTGCGGGTAACGATTTCGCGCTGACGTTGTGAGGTCCGCCCGCGTGCTTGCGTACATCGCGCTCGGATCGAACCTTGGCGATCGGCGAGCGCACCTGCGTGGCGCGCTTCACGCGATGCCGGATCAGATCGCACGGTCGGCTGTCTATGAGACCGAGCCAGTAGGTGGTCCCGCAGGGCAGGACCCCTATCTGAACATGGTCGTCGCTCTCGACACCGAACGAAGTGCTCGCGACCTGCTCGAGATGTGTCAGCGCCTCGAAGCTGCGGCCGGACGCGTACGGGAATTGCCTTGGGGGCCGCGAACGCTCGACGTCGACGTACTGCTGGTCGGCGACGAGGTGGTCAATGAGCCCGATTTGGTGGTGCCGCACCCGCGGCTCTGGGAGCGCGCCTTCGTGGTCGTGCCCCTTGTCGATGTCGCGCCGCAGTTCGCCGAACGACTGCTCGCTCTCGACACCTCAGGCGTGCGGCGCGTCGACGATCTCTGACGTTCGCGCCAAACCTTTCCCGAACCTGTCATCGAATCCTGCCGGTAACGGCAGGATTCGATGACGGGTTCGGGCTGAGCGCTGGTACCGTCTGGGTTGCGAACGGCACCCGACCGGGGCCGGAACGTAGGGAACCATGACTGAACGACGCTTTCGCGTGATCGGGCCCGGACGGGCCGGCGGCGCCTTCCGGCTTGCCTTGGAGAAAGTCGGGTGGGTTGGCGCACCTGAGCTGGCCCGGCTCGACGACCTCTCGGCCGCCGCGGCGGATGTCGACCTTGTGCTCGTCACCGTCCCGGACGCCGTCGTGGCGGGGGTTGCGTCCTCGATCGCTCCAAGCGATCACGCCGTCGTCGCCCACGTCGCGGGATCGCTCGGTCTCGATGCGCTTGCGCCGCATCCGCGGCGGGCTGTCATCCACCCTCTGGTCACACTGCCGGAACCCGACGTCGGCGCGCGGCGCCTGCTCGACAGTGCCTGGTTCGCACTGGCCGACGGCGGTGACCCGATCGCCAACGAGGTGGTCGACGCGTTCGGCGGCCACGCCGTGAGCCTGGCTGACGATCCGCAGGCGCGCGCGATTCACCACGCCGCCTGCTGCGTCGCCGCCAACCACGTCGTCGCATTGCTCGCGCAGGTGGAGCGTCTCGCCGCCACCGTGGGCGTCCCCCGCGAGGCATACCTCGCGCTGGCGCGTGGCGCGCTCGAGAATGTTGCCGAGCTCGGCGCAACCGCCGCACTCACGGGCCCTGTCGCGCGAGGCGACCAAGGAACGATAAAACGCCACCGAGCTGCCCTCGACGCGGTTGCCCCCCGGGAACGGGCGCTCTACGACGCTTTGGTTGCTGCGCTGGAACTGGATGCTGCGTGCAAGTAGTCGACTCGATCCGTGGATTCCGCAAGGCGCTCGACGAGGAGCGCCGGGCAGGCCGGTCGGTCGCGCTGGTGCCGACCATGGGCGCGCTTCACGCGGGTCACACATCGCTGATCGACGCCGCGACCAGGCGGTGTGACGTCGTCGCCGCGACCGTGTTCGTGAACCCGTTGCAGTTCGCAGCTGGTGAAGACCTCTCGCGCTACCCGCGCCCGTTCGATGCTGATGTTGCGCTGGCCGAACGCCATGGCGCGTCGTACGTGTTCGCTCCGTCGGTGGAGGAGATGTATCCCGGTGGCGTGCGCACGACCGTGCACGTCGAGGAACTCGCGGATGTCCTGGAAGCCGCCGCGCGTCCGGGTCACTTCGATGGTGTTGCGACGGTGGTGGCCAAGCTGTTCAACGCGGCCGGACCCGTTACCGCATTTTTCGGCGAGAAGGATTGGCAGCAGTTGCAGGTCGTCCGACGTATGACCGGTGACCTCTCGTTCCCGGTAGAGATCATTTCGTGCCCGACCGTGCGCGCCGAGGACGGCCTCGCCCTGTCCTCACGAAATGCCTACCTCGACGACGCCGAGCGCGCTGCCGCACCTGTCATCTACAGGGCGTTATGCACAGCGGCCGCGCTCGTGTCGGATGGGACAAGCGAAGTCGCTCGATTGCGCGACGCCATGCGTGCGACGATCGCAGCCGAGCCGCTGGTTCACCTGGAATACGCCGAAGCTCTGCACGCGCACGATGAGATTCGTCTTCTCGTGGCCGCCCGCGTCGGCACCACCCGCCTCATCGACAACCTGGGAGTAAGGATCTAATGCGTCGCCGCATGATGAAGTCGAAGATTCACCGGGCGACGGTTTCCGACGCCAACCTGAACTACGTCGGGTCGATCACGCTTGACACGCGGCTCATGGAGCTCGCCGACATTCGCGAGTGGGAGCAGGTTGCGGTCGTCAACATCAATACCGGCGCGCGATTCGAGACCTACGCAATACCAGGCACCACAGGAGATGTGTGCCTCAACGGCGCTGCTGCGCGTCTCGTGCACCCCGGAGACCTCGTGATTGTCATCAGCTACGCCGATTACGAAGACGACGAACTGGCGAACTTCGAGCCGCGGATCGTTCACGTCGACGAAGCCAATCGCCCGGTGCCGCACGTCGAGCTCGAAGCGTCCGGGGAATAGAGCTAGCGATCGCTGGGATGCAAGGCTGGTGACCGTGCCCGACCTCGACCTGCTCGTCCTCGGCTCGGGCGTCGCTGGTCTGTCAGCTGCCGTACGGGGCGCGACCGCCGGGCTTCGCGTCGGTGTGCTCACCAAGGGCGAGCTCGAGCAGTCGGCCACACGATGGGCGCAGGGCGGCGTCGCCGCGGTCCTCGGTGACGACGAGGACTCAACCGATCTGCACCTGGCGGACACGCTTGCGGCGGGCGCCGGATTGTGTGACGTCGACGCCGTCCGCGTCCTCGTCGACGAAGGGCCCGCGAGGGTGACCGAGCTGATCGCTCTCGGCGCCGTCTTCGATCGCAACACAGAGGGCCAGCTCTTGCTCGCTCGTGAGGGTGGTCATTCGGTCGCTCGCGTCGTCCACGCGGGAGGAGCCGCAACGGGAGCGGAAATCGAACGCGCCCTCGTGGCTGCCACGAAAGCCACGGCGGCGTCGGTGCTGGAGCGCACGCTGGCGGTCGACCTCATCGTGGAGCACGGACGCTGCCGTGGTGTGACTGCGCAGACGCCGGCCGGCGAGCGCATCGAGGTCCGGGCCGACCACACCCTGCTCGCCACCGGCGGGGCCGGCCAGTTGTTCGCCGTCACGACCAACCCCGAGCAGGCGACCGGCGACGGAATTGCCATGGCACTACGGGCGAACGTCGCCGTTGCGGATATCGAATTCGTGCAGTTCCATCCGACGGCACTCCACCATCCGGCGATGCCGCGGCCGCTTCTCTCCGAGGCGCTACGCGGCCATGGCGCGATCCTGCGCGACACCAATGGCGAGCAGTTCGTGGACGAGATGTCACCGCGCGACGTCGTCTCGCGCGCTATGACCACACGGATGCTCGAGCTAGGCGTCGAGCACATGTGGCTTGACGCAACTCAACTCGAACGGTTCGCCGAGCGGTTTCCCACGATCGCGGCATCGCTGGCGGCGGCCGGCCTCGATCCCGCGTCCGACTGGCTACCGATCGCACCGGCAGCGCACTATTTGTCGGGCGGGGTGCTCACGGACCTCGACGGACGGGCCACGCTGCCCGGCCTGTGGGCTGCAGGCGAGGCGGCCTGTGCGGGTGTTCACGGCGCTAACCGCCTGGCGTCGAACTCGCTGCTCGATGGAATGGTCTTCGCCGCTCGGGTGCTCGAAGCCATCGAGGACGGGCGTCATGACATCGAGCCAACCGGTGCCATGCGCGCCGCACTGGACGGTGAAGGGGGAATTCCGGGTCGACGGTTGGACCGCCCCGAGCCGATGCGCGCGATCGCGCCGACTCCCATCGGCAGCGACAAGATCCGGGATGCGCTGCAACGCTCGATGACGGTCGGGGCCGGTGTCATCCGTAGCGCCGAGTCGCTCCGCGCCACTGACGCTGAACTGCTCGGTCTGCACGCCGCGGTGCCGCCAGCGATGCGCAACAGCGACGTCGAGCTGGCGAACCTCTTCACCGTTGCGTACGCACTGCTCGACGCTGCGCTGGCGCGTGAGGAGAGCCGGGGTGCGCACACCCGCGTGGATTTCCCCGATACGCGCCCGGAGTACAAGTGCCGGCTGGTGTTGACATGATCGATTCGCTTTCGGTTCATCCCCCCCATTTCGCGGTGCGCGAGGCCGTCGCTCGTGCAATCGCGGAGGACCTGACGCCGATGGGAGACCTGACAGCGTCGCTCGTGGACCCCGGCTCCACGGTGCGCGCTGCGATCGTCGCTCGCTCGATGGGTGTGATCGCGGGCAGCGCATGCGCGGCCGAAGCGTTTTGTCAGATTGACGGCGCGATAACGGTCGATTGGCGCGTCGAAGACGGCGCCGCCGTCGAAGGCGGCGCGACCGTCGCCGTGATCAATGGGCCGCTTGCGTCGGTGCTCACCAGTGAGCGCACAGCACTGAACTTCCTCAGCCACCTCTCGGGTATCGCGACGTTGACCAGTCGCTACGTCGATGCCGTCGCCGGAACCAATGTGCGCATCCTCGACACGCGTAAGACAACCCCAGGGCTCCGTGCGTTGGAGAAGGCAGCGGTTCGCGCCGGCGGCGGTCACAACCATCGCGGCTCGTTGTCGGAGATGGTGCTCGTAAAGGACAACCATCGGGCCGGTCTCGACATCACCGAGGCGGTCAAGCGAGCGGCCATGGCTTGGCCCGGCCGAGCCATCGAGGTCGAGTGCGACTCGCTCGCGCAAGTGTCGGAGGCAGTCGGGGCGGGCGCGCACATCGTCATGCTCGACAATTTCGCGCCGGAGGATGTGGGAGCGGCAGTCGCCGCTGTGGGCCGGCGCGCGTTGGTCGAGGTTTCGGGCAGGGTCACGCTCGAAACGGTGGCGGCGTACGCAGCCGCAGGGCCCGATCTCATCAGCGTCGGCGCGTTGACGCACTCGGCTCCGGTGCTTGATCTGGGCCTCGATCTCGGAAGCGACGGCTGAGCAATGTTGCTTGCGATCGATGCGGGGAACACGAACACGGTCATCGGCCTCTACGACAACCGCGAGCTGCTGCGCCCGTGGAGAGTGGCGACGAACGTCGAGCGAACGAGCGACGAGTTCGCGCTTCTCATCACGCAGTTCCTGAGCATGCACAACATCGGCTTCGACGAGCACATCGAGGGTGTCGTGATCTCGTCTGGCGTCCCGCGTGTGACCGCTGCGCTCCGCGAGATGACGCGCCGTTACGCGCCCGACTCGCGTCTCGTGGTCCTTGAGCCCGGTACGCGGTCGGGCATGCCGATCCTGTATGACAACCCACGCGAGGTCGGGGCCGATCGTGTGGCCAACGCCGTGGGTGCCTACGACTTGTACGGCGGCCCGACGATCGTCGTGGATTTCGGCACTGCCAACACCATCGAAGCAGTGAGTGGAGCAGGCGAGTATCTGGGTGGGGCGATATTCCCCGGCATCGAGATCAGCCTCGACGCGCTCTTCGCCCGCGCTGCGGCATTGCGGCGAGTCGAACTCGTCGAACCCCGCAACGTGATCGGCAAGACGACGGTCGAGTCCATTCAGTCCGGCGCTATCTATGGGTTCGTCGCACAGACCGACGGCCTTGTGCGCCGCTTCCTCGACGAGCTCGGCGAGGCGACCGTCATTGCCACCGGAGGTCTTTCGGGGCCGATCGTGCGACTGTCGGAGACCATTCAGCATCACGAACCGTGGCTGACGCTCCACGGTTTGCGAATCATTTATGACCGTAACGCCGAGCCGGACTGAAGGTCCGAGGTATTTAGCTCTGGCGCTTCTACGCTGCCAGGGTGCGGGTTCGCCGATGCTTCCAGTTAGTGGTCTTGACCGCGCTCGTAGCGGCGAGCGCGCCTGCGTGCCGAGGCGATAGTCAAAAGACAAACGCCTCGAATTCGAGCGTTAACACGACGAACGTCGCCGATGCTTCCGCTCCCACCGACACCGGTGGCGCCGAGACGACCAGTGGTCCGCAACGCGCGCCGACAACTGGCGCCGGCGCGAACGTAGGAGGTCCGCCGACCAGCCTCCCGGCGATTCCTTTCCGAGTCCCTGCCACAGGTGCGTACCAGTACCACGAGCGCGTGCAGCCACAGACGGGCGACCCCGCAGAGCGGACCGTGCGATACCTACTCTCCGCGGTGAAGCGCAAGCCAGGTGTGATCCGGTGGGACGAGGCCGATCCGACAACGGGCGCTGTCGGCAAGGCCGGCGACCACTACGAGGAGATCCACGACCGCGACGGGCTGTTCCTGGTCGCGAGCATCGTTGCCGGGACGGACGAATGCCGGTGGTCACCGCGGTCGGTGCTGCTGCCCCGCGCGGTGATCGAGGGCGGAGAGCTCGAGACCACCTCGACGTGCACAGTCCCGATCGACGGCAAGCCGACGGCGCTCACCCTGACCACCAAGCTCAAGTTTCTACGGACGCACGACTTCACAGTCGCCGGCGCGGTGCGTCCAGCTATAGATGTGTCGCGCGTCCGCGTGTTGTCGGGGGACTCCGAAGGTCCGTTCACCATCACGTCGCGAGCGGTCGACACATACGCGTTCGACCTCGGCGTCCGCGTCCGGACCGAGGATCACAGCTCGAACAAGCGAGATGGAAGGCCGGCGGAGGATTCGACCCGCATCCTCACGTTGACCTCCGCACCTTGACCGCGTCGGGCGCCCGACCCGATCCACTTGTCGCCAGTTCGCCGTCTTTTCCCACGTGGTTTCCGCTTGGCCTCGGCGCGATCGTGAGCACGCTGGCGTGGCTCTGGTGGGGCGGTCCGGGTTACTCACCTGAGGTCTTCTTCGTCGTCACCGCCGTTGTTGCCCTCTTTCTCGGTGTCGCAGGACCGGCTCGCCAATCTGATGTCGCCATTGCCCTCGGGGCCGGACCGCTTCTTCTGGCGGGGTTCACAACCGATGTCGGAGACCGCGACGGGCTCTGGGTGTTGGTCTTCCCGATGTTGATTGTGTGGAGCGTTTTTCTCGCGTTCATTGCGGCGGTGGCCGACAGGCTTGTGCGGCGGGTTGGTCTGGAGCCAGGTCGACGACTCCTCGCGCCGCGCTCGGCCGGGGTGTTCCTCCTCGCGGCAGCAGTGACGGCTACGGCCCTCGTGCAGTCGCGGTGGGTGCACCAGTGGGACACGCACGAGGAAGCGCTCGGCGCCTTCCCGCGCGTCAACGGCGCGCGGGTCCTCGACGAGCGCCGGAACTCCCGTTGCCGCCTTGCGTGTCCCGAAGGCATCACTCGCGTCGTCTCCTTGCCCGCCAGTGATCCCGCTGTGCTCGAGCAGCGGTGGCTCACGCAGCTCGCGGCGCGCGGGCTGGCGGGGGTGCGGACCGATCTGCACGCCGAGGACTACGAGCAGGAGTTTCCGCGGGAGCGGCGCACGCGCGTAGTTCTGACCGTGCGCACGCCCGGTCCGTAGAACTGATCGCGCAACCGCGAGAGCGCCGGTAGCGTTCCGCGGTGGCCGACATCCCGTACCGCTACGAGCCGACGCACGCGACCGCGCAACTGATCGAAGAGTTCGGATCGATCGAGGCGGGCGCCGAGACGGGGGTCGAAGCGACGATCGCCGGCCGCCTCATGCTGAGGCGAGAGCAAGGCAAGCTCGCGTTCGGCACGCTCGACGACGCCACCGCACGTATCCAGCTGTTCGCTGGGAGCGCGTGGACCGAGAGGTTCGACGAGTTCTCGCGCCTGTCCTTGGGTGACTGGATTGGTGCTCGTGGTCAGGTCGTCAAGACCAAGCGCGGTGAGCTCTCGGTCAAGGTCGTCACATGGGACCTGCTCGCCGAGGCGCGCCGGCAGTTCCCCGACAAGTGGCACGGGCTGACCGACGTCGACACCCGGTATCGCCAGCGCTACGTCGACCTATGGGTCACAGAGGAAGCACGACGGACGCTTCTCACGCGCAGCCGCGTGATCTCGCTTATGCGGCGCTACCTGGAAGACCGGGGGTTCATCGAGGTCGAAACTCCGTTGCTGCACAGCGTTGCGGGAGGCGCAACCGCGAAGACCTTTTCTACGCACTTCAACGCGCTAGGCAACGACTTCACGTTGCGCATTGCGATCGAGCTGCACTTGAAGCGACTCGTGGTCGGCGGCTTCACCAAAGTGTTCGAGATCGGCCGCGTCTTCCGAAACGAAGGGATGAGCCCGCGCCACAATCCCGAGTTCACGATGCTCGAGCTGTACGAGGCATACGCCGACTACGGCGACATGATGCGACTGACCGAGGAGATGGTGGCCTACCTCGCAACCGAGGTGTGCGGCACGACCAAGCTCACATACGGCGGCCGGGAGCTCGACCTCACTCCGCCGTGGCCGCGGATGACAATGGCCGAGGCACTGCGCGTGACGGCGGGTCTGGACCTAACTGTCGAAACTCCGGTCGAGGAACTGCGCGCCGTCGCCGCCCAGGTTGGCGTCGAGGCCGACGCGTCATGGGGGCCGGGCAAGCTGTTCGTCGAGATCTACGAGAAGACCACCGAGTCGCAGCTCTGGGGTCCGGTGTTCGTTACCGACCACCCGAAGGAGACGTCCCCTCTTGCGCGCGACCACCGTGAGAGCCCGAACCTCGTCGAGAGATTTGAGCCCATTGTCGCGGGCCGCGAGCTCGGCAACGCGTTCAGTGAGTTGACCGATCCCGTCGACCAACTCGCGACCTTCACCGCCCAGGCGCAGGCGAAAGCCGCAGGTGACGACGAGGCAATGGACGTAGACAGCGACTACGTACGCGCGCTCGAATACGGCCTTCCTCCGACAGGCGGCCTCGGGATCGGCATCGATCGCCTGGTGATGTTGCTCACCGACGCACAGAACATTCGCGACGTCCTCGCGTTCCCCGCACTCCGCCCCGAGCAGCAGTAAACGCGCGAACAAGTGGCGGTGCGAGATCGCGTTTCAGAAGGGTGGCGGTGTGACATCGCGCATTGCGACACCTCACACCGCCACGTGAGGTCTGAAGCCCAGGTCAGGCTGGTTTGAAGATCATGAGTAGCAACAGCGCGGCGAATAGGAGGTGAAGGATCCCGCCGTTGCGCGCTACCGCCTTTCCGCGCCGCTCCATCTCCGCTACCTGGGGCGGCGGACCGGCGGCGCTCGCGCCGGGTGGAGGACCCGCAGCCATCTCCTGGGCGAGTGCGTTTAGGCGCTTGAGGTTGGGAAGGTGGACCGCGAACGAGAAGACCATGGCCGCCACATACAACGTGACGGCGGCCTGAATCCACAGCGCATCGAAGTTGAACGGGCCCACGACCACGAGCACGACCCCGAAGAGACCGGACGCGATCACGAACGGCTCGGTCACGAACTTGCCCGCCTTGTCCGCCGCTTCGGAGATCGCCGCGCCACCGACTCCCTTGTGCTTGCTCGCCTGCGCGCCTAGCACCGGGTAGACGAACGTCGATCCGAACCCGATGATGACGGACAACAAGTGGCCGAGCAGCAAGAGTCGGTAGCCCGTCGACGTCGGGCTCAGCGCAGCGATTACATCGGCAGTCGGCATCCACCGAAGTTACGGGATCTTGCGGCGCGCGCGCCGGGCTAGCTCCCGATGACGAACACGCCGGCGGGATCCGGGCAACCGCTGGCGAAGTCGAAGGGAGGCGTGTAGCTCGGCGTGCACGACTCGTTCCTATCGCCCAACAGGAACCCGTGGTCAGTGAGGATCTGTGTCGACGCGCTCGTCGGCTGTACGCCCGTGCCCGCGACCAACAGCGACGGCACCTTGCCCTCGGTGAATGCGGAGAACGGGATGTCGACGCTCGTGATGGCGGCGTCGAAAGCGGGCGTATCCAAGGCTGCGTTCCACAAAGAGCTCAGCTCGACCGAGACTTGGGTGAACGGGATCGTGAACGGTTGCTTCTCACCCTGGCAGACGTAGCTGAGGTCGGCCCGCGGGCCGTAGTGGAGAAACTCGTCTCCTTCGGTGTTGTAGCCGTCGACGCTGAAGTAACAGTGCTCCTCCTGACCAGCGAGGATGTCGAAGCTGAAGGAGAAGCTCAGGTCCTCGTCGGGCGCCGAGGCGTCTCCGACGGTCTCGAACTTGAGCCGCATGCCTCCGGTGATCGGCTCGAGCCACGCGCCTGTGAGGTCGGCCCAGTCTGCGTTCTCGCCAGCGACGACGAGCAGGGGAACGTCGCCCGCCGGGTCGGTGAACTCTGGTGACGCCTGCGAGCCCGCGTGCGCTGGGGCGGCCACAGCGGCCAGCAGGCAGACGCTGGTGACGAGGATCTTCGTGGGGGTCTTCATGCGCTGTACAACACCCCGCGCCCGAGGGCGTTACGCGCGTTCGATGCGATAACTCAGCTCACCGGCGTCGGGCACCCTGTCGAAGTAACGCGGGTCGTCGCCGGTTGCGACAACCTCGATGCCACGGAGCCGATCAGCGGTGCCGATGCGCGCCTGGTAGCGCTCTGCCATCGCGTCGAAGGGGATCTCGAGCGACACGCCGCGGCCACTCTGCGTGGCTCGCAGCGGCGACTCCTCGCCTTGGTAGCCCCTCCAGAAGCTCTCCGAGAAGCTCGTGGCCTCGTCGTCGGCGTATGGGATGTAGTCGACGTAACCCTGCGCCCACCCCTGTTCCGAACTCTGCGGCGCGCACGACTCGGAGAAGTACGTGTGGAAGGTGCCGAGGAAGTGGTCGTCGCTGGCAATCCCGTGATCGTTGTATTCGATGTCCGGGTGGATCCACATGCTCCACCGGCACGGGCTGTCACCGACCATGAACGACACGTTGAACGACGACCCGCCGTCGGGCGCGGCCGCGAGCCCGATGCGGAAATACAGGCCGGAGGGCTCACCGGATTGCGTGGCGATAGTGCCGACGTGGACGCTGCGAACGTCTTGACTGGGAGGCAATGCCGAATCGAGCGCGTCGGGCTCGTACAACGGCACGCCGAGCAGATTCGGAAAGGCAAACACGTCGCTGACGGCGTCGTCCGAGTCGTTGCCCCCGTCCGCGAACGTTTTGAGATTGCCGGGGATCCCGCTTGGAGCCGCCACGGCAATTCTGTCCACAACTGCCTGCGCGGCATCAACGTCGACAGCCGGCGTAGCGACCGACACGTTCAGCGCATCAGCCTGGCCGCGTGTCAGCGGCACCACGATCCCGCTCTCGTGATGCGGCGGCGCTGCGATGGGCGACAACGACCCACCGGTGCCCCCCATCAGCAGTGCTCCAGAGGTGAGAAGCGCAGCTGCCGCTTCGGTGACGCGCGGTGACGGGCTCACGATCCGCCCAGGCCACCGTGACGCGAGCCACCGGTTGAGCGGGTTGTCGACCAGTCGGTCACCGAGCGGGATGGGAAGAGCGACCACACCGCGCGCGGACAGAGCGTGCACCTCCTCTGCGACGAGGCCACATGTGCGGCACCCGTCGTGGTCACGGATGCGCCCCCGCGTCGCGTCGCGCAGGAGCTCGGTCTTGCACGGCCCCGCGACACCGTGGTGGTCGGCCAGCAGGCCGACAACGTGCGCCCGCAGTCGCCGTGACGCGCGATGGACAACGACGCGCGTAGCACCCACTGACAGACCGAGAGCGGCGGCAACTTCGGCGTAGTCCAGTCCGTACCGGTACCGAAAGTCCAGCGCGCGCGCATCCCGCGCTGGCAACGCCCCGGCCGCAGCCTCGAGTAGTGCAGTCACGCGAGAGTCGATCGGCGGCGTATCGACAGAGGGTTCGAGACGCGGCTGCGGCCGACGCGCGGCGCGACCGAGATCCCGTACACGGTTGCGCGCCTTGTTGCGCGTTACGACGTACAACCAGGCGCTCGCCTCGTCTGCGTCGCGCGGGCCGCGCTCGAGGAACGCAATGAACGCATCGGAGACAACGTCGGCCGCGTCTTCACGGTTCCCGACGATGCCCCGCGCAAGTGCTTCGAGTCGTCGCCGCTGTGTGGCGAAGATATTCGCCAGTCCCTCCGTGCCCACCGGTCCCCCTCGCTCGGTTCGCGATCCAAATCTACTGAAAAGACCAACCCCCGAGCGGGGCCGCCGTTACACGAGTGAACGAGCTATGTCGTGGGAAGCGTGTCGACGAGTGCGAATCCGAGCCGTGCGAGTGCGTCGCGCTCGTCGGATTGCGGCAGGAGCGCGAGCGCTTCAGCGGCTTCGGCGGCATAGGCCCACGCGACGCGCTTGGCCTGTTCTACGGCGTCGCTTGATCGCACCAGGGCGCGCGCCTTGTCGCGCTCCGCCTCATCGATCGGACTACCGAGCAACGATCGCAGCTCGTCGCCGATGTTGACGGAGCCGAGCGCACGGAGCACCGGCAGCGTGTACACGCCCTCCGCAAGATCGTTGCCCGCCGGCTTGCCCAGCTCGGCGTCCGTGCCGACGACGTCAAGAATGTCGTCGGCCACTTGAAACGCCATGCCGAAACGGTCTCCGAACACGGTGAGCGCGTCGACCGCTTCACGGTCGACGCCTGCGGTGATCGCCCCGATACGGCAGGCGGTCGAGAGCAGAGACGCCGTCTTGCCGTTGATCGACGTGAGGTACTGCTCCTCGGTGCGGTCGACCGAGAACGCAGTCTTGAGCTCACTTACCTGGCCTTCACAGAGCCGTCCGATCGTCGCAGCAAGTAGCCCTGCGACCTCGGTACCAAGGCTTGCGGCGATCCCCGATGCGCGGGCCAGCAGGAAATCGCCGGCGAGAATCGCCACGAGGTTGCCCCATCGGTGATTGACCGACTCGACGCCGCGACGCACGTCCGCGCCGTCCATGACATCGTCGTGGTAGAGCGATCCAAGATGGACGAGCTCTACGGAGACACTTCCGGATATGACTTCGTCACGGACTGCGCCGCCCCCGGCGCCGGCACTCGCCGCGCACATCGCGATCGCCGGCCGAACGCGCTTGCCGCCCGCTCTTGCCAGGTGCCCTGCTATCTCGGCCAGATACGGGTCGGTTGCGGATGTGGCGTCGCGCAGCTTCCCCTCGACGCCGTCCAGAGCTTCTGGGAGCCAGGGAAGTTTCAGGGCGGTCACGACGTTGACCATGAAGCTCAGGAGGCTAGGCCCAAAGGGCGATGAGAAAGCAATTGCAAACGGGTGTTTTCCGGAAGGTCCGGCACACGATTGGCCCGCAACGGGGCGGGACAACCCAAGACGTAGACTGACCCACCAACACCGCCAGCATTGGCAGGGAGGCTGTTTTGTTCGAGCGTTTCACTGACCGAGCCCGCCGAGTTCTCGTCTTGGCACAAGAAGAGGCTCGGCTGCTCAACCACAACTTCATCGGGACCGAGCACATTCTGCTCGGGCTCATCCATGAGGGCGAGGGCGTTGCCGCCAAGGCACTCGAGTCGCTCGGCATCACGCTTGAAGCGGTGCGCGAGAAGGTCGAGGAGACGATCGGCCCGGCTGGCGCCGCGACCACAGGCTCGCCGCCCTTCACGCCGCGGGCCAAGAAAGTGCTCGAGCTTTCGCTTCGCGAGGCCTTGCAGTTGGGCCACAACTACATCGGGACTGAGCACATGCTCCTCGGTGTCGTCCGTGAGGGTGAGGGCGTTGCCGCGACGGTGCTCCAAAGCCTGGGCGCCGATCTCAGTCGCGTACGCCAGCAGGTGATCCAGCTTTTGTCATCCGGCGGCCTTGGCGGCAAGGAGACCGCCGCCGGCGGCTCCGGCCAACAACAGCAGGAGAGCGCGTCCGGTTCGCCCGTGCTCGAGCAGTTCGGACGCAACCTCACCACACTGGCGCGCGACAAGAAGCTCGACCCCGTCATCGGCCGCGATCGCGAGATCGAACGCGTGATGCAGGTGCTCAGCCGTCGCACGAAGAACAACCCGGTGCTCATCGGTGAGCCCGGTGTCGGCAAGACCGCGATCGTCGAGGGTCTTGCGCAGCGCATCGTCGCCGACGACGTGCCCGACACGCTTACCGCCAAGCAGCTGTACACGCTCGACCTCGGCGCACTTGTTGCCGGCTCGCGCTATCGCGGTGACTTCGAAGAGCGCCTCAAGAAGGTTCTCAAAGAGATCAAGACCCGCGGCGACATCATCTTGTTCATCGACGAGCTGCACACGCTCGTCGGCGCTGGCGCCGCTGAAGGTGCCATCGACGCCGCCTCGATCCTCAAGCCGATGCTCGCACGCGGCGAGCTCCAGACGATCGGGGCAACGACACTCGACGAGTACCGCAAGCACCTCGAGAAGGACGCCGCGCTGGAGCGACGGTTCCAGCCGATCAAGGTCGAGGAGCCAGGGCTCGGCCACACCATCGAGATCCTCAAGGGTCTTCGCGATCGGTACGAGACCCACCACCAGGTCACGATCACCGACCAGGCGCTCGTCGCCGCCGCGAATCTCGCCGACCGCTACATCGCCGACCGGTATCTGCCGGACAAGGCGATCGACCTCATCGACGAGGCCGGCAGCCGTCTGCGCATTCGTCGCATGAAGGCCAAGCCGGCCGCTGGCAGCGAGGTCGAGCTGAACCAGGTCCGCAAGGACAAGGACACGGCGATCGAGAACCAGCAGTACGAGAAGGCCAAGGAGCTTGCCGCCCGCGAGAAGGAGCTGCGCGAGGCACTCGCCACCGCGCAGGCCGCAGGCGTCCCGAGCACCGAATGGACGCCGACCGACGCGCCGCCGGAGGACCTCTTCCAGATCGTCGACGAGGAGGTCATCGCTGAGGTTCTGTCGCACTGGACCGGGATTCCCGTTTACAAGCTCACCGAGGAGGAGACCGCCAAGCTCCTCCGCATGGAGGAAGAGCTGCACAAGCGCGTCATCGGCCAGGAAGACTCGATCATCGCGGTGTCACAGGCGATCCGTCGAACACGCGCCGGCCTCAAGGATCCGAAGCGTCCAAGTGGCTCGTTCATCTTCCTGGGCCCCTCCGGCGTCGGCAAGACCGAGCTCGCACGCACGCTCGCCGAGTTCCTGTTCGGCGACGAGTCCGCGCTGATTCGCCTCGACATGTCCGAGTACATGGAGAAGCACACCGTGAGCCGCCTTGTCGGTTCTCCTCCGGGCTACGTCGGCTACGAGGAAGGCGGGCAGCTCACCGAGGCGGTGCGTCGCAAGCCGTTCTCCGTCGTGTTGTTCGACGAAATCGAAAAGGCCCACCCGGACGTGTTCAACACCCTCCTTCAGATCCTCGAGGACGGTCGTCTGACCGACAGCCAAGGTCGCACGGTGGACTTCAAGAACACCGTTCTGATCATGACCTCCAACCTTGGTACCGCAGACCTGCGCAAGGCCTCCATGGGCTTCGCCAAGTCGTCGGAGTCCGCGACGTACGAAAAGATGAAGGAGAAGGTCAACGAAGCCCTCAAGGCGCACTTCCGGCCTGAGTTCCTGAACCGGATCGACGAGATCATCGTCTTCCACGAGCTCAGCAAGGAAGAGGTCACACAGATCGTCGACCTGATGATCGTGCGGATCCGCGAGCAGCTCGAAGGTCAGGGCTTGAACTTCGAGCTGACGGTCGACGCCAAGTTGCTGCTGGCCGAGAAGGGATGGGACCCGTCTATGGGTGCCCGTCCGTTGCGCCGTGCGATCCAGCGCTTCATCGAGCAACCGCTGTCGGAGAAGATCCTCCAGAAGGTGTACAACGCGGGCGAGACGATCCTCGTCGAGGCCGAGAACGGCGAGATCGTGTTCCGCACGATCGAAGCCATCAAGGACGAGCCCCCCGTCGAGCTCGCCGGCTCCGGCACCCCCGAGTAGTACGAACCAGCAGCAACCACAACCTGCGACCGATTCGCGCGCCGAGACGCGCGCATCGGTCGCAGGTTCGCGTCGGGGGTGGCGCCGCTAACGTCGCTTGCGTGTACGGGCGCATCCTCGTCGGAACCGACGGGTCGAAGACTGCGGCTATCGCAGTCGACCGCGCCGCCGAGGTGGCCAAAGCCACCGGAGCGCGCCTGACGGTGATGACTGTCGGGAAAGGTGAGAAGGCCGAGAGGGTCGTCACTGAAGCGGCTGCGCGCGTCGGACAGAGCGGCGTTGTCGCCGACATCAAGATCAGCGACGGCGATCCCGCGTCGGCGCTTGTAAGTGAGGCGGACGAAGGAAATTACGACCTCCTCGTGGTCGGCAACAAGGGCATGCAGGGCGCAAGCCGGCTTATGTTGCGCAACGTTCCGAACAAGGTGTCGCACCTCACCCGGTGCGCGCTGCTCATCGTCCGTACCACTTGAGCGTGCTGCGGCAGTGGACGCTGCGGATTGTCGCCGCGGCGATGTTGCTTTCGCTCAGCGGGTGCAAAGTCTCGCTCCGGGTCGGCGTCGAGGCGGGCGCGCACGGCGATGGTGCGGTGCGGGCCGTGGTCACGCTTGATCGCGACGCGCAGCGCTTCGTGGGAGACCTCAAGGGGAAGTTGCGCGTCGACGATCTCGCCCGCGCGGGGTGGACGGTTACGGGTCCCGACAAGCTCGCCGCAGGGGCAGTGCGAGTCACTGCGACAAAGCGATTCGCCGACCCGAGCCAGGTGACGAAGATTGTGAGCGAGCTCGACGGCGGCAAGGGGCTCTTCGCCGGATTTCGTCTGCGTCAGGACCGGTCCTTCCTCAAGACGACGTCACGCTTCGAGGGGCGGGTCGATCTCAGCGACGGCATTGAATCCTTTAGCGACGACACCTTGCGCGAGCAGCTCGGCTCGCCGCTGGGAGCGTCACCCGAAGAGCTCTCTCAGCGGATCGGCTCATCGCTCGCGGACGCGCTGCCCATCACTGTCGGCGTCCGTCTGGCCGGCTCGATCGACTCCAACGCGCCACAGAGCGCGAACGATGCGGCTGCGTGGCACCCCCGCCTCGGCGAGGACGTGCGTCTCAACGCCTCAGCAACGCATTGGAACGTGCGCGGCATCGGGTTCGCCGCGCTGTCAGTCACCGCCGGGCTGCTCGGCGGGCTAAGTGCGCTCCGGTATCGCCGGCGCGGGCTGGCGTAGCGCGGCCCTGACAGGCACGCCACACCCCGTCCGTAGGATCCGCACATGGCCCGCGCGCGAACGCTCTTCCGCTGTACCGACTGTGGTGTCGACGCTCCTAAGTGGACCGGGCAGTGCGCGAGCTGCGGTGAGTGGAACACGCTGGTGGAGGAGGTCGATCGCCCGGGAGCGCCAGCAGCATGGACAGGCCCGGCGGCGGAGCCTGTGCCGTTGGAGCGGATAGAGACCGCCGCCAGCCGGACCAGGGCGAGTGGCCTCGCCGAGCTCGACCGCGTTCTCGGTGGCGGGTTCGTGCAGGGCTCGGTCACGCTGCTCGGCGGCGAGCCGGGCATCGGCAAGTCGACGCTCACCCTGCAGCTCCTTGCGTCGGTCGCCGCTGCGGGCGGGCGCGGCCTCCTCGTTTCCGCGGAGGAGTCCGTGCACCAGGTGCAGCTCCGCGCGGAACGTCTCGGAGCGAAGCGCGAAGGCGTGTGGGTCGTGGCAGAGACGTCGGTGCCGGCGATCCTGGCTGCGTCGGCCGAGCTGAAGCCCGATGTTCTCGTCGTCGACTCGATCCAGACCGTGTTCGACCCCGAGATCGGGTCGGCCCCGGGCTCGGTTGCCCAGGTGCGTGAGTGCGCGCACGCGCTCGTGGTCGCCGCTAAGGCGGGCGGGCCCGCCACCGTGCTCGTCGGCCATGTCACCAAAGAGGGAGCGCTTGCCGGTCCGCGTGTGCTCGAGCACGTCGTGGACACGGTGTTGTCCTTTGACGGTGACCGACACCACGCGCTGCGCATGCTTCGCGCAGTCAAGCATCGGTTCGGCCCGACCGGCGAACTCGGTTTGTTCGAAATGGCCGAGGCAGGTCTCGTCGCGGTGCCCGACCCGGGCGCACTGTTCCTGGGTGATCGACGCGTCGAGCATCCCGGGTCGGCCGTCGTGCCGGTGCTCGAGGGCCAGCGCACGCTGCTCGTCGAGGTGCAAGGTCTCGTGGCGTCTACAGCGGCCATCACGCCCCGCCGATCGGCGCAGGGCATCGATTTTAATCGCTTGTCCGTTCTGCTCGCCGTCCTCGAGGACAACGCGAAGGTGGTCGTGTCGAAGCACGAGGTCTACGCGTCCGCGGTCGGCGGCGTCCGGGTCAACGAGCCCGCGGCTGATCTTGCGATTGCGCTCGCGGTCGCCTCGAGCAAGATGAAGCGCGCGCTGCCGCCTGATCTTGTTGCGTGCGGCGAGATCGGTCTCGGCGGCGAGCTGCGCCAGGTCAACCGCCTCGCGGCCCGTCTGAACGAAGCGGCCCGATTCGGGTTCCGACGGGCGCTCGTGCCCGCCTCTTCCCCGGACGTGGCGGGCATCGAGCTCGTGCGCGTTGCGTCGCTCGCGGAAGCGATTCGACTGCTCGCAACCAGCTAGCAGGCGGGTGGGCCGCCCTCAACCCTCCAAGTACGATGGCCGGCGATGCACCCTCGGCGACCGGCGACGATGATCGAGGCGCTTGCGGCGATTGCTCCCGGCAAGCCGTTGCGCGAGGGCCTTGATCGCATCCTCCAGGCGAACATGGGCGCGCTGGTTGTCGTCGGAGATGGGCCCGACGTGCTGGCGATCTCGACCGGCGGTTTCTTGCTCGACGCCGCGTACACGCCCCAACGTCTCTCCGAACTCGCGAAGATGGACGGAGCGATCGTGCTCGAAGCGGGCGCGACACGCATCGCTCGCGCCAACGTGCACCTGCTGCCTGATCCGTCGGTCCCGACCAGCGAAACCGGCACCAGGCACCGCACGGCCGAGCGAGTGGCCCGCCACCTCGACGTACCGGTGATCTCGGTGTCGGAAGACATGTCGATCATCACCGTGTACCGCGGTGAGCACCGTCACCGCGTCGAGCCGATCCCGCAGCTGCTCGCCCGGGCGGCGCAGGCGCTGGCCACTCTCGAGCGCTACAAGCATCGCCTCGACCAGGTCAGCGGCGCGCTCACGCATCTCGAAGCCGCCGATCAAGTAACGCTGCGTGACGTCGCCACGGTGCTTCAGCGCTCCGAGATGGTGCGCCGCGTCGCCGAGGAGATCGAAGCGCGCATCGTCGAGCTCGGCACCGAGGGCCGGCTCGTAATGCTCCAGCTCGACGAGCTCACGATGGGCGTCGACGACGACCTACGCCTTGTAGCCCGCGACTATGCCGCCGGCTCTCCGGGCGCAGCGCTCAAGAGTCTGGCCGGGCTCAGCGACGACGATCTGGTCGACCTGACCTCGGTTGCGTCCATCCTGCGCTTGGGTTCGGCCGTCGAGCTCGACACTGCGATCCAGGCGCGGGGGTACCGACTGCTGTCGCGGCTCCCGCGACTACCGGAAGTGGTCGTCGACAAGGTGATCGACCAGTTCGGCACGCTCGCCAAGCTCTTGGCCGCGACCGTCGAGGACCTCGACTCGGTCGCGGGGGTGGGGGCCGTGCGAGCCAAGGCGATCAGCGAAGGTCTCTCACGGCAGGCGGAATCGACGGCGCTGCAGCAATAACCTCGGCGGCATGCGAACCACGTTGCCCTCGGGGCGGCCGGTCGAGCTCGTTCGGCCAGCCGACGCCGCGGTCCGAGGTGTTGTGCTCGTGCCCGACATCTTCGGGTTACGCCCTGTGGTCGACGATCTCGCGACACGGCTCGCCCTGGACCACGGCTGGGCCGTATGCGCGGTCGAGCCGTTCCCAGGCAACGAGCATGTGCAACCGCCCGAGCGACTCGCGCTCATCGGTGCCAACGATGACGAGGTGATCCTGCCGGAGCTCGCGTCCGCCGCCGACGTGCTCGAAACGGAACGCACTGCGGTGCTCGGTTTCTGCCAAGGCGGAATGTGGGCGTTCAAGGCCGCAGGCACGGGCCGGTTCGATCGAGCTGTGGCGTTCTACGGCATGGTCTCGATTCCGTGGGCGCGTGAGGGCCACAACCAGCCGACGGAGTTCCTCACGCGACCCGACCGCTGCCCGGTGTTGTCGATCATGGGCGGTCTCGACAAGTGGACCCCCGAGGCCGACGTCGAGTTCCTCCGCAGCCTTCCCGACGTCGAGATCGCGCTGTACCCAGACGCGGACCACGCGTTCGCCCACGATCCCGCCCGACCCACATACCGTCAAGACGACGCCGACGACGCCTGGTCAAGAACTGTCGCGTTCCTGGCCTAGCTCTGCTTGCGAGCCGAAATTAGAGCGCCCGCTGAGACAGCTGGGGTCGGTCGAGGATCCGGTAGCGGCGGTCGGCCTGGTCAATCCAGCCGAGGCGGATGAAGGCCGACAACGCCTTGTTCACGCGCTCACGGGACGCACCGACCATGCCAGCAAGCTCTTCCTGGGTCACGGGCAGCACGAATTCGTCATTGGAACCCGCAAGCTCGAGCAGGCGCTTCGCAGTGCGGCCGGTGACGTCGAGGAACATCGAGTCGGCCAGCGCGCTGTCGGTCTGGCGAAGTCGCAGCGCGAGCAGCTCGACGACGCCCCACAGAAGCTTGGGCTTGGCCTCGAGGATGTCGCGCACGGCGGGGTACGGCACGACGACGAGTTCGGTCGGCTCGAGCGACCTCGCTTCGGCGGAGCGTGGTTGACCGTCGAACAGCGGCATTTCGCCGAACAGGTCACCTTCCTCCATGAGCGCGACGACCGACTCCCGCCCGTCGAAGGCGCGCTTGGCGATGGCAATGCGCCCGCTGCGCACTACATAGAGCCGTTCGGCCGTCGCCCCCTCGGTGAACACGATCTCGTTGCGCCCGTACCGGATCGGTAGCGTGTGCGCGGCGAGATCGTCCAGCGACGCGGTATCGAAGAAGCGAAAGAGCTCCGCCCGCCCCAGCAGTTCCAGTGCTTCCATTCGACATCACCCTAACGGAGACATTCCGGTCGAACTGCGGCCCCGAGTGTTGGTTTCGGGTCGCGTACCTGTACCCTGGGCAGCGTTCCCCCGCTGTACGAGCCTTGGGAGAGGTATGCCCACCTTTGATGTTGGTGACAAAGTCGTCTATCCGCACCACGGCGCAGCCGTGATCGAACGCCGCGAAAAGCGCGAGGCGTTCGGCGAGAAGCGTGAGTACCTAGTCCTGAAGGTCGCGTACGGCGATCTCACGCTCATGGTGCCCGCAGACAACACCGAAGAGGTGGGCCTGCGGGAGGTCATCAACGACGAGGAAGTCGAGGAGGTCTTCGCGGTTCTTCGCAAGAAGGAAGCGCGGATGCCGACGAACTGGTCGCGGCGCTACAAGAACCACGTCGAGAAGCTGAAGTCCGGTGACATCTACCAGGTGGCCGAGGTCGTCCGGAACCTGTCGATCCGCGACAAGGACAAGGGTCTTTCAGCGGGCGAGAAGCGGATGCTTCAGAAGGCGCGGCAGATTCTCGTCTCCGAGCTGACCTTTGCAATCGGCGTGTCCGAGGAAGAGGCCGAAGTCCGCCTGGACAGCGAGCTTCCGTAGCCCATCGGTGTCGGTCTGGGGCGTCGTCGTCGCCGCCGGGTCCGGCACCCGCTTCGGAGCACCCAAGCAATACGAGACCTTGGCGGGTACCCGCCTGGTCGATCACGCCGTCGCCGCCGCTCGGGCAGCGTGCGACGGCGTCGTGCTTGTCGTGCCCGCCGCGGATGTGTCGCACGCACGGCAGCTCCGGAACGCGGCCGACGTAGTGGTCGCCGGCGGGGCCGTGCGCTCGGCGTCGGTGCGTAACGGTCTTGCGGCGGTGCCAGACGGCGTAGACATCGTCGTCGTGCACGACGCCGCTCGACCAATGGCCCCTGTTGAGCTGTTCGACGCAGTCGTCGCTGCAGTACGCGACGGCGCTGACGCCGCCGTGCCTGGCTTGCCGATTGCTGACACGGTCAAAGAGGTCGACGGCTCGCGGGTGGTCGCCACGCTCGACCGCAGCCGCCTGGTGCTGGTCCAGACACCTCAGGCCTTCTTGCTCAGCGCCCTGAGCGCCGCCCACGCACAGGGTGGGGATGCGACCGACGACGCCGCCCTCGTCGAGCGCAATGGAGGCAAGGTGGTCGTTGTGCCCGGAAGCGAGGCCGCGGCGAAAGTCACGACGCCCGCAGACCTCGAGCGTTTGGCGAGGTCGGCGTCGTGACCGACGGATTGCCCAGGGTCGGCATCGGCTTTGATGTGCATCCGTTTACCAGCGATTCGACCCGGCCGCTGGTGCTTGGCGGGGTCACGTTCGACGGCGTGCAGGGCCTCGAAGGTCACTCCGACGCCGACGCGGTGTGCCACGCCGCCGCCGACGCACTGCTTGGCGCTGCGGGGCTCGGCGACCTCGGCCAACACTTTCCCGACACCGACCCGGCATGGAAGGGCGCCAACAGCGTGGCCTTGCTCGAGGAAGTCGCAACGCGGGTGCGCGCCGCAGGCTTCGCCATCGGAAACGTCGATTGCACCGTGCTGGCCGAGCGTCCCAAGATCGCTCCAGCGCGCGCCGATATGGAGCGCAACCTCTCAACTGCGGTCGGCGCGGCCGTTTCCGTCAAGGCAACCCGGCCCGAGGGGCTGGGTGCACTCGGGCGAGGCGAGGGCGTGTCGTGCGTGGCGGTCGCGCTCGTGATCGCCACCGCCGCGTCCGCGTAGGGGGCTTCTGCGCGCTAGCCCACAGTCATTAGAAGCCCCCTGTAGCTTGCGTTCGTGCCCCGCCCGCCCGCATCCGGACGCCCCCGCCCTGGCCGGCGCGGCTCGGGGCGTGCCGCGGCGGGAGCCGGGGGCATCCCGGGCGCGGGGACCCGTCCGGGCGTCGTCGAGCGGGGTCTCGGTGGGCAGGTGGTCGCCGGTCGCCACGCGGTACGTGAACTACTTGCCGCCGGCCGTCGCCCGGCGCGTGAGGTCTGGTTTGGTGACGGTCTCGATCCGGCGCCGATCCTCGACGAGATCGCTGCGCTCGCTGCGCGTGCCGGCGTGCCCGTGCGCCGAGTCCCCCGGGCGCGTCTGGAGCGACTGGCCGACACAGAGGCCCCCCAGGGGGTCGTTGCCCGCGCCGCGCCGCTCCCGGAGGCGGATCTGGCCGATCTCGCGACCGGTCGTCCGGGGTCTCCACCGCCATTTCTCGTCGCCCTAGACGGCGTGACGGACCCGCACAACCTCGGAGCGGTCCTGCGCTCGGCAGAATCGGCCGGAGCCACGGGCGTCGTCATCGCCCGCCACCGCGCCGCTCATGTGACGCCGACGGTCACGAAGGCGGCTGCGGGCGCAATAGAGCATCTGCCCATCGCCGTCGTGCCCGGGCTCCCGACGGCGCTCGCTGAGCTGGCACGTCGTGGCGTA
>DATLOH010000020.1:0-19154 GCA_035536375.1 Acidimicrobiales bacterium
CGGGGTCGCATCGTGTTCCGGTACCGGTAGAAGGCGACATGAAGGTTCGACCCAGCGTCAAGACGATGTGTGAGAAGTGCAAGGTGATCCGCCGACGCGGCCGCGTCATGGTCATCTGCGACAACCCCCGCCACAAGCAGCGGCAGGGTTAGGAGAGAGATGGCTCGTATTTCCGGCGTTGACATCCCGCGCGAGAAGCGGCTCGTCATCGCGCTCACCTACGTCTTCGGCATCGGTCCGTCGCTCGCCGAGCGAGTCTGTGCCGAGACCGGCACAAACCCCTCGACGCGCGTGCGCGACCTCACCGAAGAGGAAGTCAGCCACCTTCGCACGTGGGTGGACAACAACCTCAAGGTCGAGGGCGACCTGCGCCGTGAGGTGCAGCAGGACATCAAGCGCAAGATCGAGATCGGCTCGTATCAGGGCATCCGCCACCGTCGGAACCTGCCCGTGCACGGTCAGCGCACCCATACCAATGCCCGCACCCGCAAGGGTCCCAAGAAGACCGTCGCCGGTAAGAAGAAGGTCCGTAAGTAATGGCAAAACCGAAGCCCGGCGGTCGTAGGCCGCGCAAGCGCGAGCGCAAGAACATCAGCCATGGCATCGTGCACATCAAGAGCTCGTTCAACAACACGATCGTTTCGATCAGCGACTCCGGCGGCAACGTGATCGCCTGGGCGTCCGCCGGCAATGTCGGCTTCAAGGGATCTCGCAAGTCGACGCCGTTCGCCGCGCAGCTCGCAGCAGAGGCATGCGCTCGCCGCGCCATGGAGCACGGGCTCCGCACCGTCGACGTGATGGTCAAGGGTCCGGGTTCGGGCCGTGAGACAGCGATCCGTTCGCTCATGAACACCGGGTTGGAAGTGAACGGCATCAAGGACGTCACTCCGATCCCGCACAACGGTTGTCGTCCTAAGAAGCGGAGGCGTGTGTAGTCATGGCTCGATACACAGGCCCCGTCTGCCGACTCTGCCGTCGCGAGAAGATCAAGCTGTTCCTCAAGGGCTCGAAGTGCGACACCATGAAGTGCCCGATCGAGCGCCGTCCGTACCCTCCCGGTGAGCACGGGCGCGACCGCGTCCGCCCCGGGTCGGAGTACTCGACGCAGCTGCGTGAGAAGCAAAAGGCGCGCCGTATCTACGGCGTGCTCGAGAAGCAGTTCGTCAATATGTACAAAGAGGCCAACCGCCAGCAGGGCATTACCGGCGAGAACCTCTTGCGCATGCTCGAGCAGCGCCTCGACAACGTCGCCTTCCGCGCCGGTTGGGGCTCGAGTCGCAACCAGTCACGGCAGTTCGTTCGCCACAACCATGTCCTTGTCAACGGTAGGCGGGTCAACATCCCGAGCTACCGGGTGCGCAAGGGCGACGTGATCTCGCTCGCCGAGAAGTCGCGCACGATGATCGTCATTCGTCACAACATGGACACGCTCGATCGCCAGGTCCCTGGCTGGCTCGAGACCGGAGCCGAAGGCTTCGAAGTCACGGTCCGTGATCTGCCCATGCGCGAGCACATCGACGTGCCCGTGCGCGAGCAGCTCATCGTCGAGCTGTACTCCAAGTAACCCCCGGGCCCGGAGAGTCCTTTCACATGCTCATCATTCAGCGACCCACCGTCGAGGCCGTAGGGGAAGAGGAAGACGATCGGCAGCGGTTTGCCATCGGTCCTCTCGATCCCGGGTTCGGCCACACGCTCGGCAATGCCCTGCGGCGCACGCTTCTTTCGTCAATCCCTGGCGCAGCCGTGACCCAGGTCCGGTTCGACGACGCCCTCCACGAGTTCACGACCCTGCCGGGCGTGAAGGAGGATGCGACCGACATCATCCTCAACCTCAAGGATCTCGTTCTTCGCATGGAGGTCGACGAGCCTGTCACCCTGCGCCTGGATGTGCGCGGTCCGGCCGCAGTCACAGCTGCCGACCTCAGCGAGGTCACGGGCGTCGAGGTCCTCAACAAGGACCTGCACATCGCCAGTCTTAACGGCAAGGGCCGCTTGGCCATGGACGTCATCGTCGAGCGGGGCCGCGGATACGCCTCGGCCGACAAGAACAAGAAGTCGAACACGATCGGCGTGCTGCCGGTCGACTCGATCTTTGCCCCGGTGCGCCGGGTCGCGTTCTCCATCGAGCCGACTCGCGTTGAGCAGTCCACCAACTTCGACAAGCTGGTGCTCGACATCGAGACCGATGGATCGATCTCGCCGCGTGAGGCGCTCGCATCCGCGGGCGACACGATGCGCTCCCTAGTCGGCCTCGTTGCCGACATGAGCGACGCGCCACAGGGCCTCGAGCTTGGTGACGTCGCCGTCGCCGGCTCGGGCTCGCCCGACATGGACCTTCCGATCGAGGATCTCGATCTGTCGGAGCGTCCGCGCAACTGCCTCAAGCGTGCGCAGGTCAACTCCATCGGTGAACTCATCCTCAAGAGCGAGGACGACCTGCTCGCCATCACGAACTTTGGTCAGAAGAGCCTCGACGAGGTAATCGTCAAGCTCGACGAGCGCGGGCTGAGCCTGCGGGGCCGGGCGACGATCTAATGCCGGGCACCCCGAAGAAGGGTCGCCGCTTCACCGGCGACGCCGCGCACCAGAAGGCGATGTTCGGCAACATGGTCGCGAGCCTCATCGCGGCAGAGGCCATCGTCACCACCGAGGCCAAGGCCAAGGCGTTGCGCCCAATCGCCGAGAAGGTCATCACCAAGGCGAAGAAGGGCGGCGTTGCCCGTCAGCGCTCCGTCGTCGGCTTCCTGCGGGACAAGGACATGGCGCACAAGCTGTTCGACGAGATCGGCCCGCGCTACGCGGATCGCAACGGCGGTTACACCCGCATCCTCAAGCTCGGTCCCCGCCATGGCGACAACGCGCCCATGGCCCGCATCGAGCTGGTCTAACGCCTCGGCGTTGCTGTGACGCTGTTCGACAACGAGGAGCCGGCGGCCCCACCGGGGCCGCCGCTTCGCGTCCGTCTAACGGTCGCCTACGACGGTACGGACTTCCACGGCTTCGCTGTGCAGGACGGTGGTGTGCGCACGGTTGGAGGTGTGCTGAGCGAGGCGCTCGGCAAGGCGCTGCGACAGAAGATCGATCTGACGTGCGCAGGCCGCACCGACACCGGTGTGCATGCTCGCGGTCAGGTGGTCTCGTTCGATGTCGCCTCCGACGCCGAGCTCAACCTCGTGCGTCTGTCGAAGAGCGTCAACAGCCAGCTCGGGCCGGAGGTTGTCGTGCGCGACGCCGCCGTTGCCGGCGGGTTCGACGCACGGCACTCGGCGAAGCAGCGACGTTACCGATACACGGTTTTGAACGCGCCGGTGCCGGATCCGTTCCTTGCCCGGACGGCCTGGTGGGTGGCGGATCCGCTCGACGTGCGGGCAATGAACCTTGCGTGCGATGCGCTGCTGGGTGAGCACGACTTCGCGTCCTTCTGTCGTCGCCCGAACCCGTCCGCCTCGGCCATGGGTGCGACGACGATGCGACGCGTTGACGAGGCCGAATGGATCGAGGACGGCGAGGGCGTGCTGCAGTTCTGGATCGAGGCGGGAGCGTTCTGCCACCAGATGGTGCGATCGATCGTCGGCGAACTCGTCGACATCGGGCGCGGACGACGGCGCGCCTCAGACGTCGGCCGCGTGCTGCGCGCCCGCGACCGTTCGCTGGCCGCACAACCCGCCCCACCCCACGGCCTCTGCTTGTGGAGCGTCGAGTACTGACCGCACGCCGCCACCGGGCGGCCCGGGGAGGCTCGCCGTCGTTGGCCAGCCCCCGCCCAACCCCAACGTCGGCGACCTCCCGACCCGCTCTCTCCAGTCGGTCAGCGCACCAGGTTGCTGCGGAAGCCGGTGGCGTTTAGGGCGACGACGATCTCGGTGCGGTGCGCTGGGTCTCGTGTCTCGAGGGTGAGGAGCACCTCGACTTCGTTGATGCCGACGGAAGCCCCTGACCGGTGGTGCTCGACGGACAACACGTTGAGACCGAGGTCAGCGACCGCGCCGGTGAGGGCCGCCAGCTCGCCCGGTTTGTCGCCTAAGACCACCCGCACCACGAGGTATCGACCGGCCGCGCTGAGCCCGTGCTCGATGACCCGGGTGAGGAGGAGGGGGTCGATGTTGCCGCCGGAAAGCACAGCCACCGCCGGTCCGTTCCCGGGTACCGCGCCAGACAGGACTGCAGCCAGTGCTACAGCGCCGGCCGGCTCGACGACAGCCTTGGCCCGTTCAAGAAGAAGCAGGAGCGCACGGCTGATGGACTCTTCGTCCACCGTGACAATGTCGTCGACGTAGGCCGTGACGTGGGCGAGCGTGAGCTCGGAAGGGGCGAGCACGGCAATGCCGTCAGCCATGGTGGTCGCTGACGGGAGGGTCACGACGCGCCGCTCGGCAACGCTGTCGCGCATGGAAGCTGCGCCAGCAGCCTGCACGCCGATCACCTTGACCTCCCGACGCGTGTGGGCAAGCGCGGTGGCGACACCCGCCACGAGGCCTCCGCCCCCGATCGGCACTACGACGACCTCTGCGTCCGGCGCCTCACGCGCAATCTCGAGCCCGACCGTCCCCTGCCCCGCAATTATCAATTCGTGGTCGAAGGGCGGCACGTACGCCGATCCGTTCGCATCCGCGAAATCCTGTGCCGCCCCAAGGCAGTCATCGACCATCCCGGTGACAAACTCGATGTTCGCCCCATACGAGCGCGTGGCTTCGACCTTCGGTAGGGGCGCGTTTCGCGGCATGAAGATGGTCGACTTTCGACCGGTCAGCGAAGCGGCCAACGCGACACCCTGCGCGTGGTTCCCGGCCGAGGCCGCAACGACGTTGACCCCCGCGTCGAGTCTGCTGATGAGGTTGAACGCGCCGCGGATCTTGTACGAGCCGGTGCGCTGAAGGTGCTCGGGCTTAAGGAGCACCTCGCGCCCCGCCAGCTTGGTGAGGTTGTCCGACTCCGTCACTGGCGTCGACCGCAAGACGCCGTCGAGTCGCAGCGCGGCGTCGTCGATGTCCGCCCGAGATATCACCTACGAAGCGTACGGCCGAGGCTCGTCGTCGCGGACGAACCACGCGGTCGCCATCCCGACGACCGTGGCGCCGAGGATCACGTTCACGGCTAGGGACCACGGAAACATCGCTTCACGGCAGGCGACATTCGGCCGAGTGAAGTGTCTCGGGTCGGGCCCGGCCCACGCATCTGAGGAACCGTCAACACGCAACGGTGATCCGTCGCTCCCGGCTGAACCACGAAGGCTGCCAACGATCCTCAGCTGTATGAGTCGTCGCCCTCTTGGCCGCCGACATCAGCCGATGCGTTCTGCAGGCTGACGAGCACGGCGAATGCGATCCCGAGAAGGGCGACGACCCCGAGCGTACGGCCGACGGGTGCACGCAGCGGTGTGATCGAGCCGTTTTGGCCCGGAATCGCACCGCCTGGTGCACCCGTGCGCTGACCTCGGCGGCACCGGAATGGTCGGCGTTTGCGGCCCAGGGCGCTGGCTCCTATCCTTGTCCGGTCCTGCACACGCCTGTGTGGAGTCGTTAGAAGGAACCGCGTGCGCACCTTTTCGCCGAAGCAATCCGACATCACCCGCGTCTGGCATGTGGTCGACGCTGAGGGCCTCGTCCTCGGGCGCATGGCCACCGAGGTGGCGCGCCTCTTGCGCGGAAAGCACAAGCCGATCTTCGCCCCCCATCTCGACACTGGCGACTTCGTGATCATCGTCAATGCGGACAAGGTCGTCGTGACGAAGGACAAGGCCCAGAACAAGCTGATCCACCGTCACTCGGGGTACCCCGGCGGGCTGCGCACGACGACATTCGCGCAGGAGATGGCCACCAAGCCCACCGACGCCGTGCGCCGTTCGATCCGCGGAATGCTGCCCAAGGGCCCGCTCGGCCGTTCGCAGCTGTCGAAGTTGAAGATCTACACCGGTCCCACCCATCCGCACGCTGCACAGATGCCGCAGGCGTTCGAGATTCCCGGCGCCCGCCGGGTCGAGCAGTAGGAGTCATACGAATGCCCAAGCCGCTCACCCAGACAACGGGTCGTCGCAAGCAGGCCGTGGCCCGCGTGCGCCTTCGCCCCGGAACCGGCGTCATCACCATCAACAAGCGGGCGTTCGACAACTACTTCCCGAACCCCACGCACCGCATGGTTGCCGCCGAGCCGCTGAAGATGACTGAAACTGAAGAGGTGTACGACGTCGACGCCACGATGCACGGCGGCGGCATTTCCGGCCAGGCCGGGGCGCTGCGCCTGGGCATCACCCGTGCGCTGATCGAGCTCGACCCTGAGCAGCGCGACCTGCTCAAGAAGGCTGGCTTCCTCACTCGGGACGCGCGTGAGAAGGAAAGCAAGAAGTACGGCCTCAAGAAGGCCCGCAAGGCGCCGCAGTACTCCAAGCGTTAAGCGGTCGGCGCTTTGTCGCTGAAGTTCGGCACCGATGGTGTCCGCGGCGTCGCCAACGAAGAGCTGACCACGGAGTTCGTCCACGCGCTTGGTCGCGCAGCGGCGCGGGTGCTCGGCACGGAGGTGGCGTACGTCATCGGCCGCGACACCCGGGAGTCGGGTCACAGCCTTCAACGGGCCCTGACTGGCGGGTTGGCAGCCGAGGGTGCCTCGGTAGTCGACTTGGGCGTCGTGCCCACGGCCGCCGTCGCTCATGCGGGCGAGGCCCGCAACGCCCCGGGAGCGATGGTGTCGGCGTCGCACAATCCGTTCTCCGACAACGGCATCAAGCTGTTCGCCGCTGGTGGCCGCAAACTTTCCGACGCCGTACAGCACCAGGTCGAAGATGCGCTCGCCCTGGTTCTCGCTGATGGAGTCGCCCCGTCGCATCTCGGTGAAGTGGCTGCGACCGTCGCCGAGGGCGGCGACCCGCTCGAGGCGTACGCCCGCGACTTGGCGGCGAGTCTCGAGGGTCGCACGCTCGACGGATTGCACGTCGTGCTCGACTGCGCGCACGGATCAGCCGCCGTCATCGCGCCGCAAGTGTTCCGCGACGCCCGGGCGCGAGTGACGGTCCTCAACGACCAGCCCGACGGTCGCAACATCAACGCCGAATGTGGCTCGACCCACCCAGACGGTCTCCGTGATGCAGTTGTCAGAGCGCGCGCTGATGTGGGTTTGGCCTTCGACGGTGACGCCGACCGAGTCCTGGGAGTCGACGCCGCCGGTCAATTGATCGATGGCGATCAGATACTCGCCATCTGCGCGCTCGACATGAGCGACCGCGGCAAGTTGAAGGACGACACGCTGGTCGTCACCGTCATGGCCAATCTCGGCCTGCGATTGGCCATGGAGTCGCACGGCGTCCGCGTGATCGAGACTCAAGTCGGCGACCGCTACCTACTCGAAGCCCTCGACGAGGGGAACTGGTCGCTGGCGGGCGAGCAGTCGGGCCACATCCTCTTCCCCGACCTAGCGCCGACCGGCGACGGTTTGCTCACCGGATTGCAGGTGCTCGACGTCATGTCCCGCAGCAAACGTCCTCTGGCCGAGCTTGCGGCGGTGATGACGCGCCTTCCCCAGGTGCTGCACAACGTGAAAGACGTCGACCGCGACTCGCTGGCCGACTGCGTGCCGGTGTGGGCGGCGGTGGACGAGGCCGAGGCGGCGCTGGGCAGCAACGGGCGGGTTCTCCTCCGACCTTCGGGGACCGAACCGCTGATCCGCGTGATGGTCGAGGCGCCCACCGAGCGCGAAGCAGCTCGCGTGGCTGACGGACTCGCCGCGGTGGTGCGCACCCATCTGGGTTGATCCCGCCGTTAGGTTCGCGAGGTGACTCCTGAGCTCGTTCCTCTCTGTTCCGTCGACGCAACATTGACAAGTCCTTTTGTTGTGGGCGAAGGTCCGGCGGGTCTGCGGCTGGTGTTCGAAGTCGAGACGATGCGACTGACCGGCGACCGAATCAACGCCACGCTCAAGGGCAGGTCCGGTGCGGATTGGTTCACACTTGTCGGCTCCGTGGGCTCGCTCGACGTGCGCGGCATGTTTGAGACCGACGACGGCGCGCTCGTTTACGTCCAGTACCACGGGCGTAGCGACGTCGCTGCTGGCGCAGGTGCGCCGCTCTACGTCGCTCCGAGATTCGAGACAGGCGACGCGCGGTACGCGTGGCTCAATGCGATCCAGGCCGTGGGCAAGGGAGCGGTGGACGGTCAGTCCCTCCACTACGACTGGTACGAGCTCCGCTAGGGGCGGACCGAACCTGGCGAAACAGCCCCGCCGGTAGGCTGGGTCCCATGTGCGGGATCATCGGCGCGACGGGTGACACCCCTGCGCTCAACACGCTGCTCGAGGGCCTCCACCGGCTCGAATACCGCGGCTACGACTCAGCGGGCGTTGCGCTCGTGCAAGCGGGCGAGCCCGTGTGGCGGCGACGGCGCGCCGGTGGAAACAAGAGCCTGCCCGAGCTGGCCGAATCGGTCGGCGACGCGCCCGTCGCGGCGACGTGTGGCATCGGCCACAACCGTTGGGCGACACATGGTGGACCAACCGAGGCGAACGCGCATCCGCACGTAGACGCGTCGGGAAAGCTCGCGCTCGTCCACAACGGGATCATCGACAATTACCGCGAACTCACAGACGCATTGCCGAGGCGCGGCGACGAACTGACATCCGACACCGACACTGAAGTCCTCGCGCACACCATCGCCGCGTGCATGAACAGCAAAGGCATCGGCCTCGCCGACGCGGTGCGCGAATGTCTTCAGAAAGTCCGGGGGAAGTTCGCCATCGGCGTCGTGCACGCCGACGAGCCCGACCTCATCGTGGGCGCCCGCCGCGGCTCGCCGTTGATCTGCGGGACCAACGCCACGACTGGGTTCCTCGCTTCGGACATCCCTGCGATCCACGGACGGGCGGACACGTTCTTCGTAATCGACGACGACCGCGTCGTCGAGGTGACGCCGGGAGCTGTGCGGCTCACGACACTCCACGGTGACGAGGTCGAGGCGCAGGAGCGCGAGGTGACTTGGGACCTCGAAGCCGCCGAGAAGGGCGGATACCCCGACTTCATGTTGAAGGAGATCCACGAGCAGCCGGATGCTGTTCGCGACACCCTCCTAGGTCGGATCGAGGGCGGCGCCGTAATGCTCGATCAGGTTCGGCTGTCCGATGACGACCTGCGCATGATCGACAAGGTGTTCGTGGTGGCGTGTGGGACGAGCTTCAACGCCGGGATGGTGGCGCGCTCTGCGATCGAGCACTGGGCGAAGCTGCCAGTGGAGATTGAGATCGCCAGTGAGTTCCGCTATCGCGACCCGGTGCTCGGCCGCACCAGCCTCGTCGTTGCGATCAGTCAGTCGGGAGAGACGCTCGACACCATGGAGGCCGTCACGTTCGCGCGCCGCCAGAAGGCGCCTGTGCTGACCGTCTGCAACGTCGTGGACTCGTCGCTCGCCCGTGACGCCGATGCGGTTCTCTACACGCACGCCGGGCCCGAGATCGGCGTTGCCGCCACCAAGACGCATGTCGCGCAGCTGGCTGCGCTCCAGGTGTTGGCGTTGTACCTCGCGCAAGTGCGCGGGACGCTGTATCCCGAAGAAGCCGCGCACCTGATCAGCGATCTCCAAAATCTGCCGGACCACGTGGCTGCGGCGGTGGCGGGGGCCGGGCACATCGACGCGATTGCCGCCAAGTATCGCGACGTGCGCGACGTCTTCTTCATCGGTCGCGGCGTCGGCTATGCCGTCGCGCTCGAGGGTGCGTTGAAGCTGAAGGAGATCAGCTATATCCGCGCCGAGGCGTATGCGGCGGGCGAGCTGAAGCACGGCCCAATCGCCCTCATCGAGCCCGGCACCCTCGTGGTGGCGATCGCTACCAAAAGTCGACTGCTCGACAAGATCGTCGCCAACGTCCAGGAGGTGAAGGCCAGGGGGGCGTCGGTGCTCGCACTCGTGAGCGAGGAGCCCGACGGGTCCGTCGATCGCCGTATCGCCGAGCTCGCCGACGATGTGATCGCGGTTCCTTACAGCGGACACGAGCTCTTCAACCCGATGGTCGACGTCGTCCCGCTTCAACTGTTCGCCTACTCGCTGGCCAAAGCGCGGGGCAACGATGTCGACAAGCCGCGCAACTTGGCGAAGACCGTCACCGTCGAGTGATCGGCCTGGGCGTCGACGCCGTCGACGTCGAGCGCTTCGAGCGGGTGCTCGCGCGCACACCTGGCGTAGCGACGCGGATGTTTACGGAGCGCGAACGATCGACGGAGCGTGTCGAACGGCTTGCTGCACGTTTCGCGGCCAAGGAGGCGGTGATGAAAGCGCTCGGTGTCGGGCTGGGAGCGTTCGGGTTCCACGATGTGGAGGTCGTAAACGCGCCGTCTGGCGCGCCTGAGCTGCTTGTAACCGGCGCCGCGGCCGCGCTCGCCGGTCGCCTCGGTGTGACCGCGTGGATGGTGTCGCTCACGCACACCGACCGGACTGCGTTTGCAGTGGTCGCCGCACTGTGATCGAGGTTCTCTCGGTTGCCGAGATGGCCGAAGTGGACGCAGCCGCTGCCGATCCGATCGACACACTCATCGATCGAGCCGGTGCCGCCGTGGCGCGCGCCGCGCTCGACATCCTCGGCGGCGGATACGGCAGGCGCGTAACCGTGATTGCCGGCAAGGGGAACAACGGAGCCGATGGCCGAGTCGCAGCGAAACGACTGGCGCGCCGTGGCGTGCGCGTGCGCGTCGGCGAACCCGCAACCGCGCCGGAGTCCGTCGACGGCGCCGACTTGATCATCGACGCTGCGTACGGCACCGGCTTCCGGGGGGAGTACTGGTCACCCGACACCGGCGGTTCGTTCGTGCTTGCGGTCGACATCCCGAGCGGAGTCGACGGGGACACAGGGCGGGCGGTCGACGGGGCAGTGCGCGCAGACGCGACCGTGACCTTCGGCGCCCTCAAGCCCGGCCTGCTGTTAGGCGAAGGACCCGCGCGCGCGGGCGCCACGACGCTGGTCGGGATAGGGCTCGACGTCAGTGGTGCGCGCATCCACCTCGTCGAGGACGACGACATCCCCGCCTGGGTGCCGGAGCGGTCGCGCGACGCGCACAAGTGGTCGAGCGCAGTGTGTGTCATCGGCGGATCACCGGGACTGTTCGGCGCCCCCGGACTCGCCGCTGCGGCCGCACACCGTTCAGGAGCCGGCAATGTGCGGCTTGCGGTGCCTGGCGGGACACCGGCAGGTCCGCCCAAGCCGATCAGCGCGTTGGGAGCGGACCTGCCCGCGGCTGGATGGGGACCGGACGCGGTCCGCGCCGCCGAACGGTGTCACGCCGCTGTCATCGGCCCGGGCATCGGCCTCGCTGCGGATGCGCTGGCGGACGCCAAGCATTTCGTCGACCACGCGACCGTGCCCGTGATCGTCGACGCCGATGCGCTGCGACCCGAGGTCGTTCAGGCCCCGTCCGGGTCGCGACGCGCCCCCCTGATCATCACGCCCCACGACGCGGAGTTCGCCCGCCTTGCGGGTTGCGCTCCGGGGGATCGGCGCATCGATGACGTGTGTGCGTTGGCGAAGACACTCGACGCCATCGTGCTGCTCAAGGGGCCGACGACTATTGTCGGCGGGCCTGACGGCCGGGCGCTCGTGGTCACGGCCGGCGACGAACGCTTGGCGACAGGTGGGAGTGGCGACGTGCTCGCCGGCATCGTCGCGGCATTCTGCGCAAGGGGTGTGCCACCGCTCGAAGCGGCGGCGGCGGCGGCGCACGTGCATGGCACCGCCGCGTCTCTGGCACCGCGAGAAGGCATGGTGGCGGCGGATCTAGTTGGGCTTCTTCCGGCGGCGCTGGAGCTCGTTCGTGGCAGCTGAAGCGCGGTCCCGGCCCGCGTGGGCCTCGATCGATCTCGACGTGATCGCAGCGAACGCGGCGGCGATGGCTCGCCTGGTCGCGCCGGCTGAGCTGTGCGCAGTCGTCAAAGCGAATGGATACGGGCACGGCGCGGCCGACGTGAGCCGGGCGGCGTTGGCCGGAGGCGCGACTCGGCTGGCGGTTGCCCTTGTCGAGGAGGGCGTTGCGCTTCGCAAGGCGAACATCGAGGCGCCAATCCTCGTGCTCTCCCAACCGTCGGCGGCGGCGATGGCCGATGTGGTCCTCCATGACCTGGTGCCCACGCTCTACACGCGGCGCGGAATCGACGCGCTGGCGCAGGCGGCCGAGCGGCGCACGGCGACGGTGCCGGTGCACGTCAAGGCCGACACGGGGATGCACCGTGTCGGCGCTGATCCGGCGGAGGCCGTGGATCTCGCGGAGACTGTGCAGCGCACGGCGAGGCTGACGCTCGAAGGTTTCTGGACGCACCTCGCGGTCAGCGAGGATCTCGGCCGTACCGGCGTCACCGAGGCGCAGCTGGATCGCTTTGATGCCGCGATCGGAGAGCTGGCTGCGCGCGGAGTGACCCCGAGAGTGCTGCACGCGGCGAACTCTGCGGGCGCGATCGCCCACCCTCGTTCGCGTTACGACCTCGTGCGCTGCGGGATAGCGCTCTACGGCTACGCGCCAGGGCCCGACGTCGTCGGACGCGTCCCGTTGAAACCGGCGATGACCTTGGCGGCGCGGGTAACGCACGTACGGCAACTCGCAGCCGGTGAAGGCATCTCCTACGGGCTGCGGTACGTCACGGCACGCCCAACCGTCATCGCAACGGTGCCGCTTGGGTACGCAGATGGCGTGCCCCGCGCGCTGGCTGCCGCGCACGCCCACGTCCTGGTGGATGGACGTCGTTGCCCGATCGCGGGCACGATCACGATGGATCAACTAATGATCGATTGTGGACCTGAGTCGGACGTGAGCCCGGGCGACGAGGTCGTGCTCATAGGGTCTCAACGCGGGGAAACGATCACCGCCGAGGACTGGGCTGACCGGCTCGGCACGATCAGTTACGAGATCGTTTGCGGAGTCGGTCCTCGAGTGCCCCGCCGATCGACAACATTGAGTCCATGACGCGTCCGACGAAACGAAAGCAGGGGGTGAGCCGAGGTGTCGCGATCGGCCTTGCCGGCGCCGGCGCGGTCACTGCGGGGGCAGCGGCTTATGCGGCCGCTCGGCGGAGGCGGGCGCGCGGTCCGATCGACCTGTCCGAGTTCGATCTACCCGACGACCTCGCTCACCGCACAGTCGAGGTCGACGACGGCGGTCGAATTCACATCGTCGAAGCGGGGCAGGGTCGACCCGTGGTGCTGCTCCACGGCGTGACGCTCTCTGTTCTCACGTGGACCTATCAGCTCAGGGACCTCAGTGACCAGTACCGCGTCATTGCCGTGGACCAACGTGGCCACGGGATTTCCGAACACGGGCACGGCGGCCTCACCATCGAGCGCATGGCTGCCGATGTCGCGTCGCTCATCGAAGAGCTCGACCTGCACGACGCGATCGTCGTCGGGCATTCGATGGGCGGATTTGTCGCGCAGCAAATCGCGCTCGACCACCCGGAAGCGATGGCGCGTGTCTCGGGCCTCGTACTCCTTTCGACCGCGTCGGCGATCGGCCAGGGAGTACCCGGGTGGGACCTCATGATGCGATTCTTCGAGCCGGGGGCGTCCGCGGTTCGGCTTTCACAGTGGCGAGCCGGGGGCTGGCTCCCCTCTGGCGACGTCGGCATGGCGGTGACGCGGCTGGCCTTCGGCACCAAACCGTCGGCGCAGCACGTGGCGTTGACGCACCGCATGACGGGATCGATCGCAGGCGCAATTCTCGCCGAGCTCACGCCAGGAGTTGCGCGGTTCGACATCCGGCGGCGTCTCGGCGAGATCGACGTACCGACCCTCGTCATAACCGGGTCGCGCGATCTCATCACACCGCCGCGGTTGGGCGGCGCAACTGCCCGCGGCATACCGGGAGCGGAGTTCGAGGTCGTCCCGCACGGCGGCCACATGCTCATGCTCGAACGACGCGACTGGCTGAACGCGCGGATCACTGCCTTCGCCGAGCAGCGGGTTCCGGTGGCCCGCATCCAGTCGTGATCACCGACGTGGCCGGCGTTCGCGTCGGACACTGGACTGACGAAGATGCGATGACGGGCTGCACAGTCGTGCTCCTGCCGGAGGGAGCAATCGCTTCCGGCGAAGTGCGCGGCGGCGCCCCCGGTACGCGCGACTTCGAACTCCTTGCGCCTGATCGGCTGGTGGCGAGCGTGAACGCCGTGGTGTTGACGGGTGGCTCCGCGTATGGCCTCGCGGCCTGCGACGGTGTCATGCGGTGGTGCGAGGAGAACGGCATCGGCTACCAGACGCGTCACGCTCGCGTCCCCATCGTCGTCGGCGCAGTCATCTACGACCTTGGGTCCGGCGACCCATCCGTCCGGCCCGGAGCCCCAGAGGGCTACGCCGCATGCGCCGCTGCGGTTCCCGGGCCGTTCCCGGTCGGCCGCGTCGGGGTCGGAACTGGTGCGACCTTCGGCAAGATCGGCGGGCCGGCGACTACCCGCCCGGGTGGACTTGGCACGTTGACCGTGCGTGACGGCGACGTCGTCGTTTCGGCGCTGGTGGTCGTCAATGCTCTCGGGCATCTCTACCCGCGGCCACCCGACTCGCTGGGACATGCCGTCGGGGCGCTCGAGAACACGACCATCGGAGCGGTCGTCACCAACGCGGCGTTTGGTAAGGCCGCGTGCCACCTGCTCGCGCAGTCCGGACACGCCGGGATGGCGCGTGCGATCGATCCGGTCCACACGCGCCGCGACGGCGACGCCATTGTCTCGGTGTCGGCGGGAGAGGTCGTGGCCGATATCGACCTCGTGCGGGCGTTAGCCGCTGACGCGGTCGAAGGAGCGTGCCGGGCTGCGGTGACCTGACCGCGCAAGGCGTACCGTGGACTGATGGCGACGCTGGCCGAGCTTGCCGCTATCGCCGCGCAGTGCACGCGATGCCCACTGGCCGAGTCCCGCACAACAGTCGTCTTCGGGGCGGGTGACGAGAAGGCGCCGCTGATGTTCGTCGGTGAGGCCCCGGGACGCGACGAGGATCTCAGCGGGCTCCCCTTCGTCGGCCGCTCCGGCAAGCTGCTCGACGAGCTCATGCTGTCGGAGCTCGGCGTGACCCGTGAGCGCTGCTTTATCGCCAACACAGTGAAGTGTCGACCGCCGGGCAACCGGGACCCTTCGACGTTCGAGCTCGAGAGCTGCCGCCCGTATCTCGAAGGGCAACTCGACCTGATCGAACCCAAGGTCGTGATCACGCTGGGTAACTTCGCGACGAAGCTGTTGCTGCTCGGAGACCCTGGCGCGAAAGAGGGGATCACGAAGCTGAGAGGCAAAACGTATCCATGGCGCGGTGCCGTGCTTGTACCCACATTCCACCCTGCGGCCGCCCTGCGCAGCGGTGGCGAGACACTCGCAGGTATGCGCGCCGACTTTGTCCGCGCCAAGCGAGCGTTGGTCGACGCGGGGATTTCATGGTGAGCGTTCCGAAGGAGCTGCGGGCTCGCACGTCGTCGCCCGACCGGACGCGCGCCATCGCCGCCGCGCTTGCGGGCGTGAGTCGTCCGGGAGATCTCGTCTTGTTGTCGGGTGATCTTGGGGCCGGCAAGACGACGTTCACTCAGGGTTTCGCCGCCGCCCTCGGCGTTACAGAACCTGTGACCTCACCGACCTTCACCCTGCTGAATGCCTACGAGGGGCGGGTGCGAATCCTCCACGCCGACGTGTATCGGATGGAGGTGCTGCAGGAGGTGTTCGATCTTGGGCTCCACGAATCCCTCGATGACGGCGACATCGCGCTGGTCGAGTGGGGTGACGCCGCATCGGCGGCGCTGCCTGTGGAGCGGCTCGAGATCGCGCTCAGGTTCGGGAAAGGTGACGACGACCGGTTCATCGAACTCCGAGCGATCGGGGCATCGTGGGCCGACCGCAACGAATCGTTGGCCGCTGCACTGGAGCCGTTCGGGTGATCGTCCTGGGTGTCGAGACGGCAACGGCCCGCGCTGGGTGCGCGATCGGCGGGGTCGAAGGCGTTCTTGCATCGGTACAGGTCACACGAAACCGCCGACACGCAGAGACGCTCGTGCCTGCGATCCGCTTTGCCTGCGAAAGCGCACAGATTGCGCTGGCCGAGGTGCGCGTGATTGCGGTCGACATTGGTCCCGGGCTGTTTACGGGCCTGCGTGTCGGTATGGCCACGGCAAACGGACTCGCTCAAGGGCTTGGTGTTCCGATGATCGGGTTGTCGAGTCTGGATCTGCTCGCGTTCCCGTTACGCCACACGAGCCGGATCATCGTGGCGGCCGTCGACGCCCGGCGGGGCGAGTTGTACACCGCCTCGTACCGAGCGACGCACGGGGGCGTGCAACGCGTCAGCGAGCCGCGTCTCGTGACACCTGAGGCTTTGGCTGCGGAGCTACAGATGCTCGACGAGCGCGTGTTGCTGGTCGGGGACGGCGCCGAACGGAACGCCCCGCTCTTCACTGCGCTGGACCATGCCGAACTCGCTGGCATTGGCGCTGCGCACCCGACCGCCGACGCGCTTGTCGAGCTCGCTCATCCGATCGCTGTGCGCGAGGAGTACGTCACGCCAATCGAGATTCGTCCGCTCTACCTGCGACGTTCGGACGCAGAGCTGAACTGGGAACGGCGCGGCGCGTGATCACGCTGCCAAGGTCGACGTCGTTCTGATGGCCGCCGAGTTCGATGCTCGTGCGCTCGATCTTGACGTGACGCTCGTTCCGATGCGGCGCCGGCATCTCCGCACCGTGCTTCGCATCGAGAACCAGGTCTACCCCCGACCGTGGACCGCAAGCCTGTTCATGAGCGAGCTCACAATGCGCACAAGCCGCTCGTACTACGTGGCGAAAGTTGGCCCGAGCGTCGTCGGCTATTCCGGGACCATGCTCGTCGGCGAGGATGCGCACGTGACGACAATCGCGGTTGACCCCGACTGGCAGCGGCACAAGGTGGCAACTCGGCTCATGATCAACATCGCCCGCGATGCTGCAGAGCGCGGCGCGAAGCACCTCACCCTCGAAGTGCGCGTTTCCAACGCCGGCGCGCAGGAGATGTACCGCTCCTTCGGGTTTCATCCCGCCGGTATCCGCAAGGGGTACTACGTCGAGACCAACGAAGACGCCCTGGTGATGTGGGCCGATGACATCGATTCGCCCGAGTACGAAACGCGCTTGGCCGACCTCGAGACACGCGTGCCTGGGACAACCACCGTCGAGAAGGCTCGTCCGTGACCCCCTCGCAGTGTGTGCTCGGCATCGAGACGAGTTGCGACGAGACCGCAGCGGCCGTAGTCGAGGCCGGAACGCGCGTGCGCTCGTCGGTCGTGTCCAGCCAGATTGATCTCCACGCCCGCTACGGCGGCGTCGTGCCCGAACTCGCGGGACGCGCACATCTCGAGAAGCTCGGTCCGGTGATCGCAGAGACACTTGTCGAAGGCGGCGTGGAGGGTGCGGACTGCGCTGCGGTCGCCGCCACTGTGGGCCCCGGACTCATCGGAGCGCTCCTTGTCGGGGTGAGCCATGCAAAGGCACTCGCGCTGGCTTGGGATGTCCCGTTTGTGGGTGTCAACCATTTGGAGGGCCACCTCTACGCCTGCCTGCTCGAGCGGCCGGATCTCCCGCTCCCGGCAGTCGTGCTGCTGGTGTCGGGCGGTCACACCCTGCTGGTGCTGGTCGAGGCTCACGGCTCTTACAAAATCCTGGGCGGGACCATCGACGACGCTGCCGGTGAGGCGTACGACAAGGTCGCTCGCGTGATCGGGCTCGGCTATCCGGGGGGCCCGGTGGTCGACAAGCTGGCGGCGACCGGAGATCCCAAGGCGGTGAAGCTCCCGCGACCGCTCGCCAACGAGGACAGCTTCGACTTCTCGTTCTCAGGGCTCAAGACGGCCGTCGTGCGTCGCGTTGCAAGCGAACCTGGTCTGCGTGTCGAGGATGTGGCGGCGGGGTTCCAGGCGGCAGTCGTCGACGTGCTTGTGACAAAGGCAACGCGGGCGGTCGTCGAGACGAAGGCACGAGCGCTGTGCCTGGCCGGTGGAGTGGCGGCGAACTCGGCGCTGCGGTCGGCCACCGAGGTCGCGGCCGCTGAGGTCGGGGTGGAGGCGCTACTGCCGTCTTTGGCGTATTGCACGGACAACGCGGCGATGATCGCCGCGGCAGGATGGTGGCGACTCCAGAGCGACGGCCCGACGCCGCTCGACTGTGGCGCCTACCCGAATCTTCGATTGTGAGCCGGGTTGCCGCCGGGCCGGTCGCCTGGCTACTGTTAGCACTCGCAAGGTGAGAGTGCTAACAGACCTCGGAGGTCAAACACACCATGAATCTTCAGCCGCTTGACGACCGTATCGTCGTGCGCCCCAACGAGAGCGAAGAGACCACTGCGTCCGGCCTCGTCATCCCCGACACCGCCAAGGAGAAGCCCCAGCAGGGAGAAGTCCTCGCCGCCGGCCCCGGCCGTCGCTCGGACCAGACCGGCGAGCTGATTCCGCTCGGCGTATCCGTAGGTGACACCGTCGTCTACTCGAAGTACGGCGGGACCGAGATCACGATCGACGGCGAGGACCTCCTCATCCTCACGAGCCGCGACGTGCTCGCCGTCGTCGGCGGCAAGGGCAAGAAGTAATGCCCAAGCTCCTCAAGTTCGACGATCAGGCGCGCAAGTCGCTCGAAGCCGGAGTCGACAAGCTGGCCAACGCCGTGCGCGTCACGCTCGGCCCCAAGGGCCGCAACGTGGTCATCGACAAGAAGTGGGGCGCCCCCACGATCACCAACGACGGCGTCATCATCGCCCGTGAGGTGGAACTCGACGATCCCTTCGAGAACATGGGTGCCCAGCTCGTCAAGGAAGTCGCCACGAAGACCAACGACGTCGCCGGCGACGGCACCACCACCGCCACCGTCCTCGCGCAGGCACTCGTACGCGAGGGCCTGCGCAACGTGGCCGCAGGCGCGAGCCCGTCGCTGCTCAAGCGTGGCATCGAGAAGGCCGTAGCCGCCGCAGTCGCGTCCATCAAGGCCGAGGCCAAGGACATCGACGGCAAGGCGCAGATCGCCCAGGTCGCAGCCAACTCGGCCGCTGACCAGGCCATCGGTGACGTACTTGCGGACGCCATCGATCGCGTCGGCAAGGACGGCGTCGTCACAGTCGAAGAGTCGAACACCTTCGGGCTCGAGCTCGAGTTCACCGAGGGTATGCAGTTCGACAAGGGCTACCTCTCGCCCTACTTCGTCACCGACCAGGACC